>JBEKLJ010000125.1:0-10254 GCA_050010255.1 Bryobacteraceae bacterium
GGGACGCCGGGCACATGTATGCGCGCAACATCGATTTTTCGCTGCCGGGCAACAAAACAGTCCTCGCAAACCTCGGGCAGGACCTCGGATTGCAAATCACCACCCCCGCGTCCGGTTCGGCCGTGATCATTCTCTCTAAGCTTACCTACGTCGACCCGGCCACCTGCGCGCTCGGGGGCGCGGTCGATGGGAACGGCAACCCGAGCGGGTGTACCAACCTCGGGAGCTGGGTATTTACGCAGCGGTTGGTGCTCGGTCAGTCCAGCGTCCGCGACAGCAACTTCGGGACACCGACAGGAGTCACAGTCGACCCGACCACCGGAAACATCTCAGCAGCCCAATACGTGACAGTTCGGGGAGCGGCGTTGCCTTCCTTCGATGCCATCAACCCATATAAAGTAGATCAAGTGACGAAGGCAGTCTCCGGGTTGCCCTCCGGTGAGTATGTTTATATTTCCGAAGCCGCCTCCCTAGGCTTTAATATGACCGGCATCATTCCGAATGCGAAAGCCTACTCCTGTAACTTTTTCTGAGTTTCGGTGCAAAGGAGCCAGTATGCGTGCAGCTTGCGGTCAGAGACTCCGCCGGCGTGGATCGGCGATGATACTGTTCACGTTGATGCTGACATGCCTGATAATTCCGCTCGCGGGCCTCGCGATCGACCTCACTATGCTGTACATCGTCCAGGCAAAGCTCTCCGGCGCTGTAGACGGCGCCGCGCTGGGCGCCGGGCGCCTGCTCGGCACCCAGGCGAACATCGAAGAGATCGCCTTGGAGTTCCTGCGCGCTAACTTCCCCCAAAATCCTAAGTATTGGGGAAGCACGCTGAGCGATCCCGCTGCGGGCGAAATTCACTATTGGCACCCAAGCTTGAACACGCATGAAATAGACATCACCGGTCATGCCAGTGTTCCGCTTTTGTTCTTGCAGATTTTTCAGGGGACCCCCGCCGTCGTGACGGCTTCCGCCATCGCCACGCGCAGGGACACGCGCGTAGTGGTGGTGCTCGATCGCAGTTATTCCATGTATTCGTACACGGACCCTACCACCCATAACACCGTCTTTTCGGAGGCCATTTCCGGCGCGAAAACCTTCACCGACATGTTCACCGCGGGCACCGACGAGTTGGGCCTGATCTTCTTCGGCTCCAGCGCGATTGTCGCATACCCCAACTACACTACTAGACCTTATGATGGCACTCCGACCACCAACACCGGTGGTCCGGATACGGGCTTCTTGACTGCCAACTCGACCCCCAAGACGCCGGCGCAGGGTCCCATGATGGACATGCTCAACGCCGTTAAGGCAGGCAACGTTGCTGAGTATACGGGCATGGCCGAAGGGCTTTCAATGGCCTATATCGAGCTTATGAGGGGGCACAACCGCGCCGTGGCGGCGAACGGCTCCGACGACCGGCTCAATGCGATTGTGCTCATGACCGATGGCGTGCCGACTACGATCAGCGTGTACATCAACAATCGGGCATCGCCGGCGAGCACGTATAACTCGCTAAAAACCCAAAAGCTGGTGCCTCCTACTTCTAGTGCCACCCTGTCTCCGTGCGCGAACAATCCGGCCACTGCCACTGTGTCGACGCAAATGATCGGCTCGATGGGTATCCCACCGCTCGGGGCGGGTACTCTGGTGGGGTTCTTCCAACTGGCGTGGAACAACACCGGTACCACGTTGAACTGGGTGAAGCAAAACGTGACGCCCAATGACTCGAGTACGATCTCTCCGAACACTCCTACCACTGGTTGCGCGACGCTGCCGACTCACGTAAACTATCAAGGCAGTACGCAGTACTCCGACCTCCGGGTAATCCCTGCCTTTGACTACTGGGGCAACAGCACGACCGGAGGCGGTTACACCAACTCTGACATCGTCCAGAATGGACATGCAGCCAGCCCCCCTTCGGTCTACAACGGAACGACCTACGATGCCACTCAGATTGGGCGCACAAATTCGACCTCAACCGCAGCTCAGACCCTAGACGCGTATCATATGCAGCTCGCCATCTGGCAGGCCGTGGATGCTGCGGGTCTCCGGATCCGAACTGTCGCGGACCCGAAGATCGCGATCTACACGATCGGCTATGAGGGAACTGACGGAGTTGATCAGGGTCTGCTGAAGAGGGTCGCCAACGACCCAAGATCCAGTTCCTACGTTGTACCCCCCGCCCAGGAGCAGGGAATGTACGTGTCAGCAGGAAACGCCGCGGAACTCCACTCTGCATTCGTCAGGGTGGCTTCGGAGCTGCTGCGGCTGGCGAAGTAGCGCTCGGCGGCCCCGGGCTCCTTCAGGTGAACAAGAACGCCCGGCTCCGGCCGGGCGTTTTTCTGTCTTTCCGAATTCCTCCGCAGGCCGCGGCGCGGCCGAATCCGTGACCGCGCCGCGACGGCACCCGGGCGGGCTAAGCGCCCAGCACGCGCGGCAGCCGGCTCAGCTCCTCCTCCGTGCTCTGGTCCGGCACCGAGCAGCCCGGCGCCAGGATGAACCTTGCCCCGGCGGCCCGCTGCGCCGCGTGCCACTGCTCGCCCAGCTCGGCCTCGCTCAGCTTGCGGAAGTTCACCTCGTCGATGCCGCCCATCAGCACGCCCGCGTAATGCCGGCGCGCCTCGGCCAGCGGAATCTTGGTCAGGTGGGCTTCGTAGTTCAGCACCGCCGCCGGCCAGCCGCTCCGGAAGCGGTCCAGGTAGACGCGCGCGCCGTGCAGGTGAATGACGTTCAGCTTCGCCTCGCGCGCCGCCTCGAGCACCAGCCGGTCGAACGGCTCGCTGAACCTAGCGTACTCCTCGGCG
Source organism: Bryobacteraceae bacterium (assembly GCA_050010255.1). Lineage (GTDB taxonomy): Bacteria > Acidobacteriota > Terriglobia > Bryobacterales > Bryobacteraceae > JBEKLJ01. The sequence goes on from JBEKLJ010000125.1 coordinate 2,802, forward strand.
GTGAGCTGCGGGTGGTTATCGATGGCCAGGAAGATGCCGGCCGCTCCAATCTGAAGCGCGCGCCGCGCGTGGTTCGCCTCGGATTCCGCAATCGCCTCCAGCGCGTCGAGCAGCCCCCGCGGGCTTTCCTGCCGCAGCCGCTCGACCTCCTGCTTGGAAGCGATCTTCCCGGCCTGGTTGTACGGATTGAAGATCGTCTCGATGAAATACGCCGAGCCGCCCAGCGCGTCGCGGATGATCTCGAGCGCCCGGACCTGCTCCGGGAAGGGGTTCGCCTCCACCTTCAGCCCGCGCAGCCCGCCGGCGCCCTTGGGGTACGGATAGTCGCTCATCACCTTGACCAGGTCCGTGCGATACCGGCGGTGAAACTCGAGCGTACGCGCGGCGTGCCGCTCGCCGGGAAACGCCTCCAAGCGGAAATGGTGCCAGAACGTGAACGGCGGCCGGTCCACGTCCTGGCCCTTCAACGCGCGGTCAACGCGCTCCTTCGTCGTCATCTTGTTCGCCCTCAGGGCCGTGCCCATCGTTGTCGCCAATAGCAGTTGTCGCCGGGACAGCATTCGCAGCCTCCGCTTCGGAGGAAGTCATGAACTCAGCAGCGCCCGGATCACGTTCAGCCGCTCCGGGTCCATCCAGTCTGTGTTGCTGATGATCTTCTCGACCACCTTGCCCTCGCGGTTGATGATGAAGGTCTCCGGGTACTGGTAGGCGCCGTACTGGGAGCTGATCCGGGCCTCGGGGTCGCGCGCCGTCAGGAACGAGACTCCCATGCGCCGCAGGAAGGCCTGGTAGGCCCTGGGGTTGTGGTCCACGCTGACGCCGAGCACCACCACGCCCGCGCCGGCGAACTCCCTCTGAAACTGGTTGAGCGACGGCATCTCGACCACGCAGGGCGGGCACCAGCTTGCCCAGAAGTGCAGCACCAGCAGCTTGCCGCCGAAATCCCTGGGGGTGATGGTGCGGCCGCTGTCGGTGGTGATGGCGAAGTGCGGAGCCGTGTCGCCGGCCACCACCACGTTCTCCCGGAACGCACCCGCAATCGCCCACCCCAGCAGCCCCAGGCACACCACCAGCAAAGCGATGAGGACGCGGTCCGTTTTGACGCGAGGCATCCGGAATTCCTATGATCTTAGTGTATCCGCTGGCGCCCGGCGACATCTATCCGGTTGGGCGCAGAGCGGCGCCCGCCTCCCGCGGGCAGCGCAATTCCGGGGCAGGGGCCAGACATGCTGATTACGCGCAGGATCGAGTTCTCCGCATCGCACGCGTGCCGCAACCCGCGCCTCGGCGAGGAGGAGAACCGCGCCATCTACGGCCTGTCCGCCAACCCGCACGGCCACAACTACGCGCTCGAAGTCACGCTGGAGGGTGAGCCCGACCCGGTCAGCGGCATGGTCTTTGACCTGAAGCGGCTCAAGGACATCCTGACCCGCGAGATCCTCGAGCCGATGGACCACCGTTTCCTGAACCAAGAGGTGGCGCCGTTCGACACCCTGGCGCCGACGGCGGAGAACGTCGCCGTCGAAGTGTGGCGGCGGCTCGAGCCGCACCTGAACTTCAACGCTGTGCGGCTGCACCGCGTGCGGCTGTACGAGACCGAGGACCTCTACGTGGACTACTTGGGAGAGACGCCGTGATCCGGCTCACCCGCCGCTATCGCTTCTCGGCCGCGCACCGGCTGCACGCGCCCGCGCTCTCGGAGGCGGACAACGCCGCGCTCTACGGGAAGTGCAACAACCCCTTCGGGCACGGGCACGACTACGTGCTCGAGGTCAGCGTGCGCGGTCCCCTCGATCCGGCTACGGGCCGGGCCGCCGACGTTGGCGCGCTGGACGGCCTGGTCCGCCGCGAGGTGCTCGATCCGCTCGATCACCAGGACCTGAACTCCGGCGTGCCGGCGTTCGCCGCCGCAGTCCCGACCGCCGAGAACATCGCGATCGAGATCCGCACCCGTCTGGCCCGGCAATGGCCGAGTACGTTTCCGGGCGAATGGCCGCGCCTCGACCGCATCAGAATCTACGAGACCAAAAGGAACCGGTTTGACCTATATGGATGACAACGCCGCCGCCAAGGCGCTCGCCCCAGAACGCCAGGAGCCGCGCTCGATCGCCGCTCTGATGGAAGAGGTCCTGCGACAGCTCGGCGAGGATCCCTGCCGCGAAGGCCTCCTCAGAACGCCGGAGCGCGTCGAACAGGCGCTGCGCGACCTCACCAGCGGCTACCACAAGGACATCGCCGCGGTCGTCAACGGCGCGCTGTTCACCGTGAAGTACGACGAGATGGTTATCGTCAAGGACATCGAGTTTTTCAGCCTGTGCGAACACCACCTGCTGCCGTTCTTCGGCAAGGTGCACGTGGCCTACCTGCCCAAGGACAAGGTGGTGGGTCTGAGCAAGATCCCGCGCGTCGTGGATATGTTCGCCCGCCGCCTCCAGCTCCAGGAGCGGATGACCCAGGAGATCGCGCAATCCCTCCAGCAGGTCCTCGATCCCCTGGGCGTCGGCGTGGTGTGCGAGGCGCGCCACCTGTGCATGATGATGCGCGGCGTCGAGAAGCAGCACTCCGGCGCCGTCACCAGCGCCATGCTCGGCGCCTTCCGCGACCGCAAGGAGACGCGGGATGAGTTCCTGGCGCTGGCGCGCCGGGACTCCCGGGAGCCCTAGCCCTGCTCGAGATCACCCGGTAGGTGTCGATCATGATCGACCCCTACCGCCGGGTTTCAAAGAACCGGTGCAACAACTCCAGACACTCGGCCGCCAGCACGCCCTCGACGATCTCCACCTGGTGGTTGAGCAGGTCGGAGTCGGCGATGCGAAACTTGCTGCGGATGCCGCCGAAGCGCAGGTCGCGTGCGCCGAAGACGACCCGCCGGAGGCGCGCTGCCACCAGCGCGCCGGCGCACATGACGCAGGGCTCCAGCGTGACGTACATCGCGGCGTCATCGAGCCGGTAGTTCTTTGCGGCGGCGGCGGCCTCGCGCAGGGCCAGAATCTCGGCGTGCGCGGTGGGGTCCAGCCGCGCCAGGGGCGAGTTGCGGCCACGACCCACGATCTGGCCGCCCGCGACCACCACGGCGCCGACCGGAACCTCGCCGGCCGCTTCGGCCTCGCGCGCCAGCGCGAGCGCCTCCCGCATGTAGTTTTCGTCGTCCAACACAGGCTAGCCCGATCTTCTCACACCGTTCGAAGCGAGGCGCGCCCGCGGCGTGCACCGGGCCGAGGGCCTTCGCGGCGCGCCCGCAGCCGGCCGATTCCCGGGCGAGCCGCCGCCAGACGTTCGGTAGAATGGATTCAATGCTACGGTTCGTCTCGCTGATGTTCAAGAACAGTTGGCGAAACCGGCGCCGGACGGCGTTGACGGTGGTTAGCACCGGGATCTCCCTGTGCCTGCTGGGCGTGCTGCTGGCCGTTTACGCGGCCTTCTATTTCGCGAAGCCGTCGGCGTACCAAGCCTTGCGGCTGGTGACGCGCAACCGCGTCTCGCTGGCTGTCTCGATGCCGATGTACTACCGCGACAAGATCCGCTCGATCCGCGGCGTGCGGGAGGTGGGGATATTGCAGTGGTTCGGCGGGGCCTACAAGGACAGCCGCGATCCCAACAACTTCTTTGCGCGCATGGCGATCGAGCCCGAGAGCCTCTTCATCCTGCGCGGTGAGATGAGCGTTCCCGAGGACCAGAAGAAGACCTTCCTGCAGGACCGGACCGGGTGCCTGGTGGGACGGATGCTGGCCGACCGGCTGAACTTCAAGCCGGGCGACCGGATCACCCTGGTCGGTGACATCTTCCCGGTGACGCTGGAGCTGACGGTGCGTGCCATCTTTGACGCCCCCGAGAACGCCGAGGTCCTTTACTTCCACTGGAAGTACCTGGAAGAGAGCATCTCGCGCGGGCGGGGCTCGATGGTCGGCGCTTTCAGCATCCTGGCCGACAGCCCCGAATCGGCGCCCCGCATCGCCCGCGACGTCGATGCAACGTTCCGCAACACGTCGTTCGAGACCAAGACCGAGTCCGAGCAACAGTTCGGACTGAGCTTTCTCTCGTTTCTGGGCAACGTGAAGGCGTTCCTGCTGAGCATCTGCGCCGCCGTGACCTTCACCATCCTGCTGGTTTCGGCGAACACGATGGCCATGTCGGTGCGCGAGCGGATCCAGGAGGTTGGGATCCTGAAGACGCTCGGCTTCACCACCGGAGAGGTGACGGGCATCATCCTCGGGGAGGCGGTGATCATCTCGCTGGCGGGGGGCGCGCTGGGGCTGCTGCTGGCGAGCGGCCTGTGCGTCCTGGTGCGGATGGGTCCGATCGGCTTCGACCTGTTTCGGCACCTGGCGATCCAGCCGCGGACGGCGGGGCTGTGCCTGGGGCTGGCGGTGCTGATCGGCGTGGCCAGCTCTGTGGTTCCCGCGCTGGCGGCGGCGCGCACCTCGATCGTGAATGCCGTGCGGCACGCCGGCTAGGAGCAGCTCATGGCAGCGATCCCCATCTCCTACAACCTGCGCAACCTGGTGGTCCGGAAGACGACCACCATCATGACCGCGCTGGGCATCGCGCTGACGGTCGCGGTCTTGCTGGCGATCCTGGCGCTGGTCCACGGCCTGGATACGGCCTTCGCAGCCTCCGGCCACCCGCTCAACGTGCTCGTCCTGCGGAAGGGGTCCGACTCCGAGCTGGCGAGCAACTTCCTCCGCACCGCCTATCAGGACCTGCGGCCCAAGCCGGGCATTGCGCGCGGCCGCGGGGGCGAACCGCTGGCCTCGCTGGAGCTCGTCACCGTGATCAACCTGCCGAGCCGAAGCAATCCGGACGGGATGAACGTGACGCTGCGCGGGCTATCCGGGGCGGGGATCGAGATGCGGGACCAGGTGAGGCTCGCTCAAGGGCGCTGGTTCGAGAGCGGCCAGCGCGAGGTGGTGGTCGGGCGTTCGATCACCGGCCGGTTCCCGGGGGCGGCGCTAGGCCGCACGATCCGCTTCGGCCGCGGCGACTGGCGCGTGGTCGGCATCATGGACGCCGGTCAAACCGCATCCAACAGCGAGATCTTCGGCGACGTGGACGAGGTGAGCGCCGACTTCAACCGCTCCTCGGTGTTGAGCTCGGCGCTGGTCCGCGCCACCGACGCGGTGGCCGTGCGCGCGCTCATCCGCGACATCAACGACGACCGCCGGCTGAACTGTTCGGCGCAGACCGAGAGGGCCTACTACGAACAACAGACCAACTCGGGCAAGCCGGTGCAGTACGTCGGACTGATGGTGGCCATCATCATGGCCGTGGGCAGCAGCTTCGCCGCGATGAACACCATGTACGCGGCCGTCTCCCGGCGCGCGCGCGAGATCGGCACCCTGCGCGTGCTGGGTTTCTCGCGCGCCAGCATCCTGCTCAGCTTCTTCCTGGAGTCGCTGCTGCTATCGGCCGCCGGCGGCGTGCTCGGCTGCCTGCTGGTGCTTCCGCTGAACGGCATGACGGCCGGCATAGGCAACCTCGTCACTTTCAGCGAGATCGCCTTCGATTTCCGCGTCAGCCCGTCGATCATCGCGGCCGGCGTGGGGTTCGCGCTGCTCATGGGCGCGCTCGGCGGCGTGTTCCCGGCGCGGATGGCGGCCAAGAAAGAGATCCTCAACGCATTGCGCGAGGGATAAGGAGAGCGTTACATGGCCAGCGACCTCAGCAATCTGCGCATCGACCGCGAGGAGCGGCAGGACCAGGCGCGGCGGCCCGTCCTGCCGTGGATCGCCGCGGGCGCACTCCTCGTCGTCCTGCTTGTGGCGGGTTTTCTGGTCTATCAGCACTCCAGCAGCACGATCGAGGTCGAGACGACGCGGGTGACAGCGGCGAGCGCCTCCGCCTCCGGGCCGGGCGTCATCCTGAACGCGACCGGCTACATCGTGGCGGCGCACAAGATCGAGGTCAGCGCGAAGGTCGTCGGCAGGGTGGCCTGGATCGGGGTGGACAAGGGCGACCGCGTCCGGCAGGGCCAGGTGATCGTGCGGCTGGAGGACGAAGAGTACCGCGCGCAACTGGAGCAGGCGCGCGGGCAGCTCGCCTCGATGGAGGCGCATCTGCGGGAGCTGGAGGCCGGATCGCGGCCCGAGGAGATCGCCCAGGCCAGCGCGGACGTCGAGCAGGCGCGCGCCGACCTGCTCAATGCGCGCCTCACGCTCAACCGCACCCGGCAACTGGTTGGCGAAGGCGTGCTCTCCAAGCAGGCGCTGGATGACGCCCAGGCGCGCTACGACGCGCAGGTGGCCCGGGTAGCCTCGCTCGAGAAGCGCTTCGAGCTGGTTCGGCTCGGCCCGCGGCAGGAGGAGACCGACCAGGCGCGCGGCCAGGTGCGGCAAGCGCGCGGCGCGGTGCAGTTCTTCGAGACGCAGCTCGCCAATACGGTGATCCACGCCCCGGTCAGCGGCACCATCCTGGAGCGCGCCGTCGAGCGGGGCGAGTTCGTCACCACCAGCTTCGTCGGCGAGCGCGGCGCCAAGGGATACGTGGTGTCGCTCGCCGACCTGAACGACCTCGAGGTCGAGCTCGACATCAGCCAGAACGACTTCGCCAAGCTCGGCCCGCGCCAGCGCGGCTGGGTGACCACCGACGCTTACCCCGACCGCCGCTACGACGGCTACATCCGCCAGATCTCCCCCGAGGCGAACCGGCAGAAGGCCACTGTGCAGGTGAAAGTGAAGATCGTGCAGCCGGACGACTACCTGCGGCCGGACATGAACGCTAGCGTCGCCTTCTACTCCGAGGAGAGGGCGGAGGCCGGCGCCCCGGCCCGCCGCATCGTCGTGGTGCCGGCCGCGGCAGTGCGCGATGGCGCGGTCTTCGTGGTGCTCGACGGCAGGGCGGTACGCCGCGTGGTGAAGACCGGCGGGACCACCGCGCAGGGCGTCCGCGTCGAAGAGGGCCTGCTCGGGGGCGAAGACCTGATCGCGAATCCGCCGGCAACGCTTAAGGACGGCGACCGGGTCCGGTCAAGGAAGACATGAGATGAGTGAGACCGTCATCGAAACCCTGAATCTCGACAAGCAGTTCGGCCACGACGGCCTGCGGGTGATGGCGCTGCGCGGCATCAACCTGAAAGTGAAGCGCGGCGAGTTCATCGCGCTGATGGGGCCGTCCGGCTCCGGCAAGTCCACCTTGCTGCACCTGATCGCGGCCATGGACCGCCCCAGCGCCGGGCAGGTGGCCGTGCTCGGCCAGGAGCTGGGCCGCCTGAACGACCGCCAACTGGCGCGCTGGCGCAACCAGCACATCGGTTTCGTCTTCCAGGCCTTCAACCTGATTCCCGTGCTGACGGCGCTGGAGAACGTCGAGCTGCCCCTCAAGCTGACGCGCCTGAAGAAGCGGGACCGCATCGAGCACGCCCTGACGGCGCTGAAGCTGGTGGGACTGGAGGACCGCGTCGATCACCTTCCGCGGCAGCTCTCCGGCGGCGAGGAGCAGCGGGTCGCCATGGCGCGCG
>JBEKLJ010000126.1:0-10254 GCA_050010255.1 Bryobacteraceae bacterium
CTGCACGGGCACTTCGAAGCTTCCGAGGCCGACCGCGCCGCGCGGTTGGACGTCATCCAGGCGCAGGGAACCCGTCTGGGCGCCGTCGAGGGCGAGCGCAACCGCCTCGCCGCCGAACTGCGGGACCTGCACGGGCACTTCGAAGCTTCCGAGGCCGACCGCGCCGCGCGGTTGGACGTCATCCAGGCGCAGGGAACCCGTCTGGGCGCCGTCGAGGGCGAGCGCAACCGCCTCGCCGCCGGGGTCGAGCGCTTGGAACGGGCGCGCAGCGCTTTGCTGGCCAGCTTCGTCTTCCGGCTGCTGAGCAGGCTCGGCGTTCTGCCTCGGTTCGAACCCTGATGAGGCGGCTCCTCACCTTCGGCCACACCGCAGCTATCAGGCGGCTGAACGGGCGAGCAGCGAGTGCGCCGCTCCCTCACGCCTAGCCCGCATTTCTCACCAACAACCTGCTGCGGCCCTCTCATCGCGCCTCGCCACGGTCGTGGTGAGAAAAGCGGGCTAGGTTAGTTGCGCTTTGGCCTGCCTTGCCAGAGTGACCCCCTCCGGCGCGGGCCGCCAGGACAGCGGCCGGTAATCCCCCGACAGCAGGACGCGGTGGGGAGCCCACCAGGTGCTGGCCCGCACCTGAATCCAGTGCGTCCCGGAGCCGAGCGGATTTTGCAGCGGCGCTGCGAACTGGAAGTCGGGCTGGCGGACCGGAAAATCGCCGGCGAGCTCGCCATCCACCGATACCGACAATACCAGGAGCTTGCGCAGGTACTTCAGCTCCGCCCACCCGGCCAGGACCAACAGATCCTCCCCGCCCTGAGCCTCGCACCGGATGAGCAGTTGCGGCCCCGCCCAGCCGTCACTCCAAATGTCGGTGCGGTCCATGTAGACGGCTGTTTGTGACGGCAGCGCTTTCGCTCTCGCGCTCAAGCGTGCCGCGCGTTGCAGCAGCGATCCGCCCAGCCGCTGCAACCGCGGGAGCGCCACGAGGTTGAACGCCAGCTCCGGCCCCAGAACGGCTGCCGCCGCGCCATAGGGCACGGCTCTAAGCCAGCGCCCTTGCCGCCTTTCCTGCGCCGCCCGCAAGTAGAGCCGGTGCACCCGGCCCTGACGGTTCAGACGATAGGCCGCCAGTGAGGAAGCGAGCCGCCAGTACCGCAGAGTGAACGGGGATTCCCAGTAGCGCCGGCTGACGCCGATGCTGTCTTCAAGCCTTTGCTCCTCGGTTGACCGCATCGTCTTCGACTCGGGCTGAAGCCGGTACGTGGCCAGCACCTGATCCACGCAATGGAAGCGGTGTCTCCGGGCGAACCGGCAGAACAGGTCATAGTCCAGCACCAACCCGGCGTCTTCCAGCGGCCCGCACTCCCGCCAGACCTCGGCTGTCCAGAAAACCGCCGGCTGCGGGATGGTGTGGCCCTTCCAGATCTTCAGGACCCGGTCGAAGCTCTCGAAATGGCTCGGATGCTCGATCCCCGTGTACCTGCCGTGCTCGTCGGTAAACCGGCACCGGCCCATCACAATGTGCCGCCCTCGGCCCGGGTCGATCTCGGCGGCCACACGTTCCAGTGCGCCCGGCAACAGCGTGTCGTCCGAGTTCAGAAACCCGTAGATCTCGCCTGTGGCTGCGCGAAAGCCTTTGTTTACCGCGTCTCCGTGCCCTTTGTCCGGCTCGCGAATCACGCGAAGGTGGGGGTAGCGCGCCAGCACCGCCGGCGTATCGTCGGTCGACATTCCGTCGACCACAATATGCTCCACGTTCGGGTAGTTCTGGGCCAGAACGCTTTCGATCGTCTCGCCGATGTAGTTCCCCTGGTTGTACGAACTGGTCACGATCGAAATGCGCGGGAGTCTCGGCGCCATCACGAATCCGTTCCTTGGAATCCGTACATCCGTGCATGCACCCGCCGCCACACGTCCAGCGTTTCCAGCGCGTGCTTCCGCCAGGAGAAGCGGGACGCTTGCTCCAGCCCCCGGCTCGCCAATGAGGCCCGCAAGCCGGGTTCGTCCAGTATCCGGCCGATGGCCGCCGCCAGCGCTTCGGGGTCGTTCGGATCCACCAGCAGTGCCGCGTCGCCCGCGACTTCCGGCAGGCTCGTCGCGTTGCTGCAAACCACCGGGCAGCCCGAGCGCATCGCCTCCACAACCGGGATGCCGAATCCTTCGAACAACGACGGGAACACCAGACACTGCGCTCCCGAGTACAGCGCCGGCATCACCTCCCGCGGGCAGTACCCAAGAAACGCCACTCGCCCCTTCAAGCCGCTCGAGTCGATCTGCTGCTCGATTTCCGCCTGCGCTTCGCGCGGCTCGCCGGTGCAAACCAGCATCAAATCCGCACAGCGCCGGTCGCGCAGGATCTGGAGCGCGCTCACCGCGGCGCGATGGTTCTTGTGGCGCCAGGTGTGCGCCGGAAAGAACATGTACGAACCGGGCCGCAGTCCGTATTCCCTGAGCGCCGCCTCGGCCGCCGCCGGCGGCATCGGCCGGAAAACCGAATCCGCCGCCAGCGGCACGACCGTGATCTTATCCGGCTCCACCCCCAGCCGTTCGATCAGCGTCTGCCGCGAGAACTCCGAGCCCGTCGTCACATGGTCAGCCCGGCGGACCGCCTCCCCGTACAGCCTCCGCCGCTCCTCAAGCGCCTCGCGCGTGAAGTACTCCGGATAGAACTCATGCTGGAGGTCGGGAACTTTGACGACGTGCCGGAGCGGGTAGACGTCCGGGTAGATGTAGCCCGGAGACGAGTAAACGATCTGGCTGTCGAACTCGCGCAGGTGCCGCAGACCGCGGACCTCGGCGGACTCCCAGTGATCCAGCCCCAGCAGCCTGTGCAGTCCACGCCTCGTCCGCCAGCAGAAGTCGCGCCACTGGCTTCCGAACGAGTCCAGGCAGAGCGCGCGGAAGTTCGGCGCCGAACGGAGGTCAAAGTCGTACCGGCAGACCGCCGGCAGAATCACGGTGTACTCGTTATGTCGGTCCAACCGGATGAGTTCGTTCAGCAAACCGCGCGCTTCGTCCTCGATCCCTCCCGCCACTCCCGGAACCATCCACCGCATGTCGAGGGCGATCCGCATCCGCTCGCTGCACGCCCGCGCGCCTGTTAGAGTCTGGAATTCCTGGAAGAGCTGGCCGGCGATGCGGTCGGGATGGTACGCACCGGAGGCGTGGCCGCGTCCGGCACACCGGATGCGCTCGCGATGGTTCCGGTCCTTCAGGACCCGCGCGACGGCCTTGGCCAAGCCATCGGCGCCGTCCGCGATCACGATATCGACCCCCTCCCGGTACTCGAGTCCCTCCGCCCCGATGCTCGTCGAGACCACGCACCTCTCCATTGCCCAGGCTTCCAGAATCTTGTTTCTGGCTCCGGAGCCGGCGCGCAGCGGTACGACGACAACCGCCGCCGACTCCAAGTACGGCCGCACGTCGGGCACCGTCCCCGTCACGACGACCCCTGGCAGCCCGCCGAGTTCCAGCACCTCAGGCGCCGGGTTCCTGCCCACGACGTAAAACTCCGCATCCGGTGCGAGCCTCCGCACGGCCGGCAGGACTCCCCGCGCGAAGAACACGGCCGCGTCCACGTTCGGAGGGTGATTCATCAGGCCCGTGAACACAATGCGGTTCGGTACTTCAGCCGGCTGCGCGCCAGGGCGGAAGTAATCCGAGTCCACGGGCAGAGGCAGCGCCAGGACCCGCCGGGGCGCGCAGTGTTCTGCGATCCACCGCGCGTCGTGCTCGGAAACCGCGATCACCAAGTCGTACCGCGAGGCGTACTTCTTCTCGAACCGGCGGTACCGCCGCGCTTGGCGCTGGAGCATCAGCCGCTGCCAGGCGCCTCGGGCAACCCGCGCTCGCCGCTCGAAGACCACCGACCGGATATCGTGCATCAGCAGCGCGCTCACCGCCGGACGAGGGACATAGTCCACCACCGCCGCGCTGCTGCTTTGAACGACCAGCAACACGTCCCAGGGATGCTCGCAAAGAGCCTGCGTCAAGGCTGGCGCCATGTTTCGGAAGCACAGATCAGCAAGCACGGCGTCCGCGGGCCGCCCCGGCCACGCTCGCCACCAGGCGAGCACTTGCGCGAAATGGCGGTGCAAGCGCGACGACACACGCGGCGTCGCGGGCGCCGCGGAACAAGGCGAGTGAAGCTCCGGGATCTCCCAAGCGTATGTTCGGACGCCTTGCCTCTCCAGGTCCGCCCTGCGGGCCCGCTGCTCGGCCGTGTGCACCATCGACACCAGTCCGACTTCGGCCCCGAGCCGCGCCAGCCCGATCGAGTTCAGATATTCCGTCGGAATACCTCCCGGAAAAATCGGAAAATCGTGAGTGTAAATCAAGACGCGCAATCGCCCGGCTGCGCCCCTCCCCACCGCTTCGGCAGTCTTTTCCTGAGGGTACGCAATCATTCGCTACCGTCTCGACATTTCAGTCTCTGGATATCCGCCCGATATGGCCAGCGCCCGGGCTGGTGAGAACAAGGAAATACTATCGCACACGCGCAGAATTGACAAGCCGGTGCGAAAGGCTGTCCTCATTCCGCCTCGCCCATGAGCAATCCACGGCGCGACCGGCGGAAAGGGAGGCGTTCGCGCCAACGGCCGGCTGCGGCTCCCGGCAGCTCCTACTCATAGCGCAGGGCGCGGAGCGGCTCGATGCGCGCGGCGCGGCGCGCCGGCAGCCAGGCCGCGGCGAGCGCAGCGGCCGCCAGCACCGCCGCGGCGGCGGCCAGCATCGCCGGGTCGTGCGGCTGGATGCCGAACAACTGCGAGGCCGCCACACGGCCCAGAAGGAGCGCGGCCGGGAGGCCGATTGCCAGACCGGCGGCGACAATCACCATCACCTCGCGCAACACCAGCCGGACCACGCGGCCGCGCGAGGCGCCGAGCGCCACGCGAATGCCGATTTCGGCCGTCCTACGCGCCACCGAGTAGGCGATTACGCCATACAACCCCACGGCGGCCAGCACGGTGGCCAGGACGCCAAACGCGACGGCCAGCACGGCCACCGAACGCTCGACGAACATCGATTCGTCGATCCGCGCCTGCATGGTCTCCATGTTCGTCACCGGCAGGTTTGGGTCGATCTCGCGCACTGCGGCGCGCGCGGCCGAGCCGAGGTCGCGCCCGTATCCGCGAACGTAGATCATGCTGCGGTGCGGCGGTTTCTGCTCATGAGACAGGTAGAGGAACGGTTCGGCCGGCTGGCGAAGCGAGCCGGGCCGGATGTTCCGCGCCACGCCGACGATCTCGTATTCCATCTTCTTTTCCTGGCCGATGTGGAACCCGAGCGGATTGCGGCCCTGGAAGTATTTCTTCGCCAGCGCCTCGTTGATGATCGCCACCTTCGGCCCGGCGCCGTTGTCGCGCTCGTCGAATTCGCGGCCCGCCAGGATCGGGATTCCGAGCGCCCGGAAGAATCCCGGCGCCACGCTGTCCCAGTTCGTTCCCGGTTCCTCATCCGCCGCTGCCTGGTAGCCCTCAACGTAGAGACTGCTGCCATTCGAGCCGCCGCCGAACGGGCCCAGGCCGGCATAGGCGACGGCCTCGATGCCGGGCATGCTCGCTAGCCGTTCCCGAAGGTTCCGCAGCAGCGCCGCCGCACGCGGAGGGTCGTATCCACTTAGCCTGGGCTCGAGCGCAAAGCTCAGCAGATTCGCCGGCTGGAAACCCGGGTTGGTGTGTTTCAGGTTCAGGAGGGTTCGGGCGAACAGGCCGGCGCCCGCCAGCAGCACCAGCGCGAGGGCGATCTGCGCAGCCACCAGCACTTTCCTCATCCGCTGCCGTGCCGCGGAAGCGGCGGTCCCCGCCTGCTCCTTGAGCGCCGTCACCAGGTCGATCCGCCAGGCCTGGAGCAACGGCGCGCATCCGAACACCAGGCCCGCAACCGCCGCCACCGCCATCGAATAGGCGAACAGCCGCACGTCGACGCGCGCGGTCACCCAACCCGGGCCGTCGTCCTGGGAAACCAGCCGCAGCAGGCCGGCGTCGGCCCAGTACGCCAGGACGATACCCACCACGCCGGCGGCGAGGGTCAGCATCACGCTTTCGGCGAGCAACTGCCTCAGGATAGCCAGGCGGCCGGCGCCGATGGCGGTCCGGATAGCCATTTCCCTGTGCCGCGCGGCCGCCCGGGCAATCAGCAGGTTGGCGAGGTTCGCACACGCGATCAGCAGCACCAGCCCGACCATCGCCAGGAGCACCGTGAGGGGCTTGCGCCGGAACTCGCTCAGCATGTTGATGCCCTGCGCGGCCGGCCGAAGCTCGACGGTGCGCCGCAGGTATTCCGCACGCTCGCGCGGCGGCATCGGCCGGATGTGCGGCAGGTTGTCATTACGAATGGCCTTGAACAGAACTCTCGTCGCCGCCTGCGCCGTTTCGCGCGAAACGCCGGTCTTGAGCCGCGCCACGAGGTTCAGCCACCGCCCGCTGATGTCGCCGAAAGCATCCCAGCCCGGGCTGATCTGCTGCTTCATCGACAGGGGCGCATACAGATCCGGCGTCCGCCCGCTCTGCACACCCAGGAAGCGGCGATCGACCACGCCGATGACCGTCATCGGGTGGCCGTTCACCAGCACCCGGCTGTTCAGCACCTTGGGATCGGAACCGAAGCGGCGGCTCCAGTAGCCGTGGCCGAGCATGACGACAGGGTGGGCGCCCGGCGTGGTGTCGTCGGAAGGCAGAATCGTCCGGCCGATGGCCGCACGCACGCCGAGAACGTCAAAGAAGTTCCCGGAAACGAGATCGACCCCGGCAAACGCCGTTCCAGCCCGCTCCACGACAGTGGCCGACGCCCCGGCGCGGGCGGCCACGCCATCGAAGACCCGGCTGCGCTCGCGGAGGTCTTTGTACATCGGGTATGAGTAGACCGTCTCGTAGTTGTCCGCCATGGCCCAGCCGGGGTCCTGGCCTTCGGTGCGGAATAGCACGAGGCGGCTAGGGTCGGCCACCGGCAACGATCGCAGCAGCACCTGGTCAAACAAGGAGAACACCGCGGTGTTGGCGCCGATTCCGAGCGCCAGAGAGGCGATGGCGATCAGCACGAATCCCTTGCTGCGCCGGAACGTCCTGAGCGTGAAGCGGAGGTCAGTGAGCATGTGCACGCCAGCCGTGTGCTTAGACGAGTGTATTCCAGGTTCGTCAGCCGCCGGCGCAGGCCGGAGGCTGACGCCCGCTTCAGCCGCGCCCCCCCTCTGCAACGTCTTCGCCCCCGCGAGCATCTTTGTTGTTGAGTTCGCAGTGTTTTGCCGCGGGCTGGGAGGGGGCTGGCCGCGGGCAATTGGAATCGGGCAGAACGGCTCCCGTGCTAGCGTAGAGAGAGGGGGGTCGCGTGTCAGCCGACACAGCCATCCGGGCAGTGGATCTGACGAAGAAATTCGCCTCCGGCGCCGATGAACTAGTAGTGTTTGAGCGCTTGAACCTGGAAGTCGCGCGCGGGGAGCGGCTGGCTCTGGTCGGCGAATCCGGCACTGGCAAGTCTACGTTGTTGCATTTATTGGGCGCTCTGGACCGGCCCACCGACGGCACGATATTCTTCGGGACTAAACAGATCACGGCGCTGCCCGATCCGGAACTGGCGGAATTCCGCAATCGGGAAGTCGGCTTTGTCTGGCAGACGCACTACTTGCTGCCGGAATTCACGGCCCTGGAGAACGTGATGATGCCGCTGCTGATCCGGGGCCAGTCCCGTGCGGAAGCCGCTCCGGCGTCGCTGGCCAGGCTGGATGAGGTCGGTCTGAAGGCCCGCAGCCATCACCGCGCGGGGGAATTATCGGGCGGGGAGCAGCAGCGGGTGGTACTGGCCCGGGCGCTGGTCGGAAAACCGCAGTTCCTGCTGGCGGACGAGCCCACGGGGAATCTGGACCACCGCACCGGGGAGATGATTATCGGCCTGCTGGCCGAACTGCACCGCGTGCACCGGCTCACGTCGGTCTACGTGACACACAGTCTTTCGTTTGCCAGGCGGTGCGATCGGGTCCTCAAGCTGGAGGCGGGAGCCTTGATCCCGGAGCCGGCGCCGGCGGCAGTCCCCGGCCCGGCGGCGGAGCCGGATGCGGCGAGCCTTCTAGGCGGAGACAGCTATGTTTGAACGATACACGGAAAAGGCCCGGCGCGTGATCTTCTTCGCGCGGTACGAGGCCAGCCAGTTCGGCAGCCAGAACATCGAGAGTGAGCACCTGTTGCTGGGCCTGCTGCGGGAAGACAAGGCGCTGGCGAACCGGTTCCTGCGGTCCCCGGCGCAGTTTGAGTCGATCCGGAAGCAGATCGAAGGTCGCACCACGGTTCGCGAGAAGGTCTCGACGTCGGTTGAGCTGCCGCTCAGCCCGGAGTGCAAGAGCGTGCTGGCCTGGGCCGCCGAGGAGGCCGAGCGGCTGAATCACAAGCACATCGGCACCGAGCACCTGCTGCTGGGGCTGCTGCGAGCGGAAAAGTGCTTCGCCGCCGAGATCCTGCACGAGCGCGGGCTGCGGCTGGCGGCCGTGCGCGAGGAGATCTCGCGAAGCACCTCCGAGAAGATGACCTCGAGCCGGCCCAAGGAGAGCTCGCTGCTCTCCGAGTTCAGCCGCGACCTGACGCAGTCGGCGCTCGACGACCTGCTCGACCCGCTGATCGGCCGCGACTTCGAGCTGGAGCGCGTGATTCAGATTCTGTGCCGCCGCACCAAGAACAACCCCGTGCTCATCGGCGAGCCCGGGGTCGGAAAGACCGCCATCGTCGAGGGCATGGCGCAGAGGATCGCCGAGGGCGACGTGCCGTCGTTCCTCTCCGACAAGCGCATCCTGGCGCTGGATCTTTCACTCATCGTCGCCGGGACCAAGTACCGCGGCCAGTTCGAGGAGCGGTTGAAGACCATCATGAAGGAGCTGATCGAGAACCAGAACGCCATCATCTTCATCGATGAGCTGCACACGCTGGTGGGGGCCGGCTCGGCCGAAGGCTCGCTGGACGCGGCCAACATTCTCAAGCCCGCGCTGTCGCGCGGCGAGATCCAGTGCATCGGCGCGACCACGCCGGCCGAGTACCGCAAGTCGATCGAGAAGGACCGCTCGCTCGAGCGCCGCTTCCAGGCGGTGAAGGTCCCGCCGCCTACCGAGGCCGACGCCGTCAAGATCCTGCGCGGCATCAAGGAGCGCTACGAGAAGTTCCACGCCGTCGCTTACACCGACGACGCCATCGAGACCGCCGTCTTCACCTCGACGCGGTTCATCCCGGACCGCTTCCTGCCCGACAAGGCCATCGACCTGATGGACGAGGCCGGGGCGCGCGTGAAGCTGCGCCAGACCACGCTGCCCTCCGAGGTGTCCGAGATCCAGAAGCGCATCAAGTTCATCGTCCACCGGATGGAGAACGCCATCGCCAACCACGAGTTCGAGAAGGCCCGCTTCTACTCCGACGAGGAGCGCAAGGAGCGCGAGAACCTGCGGCAGCTCCGCGAGCGCTTCAACCTGGACGACACCTCCACGGGCGTGGTCACCAAGGACGACATCGAGGACGTGGTGGCGCGCTGGACCGGCGTGCCCATGACCTCCATCAAGGAAGAGGAAGTCAGCAAGCTGCTGCGCATCGAGGAGGAGCTGCACAAGCGGGTCATCAGCCAGGACAAGGCCATCGGCGCGCTGGCCCGCGCCATCCGCCGCTCGCGCGCGGGCCTGAAGTCGCCCAAGCGCCCGGCCGGCTCGTTCCTGTTCCTGGGCCCCACCGGCGTCGGCAAGACCGAGGTCGCCCGCGCCCTGGCCGAGTTCCTCTTCGGCAGCGAGAAGTCGTTGGTGCGCTTCGACATGTCCGAGTTCATGGAGAAGCACTCGGTCTCCAAGCTCATCGGCTCGCCCCCGGGCTACGTGGGCTACGAGGAAGGCGGGCAGTTGACCGAGCGCGTCAAGCGCCAGCCCTACTCGGTGATCCTGCTGGACGAGATCGAGAAGGCGCACCCGGACGTCTACAACATCCTGCTGCAAGTCTTTGAAGACGGCCAGTTGACCGACGGCATCGGCAACACGGTCGATTTCAAGAACACCATCGTCATCATGACCTCCAACCTCGGCGCCCGCTTCCTGGAGAAGAAGCACGGCATGGGCTTCTCGGCGCCGGATGGGCAGGGCATTCCGCAGAAGGTCGAGGACCTGGTGATGACCGAGGTGAAGCGCGCCTTCAACCCCGAGTTCCTCAACCGGCTGGACGAGGTGATCCTGTTCCAGTCGCTCACCGACGAGGACCTGCTGAAGATCGTGGGCCTGCTGGTGGGCCAGATCAACCAGAACCTCGAGGC
>JBEKLJ010000127.1:0-10246 GCA_050010255.1 Bryobacteraceae bacterium
CCGAAGTTGACCACCTCAACCGCGGAGCCAAACGATCTAGCGAGCGCCTTTGACAACTGCGACGGAATCGTGTCGTCGTCACGCGACCCTGTTCCCCACATCGTGGAACCACCGAACATAAAGACGCGAATGCGCGGGCTGGAAAGAGCCGTCGGGTTCCACGTTCTGCGGAGACCGTTAGCATCGACGTTCACATACTTGCCGGATACTGGCGCGCGTCGCCAGTAAGAATATGACGTCCAGGTCAAGCGCATGTCCCGATCGTGCTCCTTCAAAAAGCCGGCAACGTCGCTTTGGTCGACAGCGCCGGCCTGGGCGATCTGTCGATCCAACCGATGCTGTTTGTATGTGTCCCAAGCAAACTTAACAGCGGTCGCGGCTGTCTCACATGCCGCGAGAAGCAGGGCAAGAACGAGACAGTTGTAGAGAACCAGTTTCAATGGGCGTTTTATCATAATAGTGGTGCCGGCCTCCTTGTCCGCTTGGGGGAGCCTGCCCTGATGCTTCGAGGCATGCGCCAGATCCAATATTAACTGCCACAACCGGTCCCGGGAGACCATGGCGCTCACTGGTCCGATGCCCGGCCGGAATCGACGCGTGATCCGCTGGCATGGGTCGAAAGGTAGTCGTCAACCGCCCTCGCGGCGATTCTCTGGCCTTCCGCGTTCCAGTGGTAATCATCGATGCTGTACGGCATTGCCCCGCTCCTGACATCATCCATAAGGGCTGGAGTCAAATCGAGATATCCGATCCGGGGAGTAATTGACTCCATGATCCTTCTCATGCGCTCGGGCAGATCGTTAGGGGTGTAGTTTCGCCAAATGGATTCCGGAGGAAAAGTGCAGAAATCGTGAAGTACCCTAAGCTTGTCCGGTGCGTAGACAAAGATCACGTGGCATCCTTGAGCGGCGCAGAAATTGGCGGCAGCCTGCAGGCTGCGGGCGGTCTCGTCCAACCCGGGGAATGTGGTCTTGGGGAGACGGCCGGCGGAAAAGGCGTCCGCGGAGGTGAAATAGGTGTACAATGTTCCCTTTGCGTTATGCAAGATGCCACGGCCCTTCGCCCCGGGCTGCTTCCCGTGGGGGCGAAGTTGCTTCAAGACATTTTTCGTAAAGGAGCGCTCGAAAAACGCAAGCCAAAAGTTCGATACGCGCCGGGTGAGCATCCCATAGTGCTCGGCATCCCCGATGTCCGAGCTTTCGGAAAACACCCAAATCACGGTCTGCGGGTGCAATGGCAGCCCGTAGCGCCTCAGCACGGCCAGTTCCTGCTGGGGCCCGTAGCCGTTATGGCCAAGGTTGGCTACCACCTTGCCACCGGCGTTCGTCAGGAGGGACGTCATCAGTTGCGCACCGGGGAAGGGTGCTCCCTCTGTTCCCTCGACGAAGGAATCTCCGAGGACCACGGTTTCGGCGCTCATGAGCTCCGTCGCATTGCGAAAGCCGTTCCGGTCGTATCGCCCGTCCCAGTGGTAAACGGTTTGTTCCGACAACGGAATGTCATATACCTGGGACGCAAACCCGCCCGTGGCCGAGCCGGTCAAACGGGAGTGTGGGCGGTGAACATACACCAGTTCCGGATCGTCAATGTAATTTGAACGCAGGGGATTCGCGCCGATAATCTTGCGATAGTCCACGACACGAAACAGCGCGGGAAGTTCCAACAGGACTATGGCAGCGGCGCAGGAGCCCAGGACGAGGAAAAACCGGGAACGCATCATCCGTGTTCCTAGCAGCCCTCGCCCGCATGAGAATGAACGGCGCAGCGGGGACACGCACCTTGAACGGGGGGTTCCTGTGCGCCGGTTCGCACGTCAACCGGAACGATGTATGGCGCGCGGTATTCCCGGGTTAAGTAGGCGTTCGCCAGCGCATCGCTCCCGTCGCATTGCAACTCGCGCTTCAGCCGATAGCTGGCGTTGGCCAGATGGACCAGATTCGCCGACGCAACGCCGGCCGCCACGTCCGAGTTCAGATCCTTGTAATTGCGGCTGCGGACCGCGGTCAGGAAGTTCTCCATATTGGGAGTGGCATCGCGCAAAGCCTCGTTTTTCGCGGCAGACTTCTCGTCCAGGACCTTTTCGGAACGCGGCCCCCTGTAGACCTGGAAACCTCCTCCGTTCAGGGCCATCCATCCTTCGCTGCCGTAGAAAAGATTGCCGATAACGTAGCCGCCCTGTACGCGCCCCAGCCGGCCCAGGAAGTTCCGCAACCTGGGGCTTAAGTCGCGGACATAGGTGTCGGATCCCAGTCCACCTTCGCCGCCGGTGCTCAGGCCGCGGACTTCAAACTCGATTTCGGCATCGCCATAATCGATCGTCGCATTCTGCGTGTTGGGTGTTTCCTGATCGTCGTCGAATATGTACTTGCCGCCGCTGGACACGACTCGTTCCGGCATGCCTTCCCTTCCGAGGCCCCAACGCGCGATATCCATCTCGTGGATGCCCTGGTTGCCGATATCGCCGTTTCCGGTGTCCCAGAAAAAGTTCCAGTTGTAGCGGTAGCGTAATTCGTTGTAGGGACGCATGGGGGCGGGCCCGAGGAACTCGTCCCAATCGAGTCCAGAGGGAGTGGGCTCGTCCGCTTTGTGGCCTATCGATGGGCGCCACTTGTAGCAAAGCCCCCTCGCCAGGTAGACCTTTCCAATGACGCCGCCGTGTAGCAGATCCATCGCCTTCATGATGTGCGGCATGCTGCGGCTCTGCGCGCCGACCTGGACCATGCGGTTGTACGCGCGCGCGGCCTCAATCATCTTCTGGCCTTCAAACGGGTTGTGGCACGCTGGCTTTTCCACATACACGTCCTTGCCCGCCTGGCAAGCCCAAATAGTCGCCAGCGCATGCCAATGGTTTGGAAGCGGCATGGCCACGGCCTGAACGTCTTTGTCGTCGAAGACCTGACGCAGGTCTTGATAGCCCTTCGGCTCCTTGCCGGTTTCGCGCTTTACTTTGGCTTGTCCCCGCGCCAGAGCTTCCCGGCTGACGTCGCATACCGCGACGATACGCGAGTCGGGAAGTCCGCTCCAACTCGTCAGGTGTACCTGGCCGCGCAGTCCCAGCCCAATCACCGCGACATTGACCTTGTCGCCTGAGCCGCGCAGCTTGGCGGAGTCCACGGACCGGCAAGCGGTGGACGCCATGATCGCGCCGGCGGCCAAGGAACAAAATGCTCGCCTGGTGGGCTCCGGCATAGACTAGCGCCTTTCGAAGGAGTTTACCATAGCGCCGGCTTGGGCCGCAACCAAGAGCGACACTCGGGCTGCATGCTATGATCCCCCGTCTATGTCCCGGCTCACGACAGTCGCCTGCGTAACGCTCCTGACGGTTGCAGCAATTCCCGATCGTCAAGACAACCGACCCGAGGACGAGAAGGCAACCGGCGGACAGTTTCCGATCTCGGCATAAGTCAATCCAGCTCGAAATCATGCCGGTAGTCGCGCTGGAAGGCCTGGTCCTGTTCCTCCTTGCGGAGGAAGCAGTTTTCGACTACCAGGACTTCCATCTCGGTTCCCATGAAGCAGCGGAAAGCATCCTCCGGGGTACAGACGATGGGCTCGCCTCGAATGTTGAAACTGGTGTTCACAATGACCGGGCAGCCGGTTCGCGCCTTGAATGCAGAAATCAGCGCGTGATAACGCGGGTTGGTCTCGGCATGGACCGTCTGAATGCGCGCGGAGTAATCCACATGCGTCACCGCCGGGATCTTGCTGCGGGGCACATTGAGTTTTTCGATGCCGAAGAGCTTCTGTTCTTCCGCGGTCATGGGGATGCGGCGGCGCGCCTGGACGCCTCCGACCAGCAGCATGTACGGGCTGTCGCCGTCCAGTTCGAACCAGTCCCGGACGTCTTCGCGCAGCACCGAAGGAGCGAAAGGCCGGAACGATTCGCGGTATTTCACCTTGAGATTCAAAATCGACTGCATCGCGCGAGATCGCGCGTCGCCCAGGATGGATCGGTTGCCGAGCGCCCGGGGCCCAAACTCCATCCGCCCTTGAAACCAGCCCACAGCCTTGCCCGCTACCAACGCCGTGACGGCGTGTTCCACCAGTTCGGAGTCTCCGTAGGTTGTGAACTTAGCCCCGACGTTGGTTAGGCGGCGCTCGGCCTCATCGGGCGTGAAGGACGGCCCCAGGTACCCGCCCTTCATCCCGTCCAACGGACCGGCGGGATGCCGCGGTTGACCTTTATGGATGTGGTATGCCGCCAGCGCCGCGCCCACTGCACCTCCCGCATCGCCCGCCGCCGGTTGGATCCACAGGTTCTCAAACCTCCCGGTCCGCAACACTTTGCCGTTGGCCACACAATTGAGCCCCACCCCCCCGGCAATACAGAGATTGCGCGCGCCGGTCTCCGCTGCCAGCGAACTGGTCATCCGCAAAACCGTTTCTTCCAGCGCCGCCTGCACCGACGCCGCCAGGTCCATGTGACGCTGCGTCAGCGGTTCTTCGGGCTTGCGCGGAGGTCCGCCGAAAAGCTCTGCGAACCGCGCGTTCGTCATCGTCAGGCCCGTGCAGTAATCGAAGTACTCCAGATTCAAACGGAACGACCCGTCTGGCTTCAGGTGGAGCAAGTGATCGAAAATCGTCTGCGCATATCGCGGCTCGCCGTAGGGCGCCAGACCCATCACTTTGTACTCGCCGGAATTGACCTTGAAGCCGGTGTAGTAGGTGAATGCCGAATACAACAACCCGAGCGAATGCGGGTAGTGGATTTCACGGATGATTCTAAGCTGATTTCCGCTGCCTAGCGCAACCGACGTCGTGGTCCACTCGCCCACGCCGTCCATAGTGAGCACCAAGGCCTCCTCAAACGGCGACGGGAAAAATGCGCTTGCGGCGTGGCTCTGGTGATGTTCCGCGAAAAGCAGGCGGCTGGCCCAGCCGCCGTCCGGCCAGATTCTCTCCAGTTCCCGGCAGAGAAGGTCTTTTTGGAACAACTTCTCGCGAATCCACAGAGGGAGCGCCATCTGGAACGACCGCAGCCCGCGCGGCGCCAGCGCAAGGTAGTTTTCCAGAAGCCGCTCGAATTTAAGAAACGGCTTTTCGTAAAAGACGGCGGCATCAAGTTCGTTCTGCTTCAGACCCGCCGATTCCAGACAGTAACGAACCGCGTGAGCCGGAAACCGGGAATCGTGCTTCTTGCGGGTAAAGCGCTCCTCCTGCGCGGCGGCCACGATCTCCCCGTCCCGAATGAGAGCGGCGGCGCTGTCGTGGTAGAAAGCGGAGATTCCGAGAATCCACACCGGTGGCAACTCTCAGAAGAGAGTATAAATGAACGGCGCCAGCGCGCTGCTCTCCGCCAGGATCAGGAGCACCCCGAAGATCAGGATCATGGTCAACAGAGGCAGCAGCCAGAACTTCTTCCGGACGCCCAGGTATTTCCAGAGTTCGGCTACGAAAGACATATCCTTTCCCTTCAGAATTGATTCCTCATGTCGGACAGATCCTCGGCGGCATTGCGCTGTATCCAATAGGTCTGCGCGTTCTGGTCTCTAGCGAGGTGCAGAAGGTCCCTGCCCATCCAGCGAAGAACGGCCGCTGTGGGCGTGAAGACCAGGTAAAAGAGGATCCCCGTTACGATTGGGTTCAGGACCCGGCCCAGGAGGATGCCACACTTGGTCCACATACGGTTTGGCGCGTGCAGCAGCGTGGGCCGGGCCAGTGTAGCCAGAAGGAGCGCCCCGCTCAAGACCAGGCACCAGAGGCGCACGGGGCCGCGATGACGCAGTGGCCACAAACCCAAGAGTAGAAAGACCGCGGTGAAAACTCCCCCGAAGTTGCGGTCCGACGGTCCACGCCCGTGGATCTCTCGCCCATAGTCCTCGTGTGCAGCGCTCATCGGGATTCCGCCCGGTTCCGAACCGCCTCTTCCACTTTCACTAAGCCTATCCAGTGTCCAAACTACCACGTCCGGTTCCGTAGCACCAGCCAGATGAAATCGGGTGTTAAGGGTGTGCAGCGAGGTAAGCATGGATCGCCTCGGCGGCAATCCTGTACCCCTCCGGGGACCAGTGAACGTCGTCGGAACAGTAGGGCAGCACGCCGTCTTTGGCGGCTGCCGCTAGAGCGGCTGTCAGATCCACGTAGTCAATCCTGGGAGAAATCGATCCCTCCGCTCTTCGCAGACGTTCCGGCAGGTCGCTCACGGCCCAGCGACGGCATTCTGAGTCCGGAGCGTATTGGCAGAGATCGTGGCAGACCCTGAACTTGTCGGGCGCAAAGACCAAGAGAAAGCGAGCCCCCTGGTAATTTGCCGGAGTGGCCGCGGCTCTCTTCGCCGGGGTTCAGGCTCATACGATTGTCGTGCAAAGTCCTTGTTCCGGCGGGCCGGCCTGTGTAACGCGTGAGAGGCTACTCCGGCGCCTTGCCGCTCGCCAGTCCGTCTTTCCCTGGGCCGAATGTAGTTGGGGGTCCCAGTTCGGCTGCTGGTTTCCCGGACGCCCCAGCCAACGTCGCACCCGCAACGATCAGCGCGGCACGCGAGCCTACGCCTTTCATCCCCTCCCAGAGAATTCGCCCCAGGAAGCGGAGGCCATGGCGGACCACCCGCGATTTCATTTCACCGCCCGCACGGGCCCTCTCGTGGCTGATCACCTCCACCACGCGATACCCTTTGCGCAGCGCGTTGGCGATTATCTCGATCTCGATCTCGAACATGCGCGATGTGTATCGAAAATCCGTGAAGACATCCCGCCGGAAGAGCTTGTAGCCGTTGAGAGCATCGGAGAGATAGCGGCCCGTGCACAGCCCCAACGTTGCGCTCAGGAAGACGTTGCCCAGTGCGCGCACGTGGGTATACTCCTCGCTGCCGCCGAAGACCCTCGATCCGATCACCAGGCCAACGCCATCGCGCAGGGCGCTCAGAAACTCCGGCATGTCCTCCGGACGGTGCGAGTAGTCCCCATCCATCGTCATGAGCCACTCGCCTGTGGCAGCTTCGAACCCGGCGCGCAAGGCGTTGCCCTTGCCTGGTTTGCGCCCGTTTTCCACGACCCTGACGCCAAACTCGCGTGCGATCGCAGCGGTACGGTCGCTGCTGTGGTCGTCGACGCAAATCACTTCCACGTCGTAGCCCGTCAAGGCCGGGATGGTTCGGCACAGGTCTTCCAAAACCCTCCCGAGCGTCGCCTCCTCGTCCTTAGCCGGAATGATCACGCTGAGCTTCATGAGTACCTTACGTGACGGACGCTTCTTGGGTCTTTTCGCCAACCACCGTCTCGAAAGCCATTAGGGTCCGCAGTCCGACGTCGATGGCGGCCGGCCGGAATCCATTACGTAAGAGCACCTCGCGGCCCTGCGCCACCGAACGGAGTTGCGATATCTCCTCGGGATGAAAGCGAAATCTGTTCCTTCCGCGACGCAGGTTAATGAACCATTCGAGCACACGCAAGATGCGCTGAGGAATGGAAAAGGTGGCTGGCCAGAACAGCACGATACGGCTATGGGGCTTCAGCACGCGGCGGAATTCCCGCAGAATGGCGTCGATCTGATCATGCGTGAAGTGCTCCATAACACCCACGTTCCAGAGGCCGTCGATCGAATCGCTCTGGAAAGGAAGAGAGAAAATATCCCCGCATACTCGCACATCCATAGCGGGGTGACAGTGTTCCAACACGTCAGGGATCAGGTCCAGCGCTACCAGCGTGCGGGAACCGTCTGCTTTATTGATCAGTGCGGAGGTTTCGGCTGTTCCGCATCCCGCCTCCACGAGCACGCCCGCACGCGGCAGGTAGCGGTCCACGAAAAATGCAACGGCTCGCGCGAAGACCGCCTGGCGGTAGAAGCTGAAGAATCGCTGCGATACCAGCTTCTGATTGGCCGGAGACCAGTGCTCCGTCCACTGGATTTCTTCGAGCCGCCCGGATTCAGATACCGGCCGCAGATCGAGTACCCCATTGAGCATCCCATGGGACGCGCCGCAACCCTCGCAAACGGCGACGCCTTCCTTGAGCAGGACGCGAGCATGGCATTGTGGACACGTGAGCACGGACGCCAGCCGATCGGGCGCAGTTGTTCCTGCTGAGGCCGCCATTACCTGGCGCCTCGCCCGGAGGTGTGATCGGCCGGCTGAATTGATTGGAACAGCGCCGCACTGTCCTTGATCCAACCGATGAGCCGGGACACCCCCTCCTCGACGCCGATGCGCGGGCTCCAGCCGAAGTCTGCTTTCGCTTTTTCGATATTGCTGACGAAGACAGGCTGGTCGCCGGGCCGCCAATCCTCAAATGAACAATCGAGTCTGCGGCTGAAGCTCAGGTTGAGCATCTCGACCAGATCGAGAAGCGATAGGGCGTTGTTCGGCCCGCCGCCAATGTTGTAGGCCTGACCCGCGGTGATGTCGATGCGGCGCACGGCGGCGTCGTATGCTTCTACCAGGTCGGTCACGTACAGCGTGTCCCTGACCTGCATGCCGTTGCCGTAGATGGTGACAGGCTTCTGTTGCCACGCCCGGATGGCGAACCAGGCAAGCCAACCCTGATCCTCCATACCAAACTGCCGCGGGCCGTAAATGCAGGACTGCCGGAAGACAATAGTCTTCATGCCATAGATTCGCGCGTAGTCGAGGGCGTACTGATCTCCTGCGCATTTCGAGCATCCATACGGAGAAACGGGATCCAGCGGACGGTCTTCGGAGATTCCGGAAGGGTTGTTCTCGTAGACGTAGCGGCCATTTCGCTCGATGACCCCGAGGTCCGTCATTTTGCCATAG
This sequence comes from Bryobacteraceae bacterium, assembly GCA_050010255.1. Taxonomy (GTDB): domain Bacteria; phylum Acidobacteriota; class Terriglobia; order Bryobacterales; family Bryobacteraceae; genus JBEKLJ01. Next base: position 8,708 of record JBEKLJ010000127.1, read on the forward strand.
ACTTTGTTGGTCGAGCTGTACACGACCACCGGTCTCGAAGGCGAATGGCGGGCCGCCTCCAGCACGTTCAACGTCCCGAACGCATTTACCTGAAAATCGTGGACGGGATCCGAGACGGATGTGGTAACCGCCACCTGCCCTGCCAAGTGGAAGACGACATCGGCTCCAGCAATCGCCTCGGCCACGGCGCCATCTCCATCCCGGATATCGGCACGGATCATGTTCAAACGGCTCCCGTGGCGCGACTCAAGCCAGGCGAGATTCTGGGCCGATCCCGGCCGCGAAAGGTTGTCCAGGATGGTCACATCGCTCCCCTTGGACAGATAGTAGTCCGCCAGGTTGCTTCCGATGAATCCGGCGCCTCCCGTGATGACGCAGTGCGGCATGCTTACGCCTCCTGGCATCCTGCCTTGCTGCCACTGCTTCCCGGCGCGTGGCCATGCCATCTCCTGCCGATATCGGGTCTCATGGCCTAGGCAGTTAGTGTACTACAGGAAGACGAAAATCGGGCGGTTTCCGTAGTACGGTAAGAAGCAGGCCAGCGCTCTCCTGGTACGGTCGTGGTCGATGGCTGCGGCTGAATCCGACCTGCTCCAAGGTGCACCCAGGAGTTTGCCGCTGGACGAATCTAAGGAGTATACTGACGATTCTGACGGGGAGGCTCCCGCGCGGAAGCTCTTTCTTTTCCGTCAGATTACGGCAGTTGTTTCCGATGACGGCACTGGCCTCAGGAGCGGAACGGAATAACAACACGCCAAAGACTACCGCTGGCAGGGCTGCTGTCGCTGCCGGCGCCGTGCTGGCTGTCGCGCTGGCGCTGGCGGGGTTGATTCAGCGGCTGCAATCGCTTCAGCAGTCGAACGAGAGAGCCGTCTTAGGAACCGTACTGCTCTTTGCCGCAATTCTTGCCGCCGCGCCGACCGTGTACATCCTGCGTATGCGCCGCCACGCGCAACCCGAGACCGCGGGCCTGGCTTTCCTGAGCACGCTGGCCGTGCTGCTGGTGGCGGTCTACTTCTTCTGGGTGCGCTGGTACGTCTTCTTCCCCGCGGATATCTGGAACTGGTCCGAAGGCGAGTTTGTGAACGATATCCTGAAGTTCTCGGTCGGTTACCCCATCTACAGCCGGCCGGTCAACCACGATTCATTCACATATGTCCCCGGTTCACAGATGCTGACGTACCTGTTGGCGTGGGTGGCGGGGAGAGCCGGTTCCATCCCGGCCTACCGGGTCATTCAAGTGTGCTACACGGCATTGGCGGCATTCATGGCTACACTCTGCTGCCGCCGGATACTGCGCTTGGCTTGGCCTGCGTCGCGTGCCGCGCAAGGATGGTTGTGGCCCAGTTTCTGGTACGCGGCATGCTTCCTGATGGCGACCAATTCGATCACTAATGGTTTTGCCCACAATCTGCACGGCGATGCTCTGGCGCAACTGGCAACACTGACCGCCTATTATCTGCTCCTGGTGTACGTCGAGACACGCAGCCGGGGTGTACTGGCGGCGATGATCGTGCTGGTCCCCGTGGGTTTTCTGAT
>JBEKLJ010000128.1:0-10211 GCA_050010255.1 Bryobacteraceae bacterium
TGAGTACACTGTGTCATAGCAAAGAGCCGTCCTCTCTTGGTCGAAACATCTGCTTCCACAAATGTTTATGCCAGAGTCGGCGGCTCTTTGCCAGAGGCCGCGTGAAATATTCGGGCTAGCTCCACAACTCGATTCTGCGGTGGGGGGATTGTCGGGCCGCACGGGCCCAAAAAAAATGGTTCCAAGTGACCCACTTCCCAACTCGTCCGCCAGCCGGCATGCGCGGCCCGAACATGGAACTGGAAACCTGCCTTTGATCGCCTGCCTCGCTCCCCGCAGCGGGTCTTAACCGCCCCGGATCAAAGCTCCGCAAGCTGCCGGGCACTGTTTCCGGCTAGACCGACGTCTCGAAACGACCTTTCGCTCGCCCGCAGCGGCTGCCCCTTTCGGAGCCACCTCCCCGGGGTCGTAGTTCCCGGCCTGCTCCTTTGACGTCGCGCCTGGCTTTGCCACCGACCCGTTCGACCGTCAACTCCCTCCCTCGCCTGCCCGCTCCGCGGGACCCGGGGAAGATCAACGTTGCCGGCCCGTTGCCGACGGCTCTGCCTAGCGCTCCAGACGGCTCCCCAACCCTTGCTCCCCTTAAGGACCTTTCGATCCCCCGGCTCATCGCTCGGCTCGGTTCACCTCCGGAAGCCCGCCTTCGCGTAACGCCCGATCCCCCGTCACTCCCCGCCGCCGGAAGCTTGTTAACTTCGATGGCGGATCATCGTTCCGAGGCCGCTGCGTTCCGCGCGGCTCGTTGTTCCGTGAACCTCTTGGAACCATACTCATCTTGCTCTCAAAGCCCCGGACAGTCAAATGAAAACTGCGTTCCTACGGACGTTTTCCGCAGACTCTTTCCCTTTAAGGATCAGTCAGATGGGCAAGCTCAGGCCTGGAAGACGTGTGCATAAAACGGGACTCACAGTACTTGTTTCGGCGGTTCGGCATAACCAAAACAAATCTGCCGGGAATTGTCTTCTTCAGTCACCCACCAGGTGCAGAATCATCCCGGTGTCGGTGGCTACCCACACCTGTCCCGGAGCTGGCGAAGCCAGGATGGCCCGGCGGGCTACGGCACGGTAGTCCACCTCCATCTCGGACCACAGCTCTAAGTCCTTGCTTTGCAATAGCTTCAGCTTGCCGGGGATGGGTGACCGCGGCACGGTTCCGAGCGGCTCGATCACCGCCAGGTAGGCCGGCCCCTCCGCCGCAGCCAGAACGTCGGTCACCATCCGGTCGTGCCGCCGGAAGGCGCGCTCGGTCCGGCGCGTTCTCCAGTCGAACCGGAAGACCTCGGAGGCGTAATCGAAGCGGTCAAAGAACTCGGTGAGGCTCAGGCCGCGCCCGTTCCGCGCCACCGAGACGCGCGTGATTTGTCCAAACAGCGTGGTCTCGCTCACGCTCCACTGGCGGCCGCCGTCTCGCGTGTCGAGCAGGATGGAGATGGTGGGCCACTCCCGAGGAGCGCTATCAGGATCCATCCACGCCGGCGCCCGGCCACGCTCTTCGCGCCGCGGAGGCTTGCTCCAACCAACGATGACGCCGGCCTTCTCATTGGCGAATGCGATGGTGGCGTACACGGTATGCTGCGGTGTCGTCTTCGGTTGGGCCGCCGCCGCCACCCTCGTCCAGGTCGCTCCGCCATCGGCGGTCTCGTAGACGGACTTGTTTGAGCCCACCGCCCAGCCGCGCTGGGCGGTCTGGAAGTAGACGCGCAGCGCATCCGGCGCACGGCCCAGCTTCCTCCACGTCCCGCCCATATCCGCCGTGTGCCAGATCCCCTTGCGGCCCACCAGCCAGCCGGCCTCCTCGTTCAGGAAGTAGAGCGAGAGCGGGGCTTCGGGAAGGCGGAGCAGACCCCAAACTTGGCCGCCGTCGGCCGTCACCAGGGCGTAGGGCTGCTGCTTCCCCGCCTTCTCCAGTACGCCGGCCGCCATCCCGCGCCGCGGCGAAGCAAACGCCAGGTCCTGGATGCGGAATTCGGAGTTGTCCGGAGCGTCGTGGAGGTACGCGACTTGCCAGCGCTCAGCCGCGGACGCCGAGAGCGCCGCTGCCAGCAGCCAGCACGCCCTCTTCATTTCTGCGATGCCGCTTGGGGTGAACCGGAAGACAACACCAGCTCAACATGGTTGGCGGCCTCCAGGGCCGCGGGCTCCATGCGGGCCAGCACCAGCGCGCACCCCACCTGCTCGCCGACGGTGGTGAGCAGCTCCATCTCGTTGCCGGTGTGCTGGTGCGGAAGGCGGTGCTGAACGTTGATGACGCCCACTACCCGGTTCCGCGCGATGACCGGCGCCGAAAGGAATGCCTCGTACGTGTCTTCGGGCAGCTCGCTGAAGCTTTTGAAGCGCGGATCCCGGTAAGCCTCGCGCGAGATCGACACCAGCCGCCGCTCCGTGGCCACCCAGCCCGTCAGGCCTTCATCCAGCCGCAGCCGGATCTTGCCGATTTGCGACGGGTGCGGAGTGTTGGAGGCGCACAGCACCAGCTCGCCGTTGTCTATCAGATACAAGAGGCACGAATCGCAGGCCGTGAACTCGACCACCAGCGAGACGATGCCCTGCAAGACCTCCTGCAGGCTCATCTCCCTGACCATGAACCGGCTGATCTTCTGGAAGAGCTGAAGCTGCTGCCCGGTGCGCTGGAGCGTGGCCAGCAGGTCCTTGATCTTCGGCACGTCTTGATTATCCCAGATGACCCGCGCAGGTGGACCGGCGGGGCGTTCCCGGCTGCTGGCCGGGCCTCGGGCGCCGCCCGGCGAGGCCGTACTGGTGAAGGAATCCGAGCGACCTCGCTTACTCGATGGTGTACGGGGGGTTGAATTCCGGGATTCCGGCATGGCGGCCGGCAATCCAGCGGAGAACGTATACCTGCCGGGGGTCCGTTAGAGCTCCCGTGAGCGCGTTCGGGATGACTTCCAACAGGGCGTGCGCTGCCTGGTCCTTGTGGTAGTCCATATCGGCTTCGATCTTCACACAGGTCGTGCCGTCGACCTCTCGCGTGTCGTCTTCGTGGAAAGTGATCTGAACGTTCGCCTCCCCAAGCTGCACCTGCTTGAAGCTGCAAGTGGCCCCGGGGTGGAACAGCGCCGCACCCGGCTCCGGCGTGAACTGATGATCCTGCGCGGCTTGCCGCACCTGGTCCACGAGGCGCTTGTCCCCATAAGCGAAGAACCGGTCTTCCTTCATCTCCTCCCAAGTCAACTCCTTCAAGTAATCGAGCGGTGTGCCGGAAGGCAGGTGAATCTGCGCCATCGCGGTTACGAGGTTGAAAAAGCAGGCCAGTACGGCGGGACGCTGCTTCGTAAGCTCCTCGTAACGGGAGCGTGCAACTCCGGCACTGGCGGTCCCCGCCGAGAGGAGCCTGGTCAACTTGGGATTCGCGGCCTCCAGCTCCTCCCATCCCGCGTGGGCGAAGTGGAACGTGGCCTTCTTCTTGAGCAGCATCAGGTCGACCTCCTGTGTGGCGGCGGGAGCTAGTTTGACGGGATAGAAACCGGCCTGCTCGTACTTGTCCGCGAAGGCGATTACGGCGTAGTTGTCGGCGTAGTTGTTTTGGAAGGGCAACTCAAAAGCCAGGTGTGATGCCTTGTAGTACTGCCGAACGACTTGGCGTTGCATGCCGTCCCTGAGCGTGATCAGCACCTCCAGGTCGTCTGGCACGGTCTGGCGGCGGCCGTCGAAAATCCCGATGCGCAGAACAGACGCAGTGGGGTTGAGTGCGGGTGTGGCCATGGAATTACTCTACTCCACCCCGGAATTCCCCGTGATCCGGCAGAATTCAGTTGCGCACTTGCACGCCGGCAGCGAGCGGCCCAAGCCGGTTGTGGAATGGTGCGTCCCGAGCGGCACGAGACCGAGACCGGCGCACCGCCCGGCCCGCCTGCCGGCTCAGTGCGTGCGACGGCCCCTACCGCGCCACGCGGACTTCGTCGCCGTCGTGTAGGAGCTTCTCGGTGGGCAGCGCCACCCTGTCGCCGGCGTTGAGGCCGGAGAGGACCACCGCGCGCGTCACGCTCGAAGCGCCGAGCTGGATCGGCCGCCAACGAACGCGGCCGCTATCGAGCGCGTAGACTCCCACCTGCCCGCTCGCGTTGCGGAGGGCCTCTTTGGGAATCGTCAGCCCGCCGGTGACCACTTGGGAAGTGATCTCAACGTTGACGTTCGTGCCGGGCAGCAGCCGCATGTCGGGGTTGTCGATCGTGCACAGGACTTCGCCCACCTGCCGCGTGCCGACTGGCGTCACTTGCGTGGGCATCCGCTCCACCGCGCCTCTCCACTGGCGTCCGGGCAGCGCGTCCCAGGTCACGTTTACGGGCATGCCCACGCCCACTCGCCCCAACTCCGGCTCATCGACGTACACCCGGACCCGCAGCCGCCGCAGATCGCCCACGCCGGCCGCCAGGTCGCCGAGGTTGAGGTAGGCGCCAGCGCGAGCCGGCAGCTCATAGACGATTCCCGCCACTGGCGAATCGAGGCGGCTGCGCAGCAAGCGCAGGCGGGCCTGCTCGAGCGTCGCCTGGGCCTGCCGATGGCGCGCCTCGGCCGCGGCGCGGTCGGCCGAGCCAACCAGGGCGCCGCGCTTGCGTCCCAGGGCTTCGAGCTCGGCTTCCAGCCGCCGCACCCGCCGCCCGGCCTCGGCCACATCGTGTTGCGTCGCCGCCTGCTTGGAGGCCAGCCGCTTCAGCGCACCATAATCCCGCTGTGCGATCTCGAGCTCCAGCCGGCCGCGCTCGACGGCGTTGGCGATCTCCACCTGCTCGGACGGGCGGCCGCCCTTGTCCATGGTCTCGAGCTCCGCGCGAGCCTGTGAAACGGCCGCCTCGGCGGAGGCCACTTCCGCGCGCGCATCTTGCGCGTCCAGCTCAACCAGCAGCGCGCCCCGCCTGACGTGCTGCCCCTTCTGGACGGCGACCCGCGCGACTATGCCGGGCCGCTCGGCGCGAACCGCCACCCACTCCCACGGCTCGGCCTTTCCGTTCGTCGTCAGCGTGCTCACCAGCGTCTCGCGCTGGACTTCGGCAAACGCCACCAGCGGCGGAGCCGTGTTGATGCCGTGGATCCACACCGCCAGCGCCACCGTCAGGAGCACCACTATCAGAAGCAGCAGCCTGGTTCGCGTCATTGTGGCAGTCGCAAATCACATTCTCCCAAATGGGATGCGGGAATGGTACTGTTTCGAAGCGCTGCTTCGGCTCGGCCGTAATCCGTCCGTAAGAACGCACAGGGGGCACGAACTCAGACGACGGGGGCGGTGCGCTGGGATGCGGCCTCCAGCCTTCGGGTGCAACCGGCGCTCGCCGTAGCGTGGGCACTCGTGCCTGCCGCGTCGCCACTCCTGGCGACGCAAGGCGAGTGCGGGGATGTGCCCGGGAAGCGCTGCGCCAGACGTCGGCTGAAGCCGACGCTGCAAGCTGAAGCTCGCGCCACAACGTGCAGGCCTCGGCCGCTTTGCCGTACAATGTCCGTGATGCCGTCCTTCCGGATCCACCGGCTCAGAGAGGCTTCCTTTCAGCAGCTTCGATGGGCGCCACACATCACCGGCGCCAGCCAGGTCCGGCCCAGAGACTACCTGGAAGATGGCCGCGTCGAGGCCCCCAGCGTCTACGCCGCTTGGTCGGCGCTGCGCGAGTCGGAGCAGCCGCTGCGCGTGGGCGATCTTTTGGAGGACGAGGACGGTCATCTGAGGATCTACAAATACGTCGGCTTCGAGGCGGCCGAGTGGCTGGTTGCCGAACCCAAGCCCTCCGCGGAGGCGGCTGCGAAGCCCCCGGCAAGTACTCCGGAAACCGAAAGTCCTGGAACTGCCTAGTCTTCTTTTCCGCACACGGGCTGTATCGAAAGCGCGCGCAAATCGCTAGGATGGGAACTGATGTTTTCACGCGATGACGGGCTGGAGCCGGTCAACTGCTTTGCGCTCGTAACCTATATTCCCGACCCCTTGGGCGCCTTTCTGGACCAGATGCGCCGAGATCTGGTGCCAAACTGTGTGACGCGCGCGCACGTCACCATTCTGCCGCCCCGGCCGCTACTCGCCCCCGCCTCGGCTGCCATCCAGGAGCTGACCGCGCGGGTTGCCGAGTTTCCCGGCTTCGAGATCGAGGCCCGCGCCATCGAGGTCTTCCAGAACACCTCAGTTATCTACATCGGGATCGGCGCGGGCCACGCCGAGCTGCTTCGCATCCACGCTGCCCTGAACGCCGGTCCGCTCGAGTTCCAGGAGCCGTTCGCCTACTGCCCGCACATCACCGTGGCGCAAGACCTCCTCTGCGGGCAGGTCCCCGGACTTTCCGAGGCAGCCGCGCGGCGGTGGGCGGAGTACAAGGGCGAGCGATCATTCCGGGCGGAATCGCTTGCCTTCGTTCAGAATACGGTGCAGAACCGCTGGGTGGACCTGGCCCGCTGGAGCCTGGGCGCCGCGCCCGGGAAGCGCTGACTCAATCGAACAGCCCGATCTGTTCCCGGGGCTTGGGTTTGGGCTTCCGCGCCCTGAACGGACTGCCCACCACCCCGACAACCTGCAACTCCGCCAGCGCCGAGCGGGGCACGAACACCTTCTGATTGTTGGAGGTAGGGTTTGGGGGGACAAAGGTGAAGCCGTGTGGTTCCAGTTGCAGCAGGTTGTTCGGCAGCAGGCCGTCCATGATTTCCCCATCGCGGAATCTCATCCGGATCCACACGCCGCTGGTCTTGGGGCGATTCAGGAACAGGCGGCCCCGGCTGGGCGGGTCGCCGGTGTCGAAATCTCTAACAAAATACAGGGCTTTGACCTCGTCGTAGGGAATCACCAAGGCGCTGCCCGAGGTCGTCAGCGCCTCGACCCCAGCGTCGGTGAGGTAGGTCTGGGGGCTGACAAACCCGTAAACCGGCTCCCGATCGAAGCGCCGGATGACGATCTTCTTGCTGGTCGAGCCTGCCACAGGCTTCCGGGGAAACGGCGCCGCAGGGTTCCTGCGGGCGGCGCACCGTTCTCTTTCAAACAGTTCCGCGTTTATTGTATCATTGGCACAAGTGCTTGGCGTGGCTTCGATCTCGGCGGAGATTCAGGCGTTTTTGGACTACTGCCGGGTTGAAAAGGGCTTGTCGGCCAATACGTTAGAGGCCTATGGCCGCGATCTGGCCGGGTTTTCCAGGGCCTTCGACGCCTCGACGCCGGGTGAGTTTCCCGGGCCGGAGGCACTGGCCGCCTACCTGGATTCGCTCTACCGGCAGGGACTGCAAAGCCGCTCGGTGGCCCGCCACCTCACCACGTTACGCAATTTCGCGGCCTTTCTGCTCCGGGAAGGCAAACTCAAGCGCGACCCGACGGCTTTCCTGAATCTTCCGCGGCAATGGATGAACCTCCCTAAGTTCCTGAGTCATATGGAAATAGACCGCCTGCTGGCAGCGCCCGACGCGACCGCGCCCGCGGGCTTGCGGGACCGCGCCATGCTCGAGCTGCTCTACGCCAGCGGCCTGAGAGCGAGCGAACTTTGTGAGGTGCAATTATCGGACTTTAGCGAGGAATTGGGGGTGGTTCGGGTTATCGGCAAGGGGGACAAGCAGCGGCTGGTACCGGTCGGGCGATCGGCGCTGGCGGCGGTGGGCGAGTACGTGCGCAGCGGACGGACGGCGCTGCTCAAGCGCCGCGCCAGCCGCTATCTGTTTGTGACTGCCCGCGGCAACCGCATGACACGGCAGGGGTTCTGGAAGCTGCTGCGGAAATATGGCATCCGGGCGGGGGTGCTCCGCCGCGTGACGCCGCACGTGCTCCGGCACAGCTTCGCCACGCACCTGCTGGAGGGCGGCGCCGACTTGCGCAGCCTCCAGACCATGCTCGGCCATTCCGATATCTCGACTACCCAGATCTACACGCATGTGATGCGCTCCCGGCTCCGCGAGACCGTGGACCGGCACCACCCGCGTGCGTGAGTGGACTCTACGCCTGTCGCTGGCGGGCCACGGTTTGGGCCCGGGCGGGCAGGCGGCAAGCGACAGGCGGCGGTAGGCATCGTATGAGCGACTACATGTTCATGTTGGAGAGCCACCTCGGCACGGAGCAGAACCGGGTGGTGAGCGAGGTCCAGGCTGCGGCGGCTGAGGCCAACGCCAGCGTTTTTCTGACGGGCGGCGCCATGCGGGACATGCTGGGCGGCTTCCCAATCCGGGATCTGGATTTCACGATCGAGAGCGGCGCGGCGCTGAAGATCGCCAAGGCCGTGGCCAAGAAGACCGGCGCGCGGGTGTTGGAGGCCGACGAGCACCGCAAGTCGGCCGAGCTGCTGTTCTCCGGAGGGGTAACCGCCGCGATTTCGATGGCGCGGCGTGAGACCCCTTCGAAGCACGGCGCCCGGCCCGCCGTGACGCCGGCCACGATCCACGAGGACCTGCGCGGCCGCGACTTCACGGTAAACGCGGTCGCCCTGTCGCTCAACCGGGCTTCGCGCGGCTTGCTCATTGACCCCACCAACGGCCTGGGCGATCTGGAGCACAAGGAGCTGCGCGCGACGTACAACTACGCGCTCTACGATGACCCGCTTAGAATCCTGCGGCTGATCCGGCTGCGCGTGCGCCTGGGGTTCACGGTCGAGGAGAAGACGCGCCTGCAGTACGCCAACGTCCGCGCCGAGCGCCTCGAGGAGCGCATCCCCGCGCGCAAGCGGGCGGAGGAGTTGAGGCGCATCGCCGACGAGCCCACCGCGGCCGACATCTTCCGCACGCTGGAGGAGGAGAAGCTGCTCTACCTGTTCTCGCCTGCCCTGACCGGCGCGAAGGTGAACGTGCATGGCCTGGTGAAGCTTCACAAAGCCATGCAGCTCATTCGTTTCGGCGTGCGTCTCCCGCTGGACAATTTCGGCCTGTTCATGTACGCGCTCACCGAGAAGCTGACGCCCAAGGAGCGGGCGGGTCTGATCAAGGCCACGGCCATGCGGCAGTCGGAGGTCAACGCCTGGCGCAAGCTGGAGCCGCGGAGCAAGAAGCTGGAGCGGGTGCTCAAGTCGGCGAAGCTCAGCCGGCCTTCACAGGTCTATGAGGCGCTGTACCGGGCAGCCGGCGAAGAAGTGTTGTTCCTGCTGACCCGGTCGCCGCTGCGGCTGGTGCAGGACCGCGTCCGGAACTACCTGCAAAAGTACCTGCCAGCGGCCCAAGAGGTCACGGACGAGGAAGTGCAAGCCAAGGGGGCCACGCCCGGTACGGCTAAGTTCCACAGAATCAAGCAAGAGCTGATCGCGGCCCGGCTCAATGCGCGTGCCAAGCGGGTGGTGCCCGAGCCCGTCGCCGAGGCGGCCCAGGCTTCCGAGCCGGCGCCGCCCGCGGGCGCCCTGCGGAAACCGCTCACCCGCCAGCCCAGCGCGCGATAGACGGCCGGCGGCGGGGGTCGGTGTCTGTAAGCGATTGAAAAAGAGCGGTAGATAGGTGTGGGGAATTGTGTGAAACGCGTCGCGGCATGCTACCAGCCCATGCGGCGACCGATCAGCCCTCGTCGCGAAGCGTCGTGACAGGGTCGACGCTTGCCGCTCGGTTGGCCGGAAGGAACACCGCCACGAGGCCGACCAGCGTCATCGAGGCGCAGGCAATGACGAAGGCGATCGGGTCGAGCGCCGACACCTGGAACAAGAGGCTCTTCATGAGGCTCGTGAGCGCAAACGCGCCAGCCAGTCCGATCGTCAGTCCCACGGCCACCATCGCCGCCGCGTTCCGTAACACCTCGGAGACGATCTCGCGCCGACCGGCGCCGAGCGCCATTCGGATTCCGATTTCCCGGCGTCGTTGGGTCACAGTCTGAGCGAGGACGCCGTACAGCCCGAACGCGGCCAACAGTGCGGCAACTATGGCGAAGGCCCCGATGACCCATGTCGACTGCTTCGTGTCAGTAAAGGTGCGTTCCTTCACCTGTTGCATCGTGCTCACGGGTCCGAGAGGCAGGCGGGGATCGATTTGCCGGACAGCCTCGCGAACACCGGGCATCACGGCAGACACCGCTCCCCGTGTGCGCACGATCAGGCTTATCTCGCGTCTTGGCATCTGCGCCATCGGCACGTATACTATCGGCCGGTCCGGATCGTGGAAATTGCCGACCCGCTCGCTACGAATTACGCCGACGATTTGGACGTCCGCCAACTCGGCGGACGTTTTCACGTAGTCCCCCAGAGAAAGGTGGGCGACTTTCCCGACCGGATCAGCCACGCCGAGAGCCGCCGACAAGCGCCTGGCCAATTCCTGGTTCACCACGACGACTCGAGGCGC
>JBEKLJ010000129.1:0-10195 GCA_050010255.1 Bryobacteraceae bacterium
GCGGAGGTCCCAGGGCACCAGATGATAGTAAGTGCGATTGTCGATGCCCTTGAAGCAGTACACCGGCCCGAGGTGGTTGCCTTCGTCGGTGTGGTTGAAAACCACGTCCAGCACGACCTCGATGCCCGCCCGGTGCAACGCCTTGACCAGCTCGCGGAACTCAGCCAGGTGCCTGCCTTGTTCCGGGCTGAGGCAGTAGGCCGATTGCGGCGCGAAGAAGCCGATCGTGCTATAGCCCCAGTAGTTCTGCAGCGGGGCGCCGTTCACCTCGCGCAGCACGTCCTTTTCGTCGAAATCTAAGACCGGCAACAGCTCCACCGCGGTTACGCCCAGCGCCTGGAGGTACGGTATCTTCTCGATGAGACCGGCGAAGGTTCCGGGGAAGCGCACGCCCGAGCTGGGCGCAGCGGTGAACCCGCGCACGTGCATCTCGTAGATGATGGTGTCCTCCATCGGCCGGCCCAGCGGGCGGTCGCCTTCCCAGTCGTAGCCGCGCGGGTCGATCACCACCGAGCGCATGGACGTGGCGACGTTGTTGCCCGGCCCGCAGGCGTCCGCGCGGCGCCAGAGCGTGCTGGTGTTGCCGCGCGCGTAAGGGTCGATCAGGACCTTGTCGCGGTCGAACCGGTGCCCGGCCCAGGGCTGGGCCGGGCCGTCCACGCGATAGGCGTAGTGCGCTCCAGCCGCCAGCCCCTGCACCTCAACGTGCCAGAAGTGGAAGGTCTTGTTGGAGAACGGGTCGAGCCCGATCACCTGGAAGGGTTCGACAGAGTCGTGCCGCTCGAACAGCAGCAACTCGACTCCGGTCGCGTTCTCGGAGAACAGGGAGAAGTTCACCCCGGTCCCCGTGATGGTGGCGCCAACGGGGTGTGGACAGCCCGGCCCGGTCTGGTACGCGGGCCGGGGAGCAATCACGCTCGCCATGAGAGCCCTCCTGGTTGTCTGCGGGCGCTACCTAGCCCGATCTTCTCACACGCCTTCGGCTCCGGCTTGCGGGAGGCCGGCCTCGCGCGGCGCCTCGCTTCGAACGGTGCGAGAAGATCGGGCTTGCGGCCGCGGCGCCGCGCCCGGTGGCCCGCGGCGTCAACCTAGCCGAGTCTGCTCTCCGCAGCCCGGCGCCAGTGGCCCTCGAACAGGCCCTTCATCGCCTCTCCCAGCCCCGCGTGATCGAAGACCAGGGAGGTCCAGGTCGGCCTGGTGATGACTGGATCGAGCAGCGCAATCAGGCCCTGGCAGCCGTCGAACAATGCCAGCTTCAGCGGCAACGACTCGGCCAGCCGCACCTCCACGCCGGCCTGGCGGTAGTCCCCCAGCCGCTGCCGGTGCGCCTCGTCGAGCGTTCCGGAAGCCAGCAGCAGTTGGCAGCGCACGCCGCGCGCGCAGGCCTGCTTGACCAGTTGCTCGTCCCCCAGCGGATCGACCGCATAGGGCGGGCGTGAGAACTCGAGGTATTCGTGCTTCACTTCCGACAGCATGCGCCGGTACTGCACGGCGGTCTGCGAAGGCTCGCTGACGATGCATAGATAGTCGAGCGTGCCGCGCTCGCCCTGCCCCTCCGAATCGGCCTCGGCCAGGTCCTCGACCAGGCCGGTGGCGGCGCGCGCCTGCTCGGTGAGCTCCAACTCGAGCAGCTTGCGCTTCCCACCGATGTAAGCCGGAATCGCCAGGCTCGGCGCAACCGCCGAGAAGAGCTTCGTCTTCTCCTGCACGACCTGGGCGAAACCCTTCTCGACCAGGCTGTCGAGCACCTCGTAAATCTTCTGCCTGGGGACGTGAGCGCGGGCCGCCAGCTCGAGCGCCTTGAAGCGCGGATGGCCGACCAAGACCAGATAAGACCGCGCCTCGTAAGCGTTCATGCCGATCTGCTGCAATCGGCGCCAAAATCGTTGAAACGCCGTATCGGGCATGGGTTGCGCTCCTTTCTTCCCCGGGGGCCGGGATTACAACGATATCAAAGCCGCCGCCCCACCGTGCGGTTAGCGCGTGCCAGGCGATCGCCTACAGGCCGCGCCAGGCGATCAGCCCGTAGATGATCGGCAAGGCGAAGAGCGCGCTATCGACGCGGTCGAGCCAGCCGCCGTGGCCGGGGAGCATGGTCCCGCTGTCCTTTAGGCCGCCGCCCCGCTTGAGGGCTGATTCCGCCAGGTCGCCGATCTGGCCGGCGAGGTTGCCCGCGGCGCCGATCAACACACCCTCCACCAGCGGCGCCGAGGGAATCAGCCGGGGCAGGTAGAGGCCCGCGAAGACCGCCGAAGCCACCAGCGAGGCCACCGCGCCCTCCCAGGACTTGGCCGGGCTGATGCGTGGCGCCAGCTTGTGCCGCCCCAGCGCGCGGCCGGCGTAGTAGGCGGCGATGTCTCCGAGCCAGGTGAGCGCCAGCGCGAACAGCAGCCAGTACTCGCTCCGCGCGCGCAGAAAGATCGCCGCGCGCCACGTGGCGAAAATGTAGAGCACGCCCAGCAAGGTCGCGGAGGCGCGGGGGAGGCTCTTGGCGAGGTCGTCCAGGCTCAGCGTCAGGGCCAGCACCACTAGCGTCACGAGTGTGAGCAGCAGCCAGGAATCCAGCGGCGCCAGCAGCACTATCAGCCCGACGGCATAGCCGACCGGGCCCGGAGGCTGGATGCCGTAAGCCGCAACGATCCCGCAGTACTCGTAAAAGCAAAGCAGCGCTACGATCGTCAGCACCGCCAGAAACGCAATCTGCGGGCCCCACAGCACCAGGCAGACAATCAGCGGGGCCAGGACGATGCCGGTGAGGAGGCGCTTCATTGTGCGCGCGAGTCCGCTACGACGGCCCCGCCGGCCTGACCGGCGCCCTCGGCTGAGCCGTCCAGGCCGCCGAAGCGCCGCTTGCGCGCCTGATAGGCGGCCACCGCCCGCAGCAACTCGGCGCGGTTGAAGTCCGGCCACAGCGTGTCGGTCACGTACAGCTCGGCATAGGCGATCTGCCAGAGCAGGAAGTTGCTGACGCGCATCTCGCCGGAGGTGCGGATCAGCAGGTCCGGATCCGCCAGCCCGGCGGTGTACAGGTGCGAAGAGATCATCTGCTCGTCCACCCGCAGCCGATCCAGTTTGCCCTCGGCGCGGGCCTGCTCGAGGACGGCGTTCACGGCATCGGTCAGCTCAGTCCGGCCCCCGTAGTTGATCGCCAGGTTCACCAGCAGCCCGTGGTTGCCCGCGGTCGCCTCCACGGTGGCCAGCAGCTCGGTTCGGGCCGCTTCCGGCAGCGCCTCCAGGCGGCCGATCGTTCGCACCCGGATGCCGTTCTGCATCAGGTTCGGCAGCTCCTTCCGGAGGTAGACCCTCAGGAGGCGCCAGAGGGTGTCGACCTCGGACCGCGGCCGCTTCCAGTTCTCGACCGAGAAGGCATAGAGCGTCAGGGCGTGGATTCCCAGCCGGGCGCAGGTCTCCACGGTGATGCGCGCCGGCTCCACGCCGGCCCGGTGACCGGCGGCGCGCGGCAAATTGCGCCGGCGAGCCCAGCGGCCATTGCCGTCCATGATGATGGCGATGTGCCGGGGCAGCCGCTCCTGATCGAGCGCCCGCGCCAATTCCCAATCGGCGTCCGCGGGCGTCATGCTCTCCAGTAGCGCGTTCATTCTGGGGGTACTTCTATCGTAACGCAGGCAGTAGAAACGGCACCGCGAGTGCTGCGACCCCCAGAAAGGCGCCGAACGGCAGCTCGTACGTCCTCACGTTCTTGCCGGTGGCATAGACGTAGATGAGACCGATCACCGTGCCCAGCAGCGAACCGATCATCACCATGATGATCGCTCCCGCCAGGCCGGTGAATGCGCCCACCATCGCGATCATCTTCACGTCACCCAGGCCCAGGCCCTCCTTGTGCCGGATCAGCAGGAACAGCCCGGCCAGCCCCCAAAGCAGCAAGCTCGGCAAGGCCGCACCGAGCAAGGACTCGACGATCGAGACCGCCCGGTCCGGCAGACGGCCTGCCAGGAACCAATCCAGGTAGAAGTCGCGCACAGGCACCAGCGCCGCCAGCAGCAACCCGGCCGCCAGGCCCCCCAGCGTGAATTCATTCGGCAGAATCAGGGTCTCCAGGTCGGAGAAGATCAGCCCGATCACCAGCGCGCTGAAGAGACAGTACTTCGCGGCCACCAGCGTCGGCCCGTACTTCAGCAGGAGCAGGAAAAACGCCGCTCCGGTCAAGCCTTCGACGATCGGGTAGCGGACTGGAATCGGTTTGGCGCAGTGGCGGCAGCGCCCGCGCAGCGACAGGTAGCTCCAGAGCGGCACGTTGTCGAACCACGCGATGGGATGGTTACAGGCGGGACAGAAGGAGCGCGGGCGCACCACCGAGAGGTCGCGCGGAATCCGGTAGATGCAAACGTTGAGGAAGCTGCCGATCACCAGGCCGGCGACCAGCGCTAGAACGGCTTCGAGCATGGCAATACCCGATGGTACACCGCGGACGCCCCGCGCGGGCCAGGGGTTCAGCCGCGTATCACCGGCCGGCGGGCTGCTCCGGGGTCAGCACCGCCTTCTCGATCACCGACAGAGGCTGCATTGGGGAACTCACCGGAAATGGCCGGACTCGCCGCAGACCCGATCGTACAGCGCGATCGTATCCTCGACCATGCGGTCCGCGCTGAAGCGCCGCTCGATCGTCTCCCGGGCGGCGGCGCCAAGACGCGCCGCCAGCGCGGAGTCTCCCAACAGGCGAACGACGGCCGCCGCTATGAGGGCGGGATCGGGCCCGGGGACGAGCAGGCCATTTCGCCCGTCCTCGACAATCTCCGGCACGGCGCCGCGCGCCAGGGCCACCGATGGCAAGCCGTAGGCCATCGCCGCCAGCAGAGAGCTGCCCAGCGGTTCCGCTAGTGACGGAAACAGAAAGACATCGAGAGCCCGATAGACCTGCGACACGTCGCTCACCAGACCCGCGAAATCGACCGCTTCTCCCACTCCCAGTTGGAGCGCCAGCCGCTCCAGGCGGCGCCGGCAAGGCCCGTCGCCCGCCAGCACCAGACGGCAACCCGGATAGCGTTCCCGCACCACGGGCAACGCTCGGATGAGTAAGTCCTGCGCCTTCTCCGGGAGTAAGTAGCCAACACAGCCGAGCAGCGCTCGGTCGCTGGCGTCAGGGACGACCCAGCGCCGGCGCGCAGCCAGGCGCTCCTCCGGCTCGGGCAACCGCGGCACTTCGACGCCGTCAGGGACGACTTCGACCCATTCGCCTGGCAACCCGGAGGCCAGGACGCTCTCTCGAACGAAGCGCGAGACCGCGATGATCCGTCGCGCGCGCCGGTACTGGGCGAGGCTCAGGGGGTTCTGCGACAGTGGATAAGCCACGCGTCGGGATGCCACCACAGGCGCGTGCCTGTGGACGCCGGCCAGCCAGGCCGCCGTCAGACCATGCGCATCGTGGCTGTGCACCAGGTCATACCGCGTCTGGTCGAGGAGCTTCCTGAGCAGCAGCGCCGCCTGGAGCCGCGCCGCCCGCCCCCCCACCTGGTGCACGCGCACGCCGGCAGCCTGGGCGCGCTCGGCCAGCGGCGCGCCGCGCACCGCCACCAGCTCCGCGGCATGCCCGCGCGCCCGCAGACCTAGAGCCAGGAGCAGCGCCTGGTTCTGCCCGCCGCGCCACTGGCGGCCCAAATCGACGTGAAGCGTGGTCAAAGGCCTCTCGCCTCGCTTTACGTTGCCATCGAAGGAGGACTGAGAATAACCTACACGCCGAACTGCGCGCAACCCGGGGTTCCTCGTTTCGCAACTCCGGAGCAGAGCCGGGAGTCCTACCTGGCGGCGACGAGGATTTCGCGCAGCTCGAGCAGGGCCAAACACTGGAGCCTGACGTCCTTGCTTGCCCTGACAACCTCCTGGAGTCGGAGGCCGGCCTGTTCGTCCTGGCCGAAGGCGCGGAGCAGCATCGCTTCGACATACATCAGGGACGGCCGGGATTCGTCTTCCGCTTTGGCGAGCGCGGCGCGAACCGACTCGAGCACGGCGGCGATCTTGGGTTTCGCATCCTCGGGGCTGAGCCTCCAGGCGGCCAGAAGCGGGAAGACAACTTCCGGCGAAGGCAGAGACTCATTCATTTGGCTGACTCTCGTCCACCGTTTGCGGGCGTTCTTGTCATCACGACAGGATGCTTCGAGCACGGCCAGGTAGTACTGGAAGTGGGGAGGCTTCATGAAGTTGTTGAAGCCGTGGAACGTGAAGGGCAGGCGCTTATCCTCCTCGCCCAGCCTCTCAAGGCCGTCAATGGCCGCCGGACAGTGCCCGGAGCGCGCCTGCGACATCAACCTCTGCAATTGCACTTCGATGTAGGCCCGGCGAACTTCGTCGGGCTGCCTTTCGGCGGAGAATACGCGGGCATCGAACAGCCGCGCGGCCTCATCGGGGCTTCCGGACGCCGCTCTGAACATCGCCGCCGAGGCGACCTCGACGGGCGAGGGCTGACCGGTCGCCGGCGATCCAGCCGGAGGACCTCCTGTCGGAGAGGGCACAACGGGAATGGGACTCGTGCCCGCGCGTTCCAGCGCAGCACGCAGTTCCGGATTCGCGGGGTCCAACTTCAGGCCCTCCTTCAGCACGATCAGCCCGTTAACTACATCCTTCCTGAGGGTCGTCAAAGCCTTGCCGAGATCGCGGTACAGTTCGGGGAGGCGAGGATTCAGCGAACGCGCTTTCTGCCATTCGGCGATCGCGTCATCAACCATCAAGCCGTGCATGAACCAGCGTCCTAGCAGGAAGTGCGCCGTGGCGTCCGACGGGTTGGACTGGAGCGCGTTCTTCAGCACCCCGAAGGAACTCGGCCGCGAAGGGAACGCGTAGCGCGTGGAACTTTCTGCCGCGCCGCGCAGATCGACCGAGGGATCCTGACCTAACCGGGTACGGCAGTACGCGCGGTAATAGGCAATCAGGGGGCTTTGCGCCGGCGGAACCGCGCCGGGCTCGATCTCTTGCGGGGCGACGGGCGGATAGGAGCGGTCGAGGAGGCGCAGAGCATCGTCATTCATCCCCAGGTTCAGATACTCCTCCACGAGGCTCAATACGCGCTCAGAGTCGGCAGCGAGATGCATCCAAAGTTCCGCGTCATCGGCGCCCAGCAGGGTGTTCTCGAAGCGCAGCATGCTGTCGGCAGGGTCGAGGGT
Organism: Bryobacteraceae bacterium; assembly: GCA_050010255.1. GTDB lineage: Bacteria > Acidobacteriota > Terriglobia > Bryobacterales > Bryobacteraceae > JBEKLJ01. Next base: position 7,119 of record JBEKLJ010000129.1, read on the forward strand.
CCGCCACACGGCGAGTTGCTGTCTGGCCTCCTGCTGGCGGCCCGAGCGGCGGAGGAGAGCGACTTCGAGAGCGCCGGGGCGAACGGGTCCGGAGCGCGCGGAGAGCAACGGCTTCAAAGCGGCGAGAGCGCCGGAGTCATCCTTGGCACGGGCGGCAAGACAGGCAAGCTGGAGCGCGGCCGGCGCACCGAAGGCCGAGGCCGGGCCCACTTGGGAAAGCGTCCGGCGAGCCTCGTCGTGCCGGCCGAGCATCGCCTGCGCCACTCCGAGCAAGTAGGCCGCTTCATCATCAGATGGAGCAGCGGCTTGGACGCGCGCGAGCAGGTCCGCGGCTTCCTCAAAACGATTCAGACCCAAGGCCAGGCGGCCGCCGGCCTTTTGGAGGGGAATGCTGCCCGGGAATAGTTGCAGGCCCGTGGTGTAGTCGTAGAGGGCGAAACTCCACTGCTGATGCAGCTCGTTGTAGTTTCCCCTGGCCACCAGAGAAGCTTCCGTCTCGGGTCCGTTCCAGGCCGGCTGGGCTTGTTTCCCGAGCCTGGCTTGTTCGGGGGCCAAAGCATCGTAGTGGTTTTCGGTATGCTCGAGCAGTATCGATCCTCGCGGATCGACCAGTTGAAATGTGTAAACCGACGCGCCGGGCCTTTCCAGGACGTGTGTGTACGTGCGGGCCGGATCCAGATCGGCGCGCGTTTCGAATGCAGGTTGCCCCGCGTTCAGCAAGCGGATGATGGCGTCTCTGAAGATGTGAGTGACGCTCAGTTCCAGCAGCAGGACGGGACCCTTCGCTGAATCGCTACGGCGCTCAAGATTCACGATCGCGTCCCGAGTCACGCGAGAGACACCGCCCAGATCGCGGATGGGAATCCAGTATTCGGAGAAGGTCCTGGACCATTCGGGCTCCAGAAACTCAAACGTCTCCTGATTCTGAAACAGCCCGCCCTGCATCTCGACATAGGAAGGGAAGTTGTCGGTCAGTTCGCGGCGAACGTAGCCATCGTCCACAGGACCCCACAACCAAATCTTCTTGCCGGGGACGACGTTCGGATCGGCGAAATGCGCGACTCCGGTTCGGGTGCCGGGCTTGTAGACGGCGAAGAACGGCTCGCGGGAGCCGTAGGCAAACCAGCCAGCCGATTGCTTGTAAGCGGCGACGAGGCTTTCATTCGCTCCAGCGGAGCTGATTGGCCAGGCATCGATTTCCGCGGATCCGTGGGTGGCCACGAGTCGCGTGGGCAGCACAAAACGCGTGCCAGGGTCGTCGAGCTCGATGCCGGCGTTCGCCCACCAGGCGTACGGCCGGCGGGCGCTACTGCGGTTATAGAGAGTCACGCGCTGTTCGAGAACGGCGCTGGCCGGCCGGAGCAGGTATTCGACGCGCCACTGCATCCCGGTGACGCGGTCGATGTCTTCGACGACGGCGCGGGCTGATCCATCGGACTCGGTTCGGACGGCGAAATCGACGGGAGAGACGGTATGACGAGCGTGCGCGACGGGGAAGTTCGATTCGATGCCGAGCGCAACCCAAGCGCCGCGGAGACCAATGAGGCCTTTCCTGATGACCGGGTTGGCGTAGAACATCTCGCGGCCGCTCAGCTTGTCGCGGCAACTATACAGGTGGCCGCCGAGGTCGGGCAGAACGCGGCAGAGGAGGTACTCATTCTCGAGATTCAGCACCCGCCACGTCTCGTCGTAACGGTCCTTGGTCAGGTTCGTGCGCAGCGGATAGGGATAATTGGGGGTTCGGTAGGTGAAAGCGGAGAACTGGGGATTGGGGTCGGCATCACCCTCGCGGTAAGTAGGAAGGCGAATCGAGTCTTGCCAGGCACGAACGCGGGGAGCGTCGGCTAAAGTCAGATCGCAAGCGCAAAAGAGCCCAAGCAGGGTGGCCAGGAAGAGACGGTTCTGAAGCATGGATCTAGTACCCCTTTGGGTAATGCTATCACCCCGGGACGAGGCACGCCCCACCCCGATGCCGGCATAAAAGCCGGCATTGCAGCTTCGAAGAACCGCTCCCGGCCCCGAAACGCGGCGGCCCCAAACCGTGTGGTGGCCTGCCCCGGGATGCTAAGATCGTCAATCGTGCGAATTCGATGTGCCGGCGTGTGCAGCGAGATGTGAAGTGAAATGGCCACGATTGCGCTGGATGCCACCTACATACTCGATACGAACCCTACCGGAATTGCGACTTACTCCAGGAGGTTAATCGAGTCGCTGGCGGAGCTGGATACTTCCCGCCACTTTCTGCTGTGCTACCGGCTGTCGCGATTCTCCAAACGGCGCGAGTTCTTGCGCCCCGCCGTAAGGGGACCCGGGGGCCCCACCTTTTCCGTACGGCTGTTTCAGCGGCCCTTCACGTTCTGGCTGCCGTGGCAGGCGGAGCTGTTTCACAGCATTGCGCAGCGGCCACCGGCGTTCCGCTTCCGGCGGGAGGTCGTCACCGTCCACGACGTCTTCCCGATTACCGGACCCGCCTACTCGACCCCCGAGTTTCAGCGGAAGTTCTCGAGACTGCTGCGCGAGGCGCTCGCCCGCGCGGACCGCATTCTCGTTCTGTCGGAATACACGGCCGGGCAGCTTTTTCAGCATTGCGGCGTAGACCGGCAGCGCATTCGGGTCATCCCGGGCGGCGTTGACGCGCCCGAGAAGCCAATCTCGCCCGAGGCACGCCTGCGGGAGCGGGAGCGTCTGGTGGGCGAGGGAAACCACCTGCTTCTGACGGTGGGCGTGTTGGAGACCCGCAAGAACGTTATCAGCGCACTGCGGGCCTTGCAGCTCCTGCCGGAGCGCTACCGGCTGGTCCTGGCGGGCGGCAATGGCCACGGAAGCGAAGCCATCCATGCGTTCATCCGCGAGCAGCGGCTGGAAGCTCGCGTCCAGGCGCTCGGATACGTCCCGGCGCATCGGCTGCAAGTCCTCTACCAGTCCGCCAGCGCCTTGCTGTTCCCTTCCCTGGAGGAGGGGTTTGGCTTCCCAATGCTCGAGGCCATGGCCCGGGGTCTGCCCGTGGTTGCCTCCCGGACCTCGGCCCTTCCGGAGCTGGGTGGCGACGCCGCGCTCTACGTCGATCCCCACGACCC
>JBEKLJ010000130.1:0-10133 GCA_050010255.1 Bryobacteraceae bacterium
CCCGCTTTTCTCACCACGACCGTGGCGAGGCGCGATGAGAGGGCCGCAGATACAAGGCGCGCGACGGCCGGCGCCCGGAGGCGTACTTGAACAGTACGTCGAGGACGCCGGCCGAGCGCAACACAGTAGATGCGGCTCTATCGCGCGCCGCAGCCGGTTGTTGGTGAGAAATGCGGGCGGGCCCGAGCCCTGAGGGTTCCGGGCGGGGCCAGTTGCCGAGCGCGCCGCCGCGGTGCTACGTTCAATTCCGACCGCACGCCTCCGGCGCTCCCGCCGCGCTGGGCGGCCGGTCACCTGAGAATCCCCTGAGGTGAGATGACCAATCGGCGACAGTTTCTCGCAGCGGCGGCCGCCTCCGTCCTTGGCTCCGGGCCTGAAGCGGCGGCAGCGCAGCAGCCGCGCGCCGCCACCGCGGAGCCTTTCTTCCGGGTTGACGAGGCCAGGCTGCAAGCCAAGTACGACGCGGCGCTGGCGGCGCTCAAGGCGAACACCATCCGCATCAACCGCTTCAGCGAGCCGGTGCTGATCGAGGGCGGCCCGTATCCGGGCGTGTGGCTGGAGTGCGCGCCGCTGGAAGGGCTGGTCTACGGCCTCATCAGCCAGCCGGTGGCCATCGCCAATCACGGCATCTTCTTCGATTTTCAGCGCGAGGACGGTTATCTTCCTTGCTCGGTGAAGCCGACGACGGTGGGCAGTGCGCAGATCCAGATGGTGGTGCCGATCGCGGCCACGGCCTGGGAGCTATACCAATCGACCCGCGACCGCGAGTTCCTGGCAACCGCCTATCGTGCCTGCTCGCGCTGGGACGACTGGCTGGTGCGCTACCGCAACACTCGCGGCCTGGGGCTGTGCGAAGCGTTCTGCGAGTACGACACCGGCCACGACAACAGCCCCCGGTTCAAGGGCGTGCCCAAGCGGTGCCCCAACGGCGACGCCCGCATCTGCCCCAAGGTCGACGGCCTGCCCTACTGCGCGCCGGATCTCTCGGCCACTGTTTACGGCGGGCGGATGGCGCTGGCCCGCATGGCTCGCCAGCTCGGCCAGGCCGGCGAGGAGGCGCGCTGGCTGGAGGCGGCCACGCGCATCCAGATGGCGATCAGGGACCGGCTCTACGACCCGCGGGACGCCTGCTTCTACGATCTCGATTCCAACGGGCGCTTCGTGCGCATCCGCGGCGACGTGCTCACGCGCGTTCTGGGCGAGCACGTCGTCAGCCCGGAGCTGTTTGAGGCCATCTACCGCAGGCATATCCACAACCCCGCGGAGTTCTGGGCGCCGTACCCGCTGCCCTCTATCGCGATGGACGACCCGGCCTTCGTACGGCCGATCCCGAGGAACTCCTGGGGCGGCGCTTCGCAGGCGCTGACGGCGCTGCGGGCGCCCCGCTGGATGGAGCACTACGGCAAGCCTGCCGGCCTGGCCCACATGATGCACCAGTGGGTGAAGGCCATCACGGCCGCGCCGGAGTTTCTACAGCAGCTCGATCCCGTCACCGGCCAATTCACGCCCGACCCGGGACCCTACTCGCCGGCGTGTCTAGTGATGATGGACTTCTGCTGGCGGCTCTACGGCGCGCGGTGGGAGGGCGCAACCCTGGAGTGGAACTGCCGCCTGCCGGAGGGCGCCTCGAGCGTCCACAGCGCCGTCGCGACCGTGCGCGGAATCGCCGAGCTGAAGACCTCCAGAAACGCCTCGGAGCTGAGGCTCGACGGCCGGGCGGTGCTGCGCGTGCGCGGCACGGTGCGCGTCCTCACCGATGCCGCCGGAAAGCCGTTGAAGCTGGTGGGGACCGAGCCGGCGGTGGTCGAAATTGGCGTGCGCTGGCCGCGCGGGCGCACTTCCTCGTTCCGCGTCCCCCCGGACACGGCCATCCCGATCGCCTGAGACGGCTACGACTGCGGCTTTGACTACGGTTACGCCTTCGGTTCCAGCAGAAACGTCGGCGCCAGGCCGGTGATCGTCGAGAAGCCGCCATTGCCGGCCGTGAGCCAGCTCGAGCAGCCCTGGACCTTGCCCAGGTAAGCGTGCGGCTGCAGGTCCACCTGCATCTGGTGGATTTCCAGTTCGCCGTAGCGCAGCAGCGGGAAGGGGGCGGACATCGCCCCCACGCGCTCCTGCGCGACGTATGGAACCCGCAGCGCGCGCCTCACCGCACGGTCCCAGGCGGCGGCGTCGGACTCCCAGCCGCGGATCGAGTGCCCCTCGCCGGCGTCATCGTTGGGCTTCAGCACCAGCTTCTCGCGGTTCTTCAGGATGAACTCCGGCAGGTCGATGGTCTGGTCGCGCCAAACCGTCTTGCCCGCCGTCACCACGCGCGTCCAGGGGATGTACTGCTGGATGGCTTTCCGCTCGCCGGCCGGGAAGCCCGCCGTAATCGACTCGTCGGTCAGCAGATCGAAGATGGCCTTCTTCTGCGCTAGCTCGGAGCGGAAACTGTTGACGATGCACACTGCGCCGTCACGGTAGGCGCGCACCAGCGGGTGGGACAGGTCGTAACGCAGCAGGAATTCCTGGACCCTCAGCCGACGGTAGACCAGGTCCAGCGCGAAGTCGCCGCGGCGCAGCACACCACCGCGGTATTCGAGCTGGTCGGGCGAGACGATCTCCGTCGCATAGCCCTCGGCGCGGAAGTGCTCGCGCAGCAAGACATACTCGCCCTCCTCGGCCACCTGGAACGGCTGGCGGAACTCGAGAATGGCCAGGTTCGGCTGCTTCTTTCCGCCGAATTGTTTGTAGGCCTTCAGCAGCGCGTTCAGGAGGTGCTTCTTCCCGCCCAATTTGTGCAGCGAGTAGCGCTTGCGGAAGGCCTTCATCGGCGGGCAATCGTAGAAGATATCCGCCAGCGCTTCGCCACAGGCGACCCCGACCGGCGTGTCGGCGGCGTACTCGACAAAGTGCATCGAGCCGTTGTTCAGGTGCGTGTCCAGCAGCGACGTAACTGCAAGAAACGGATAGCCTGGGTCGATCGAGGCCAGCATCTTCTCGGCCGGCAGCAGCTCCATGCGCGCCAGCAGGGCCGGATCGCCGAGCGCCATCTGCTTGACGCGGTTGATGGCGGAAAACAGAGACTCGGCCGCACGCACCAGCGAGCCGTATTGCCGGCGAGTGATGAAGTTGGGGCGCAAAAAGGGGCACAGCAGCCGCCCGCCTTGGGTCAGGTGCTCGGCCTGCATGCGCGTGGCGAGGGCATCGGCCCAACCAAGATCCTTGTACGGGTCGCTTTCGAGCAGCCTCTGGTAGCGGGCGACCGCCTCGGCTAACTGATTCATACTGATTGACTTCTATCTTCAGTATGTCACACCGGCCTGCTGAAACGAAACATTTCAGGTGCGGCATTTCATCATAAATAGCTAGAAATAAAGAAGATATTTAGGATCAGAGACGCGGCCGGGAAAGCCCCGGGCGGGACGGGCCGGTCTCGGGCGCCCCCCTGCAGCCGCGCCGGGACTCACGCTAGAGTGGAAGTGTCATGCGACAGCGAATGGCTTTGCTGGTGATGGTTACGGCGGCCGCGGTCCTCCCCGGATTGCGCGCCGACGAAGGTTTGTGGCTGTTCAACCGGTTCCCGAAGGAACTCGTGCAGAAGAAGTATGGCTTTGAGGTGACGGACGCGTGGCTCGACCACCTGCGGCTGGCCTCGGTGCGGTTCAACAACGGCGGCTCGGCTTCGTTCGTCTCGCCTGGGGGCTTGCTGTTCACCAACCACCACGTAGGTTTGGACTGCATCCAGAAGCTGAGCTCGGCCGACCACGACTACGTGGCGAACGGCTTCTATGCGCGCACCCAGGACGAGGAGCGTGCCTGCCCGGACCTGGAGGTCAACGTGCTCCTACGGATGGAGGACGTCACCCGGCAGGTCCAAGGGGCGGCCAAGCCGGAGGCGGCCCCGGCCGAGGCGAACCGTCAGCGCAAGGCCGAGATGTCGCGCCTGGAGAAGGAGTGTACGGGCCGCACCGGCAACCGCTGCGAGGTGGTGACGTTGTACTCCGGCGGGGCGTATCACCTGTACGAGTACAAGAAGTACACCGATGTGCGGCTGGTCTTCGCTCCAGAGCTGGGCATCGCCCAGTTCGGCGGCGACCCGGACAACTTCACCTACCCGCGCTACTGCCTGGACTTCTCGTTTTTCCGCGCTTACGAGAACGGCCGGCCGGCGGAGGTCAAGGAATGGCTGCGGTGGAGCAGGGAGGGGGCCAGGGACGGCGAGCTGACGTTCGCTTCGGGGCATCCGGGCACCACTGGCCGGCTCGCCACCTACGCCGAGCTGGAATTCTTCCGCGACCAGTCCTATCCGCTGGTCCAGGAGCGGCTGGCCGGGCTGATCCGCGCGCTGGAAGCCTACAGCGCCCAGAGCGCGGAGAACCGGCGCGTGGCCCAGGACAACCTCTGGTCGAAGCAGAACAGCTACAAGGCCTACACCGGGTTCCTGGCGGGCCTGCGCGATCCGGAGCTGATGCGGGAGAAGCGATCGAGCGAGGCCGCGTTGCGCGCCGCGCTGGCTCGCGATCCGGCCAAAGAGAAGGAATTCGGCGGGGTGTGGGACGAGGTGGCCGCGGCCTACCGGCAGTACCGCGGGTCTTACCACCCCTACCTGATGCTGGAGCGCAATGCCGCCATCGGCTCGGCCCTGTTCGCGATCGCGCGCGATGTGCTGCGCTACGCCGAGGAGACCGGCAAGCCCAACGGCCAGCGCCTGCGGGAGTACGCCGCCGCAAACCTGTCCGACATCGAGCAGGAGATGTACTCACCCGCGCCGCTCTCCGACTCGATGGAGATCGCGGTCCTCACGGAGTACTTCGCGTCGCTGCGGCGCTACTTGGGCGATGCTGACCCGGCCGTGAACGCCGTACTGGACGGCCGAACGCCCGAGGAAGCCGCGCGCGTCTACGTGACCACGAGCAAGCTGAAGGACGTGGCCGAGCGCAGGCGACTGGCGCGCGACGCCGAGGCGGTCCGGACCTCCGAAGACGGGATGATCCGTCTGGCGCGGCTGATCGACGGCCCGGCGCGGCGCTACCGGAAGCAATACGAGGACCAGGTGGAAGCCGTGCTGACCCCGAGCAAGCGTCGGATCGCCCAGGCCCGGTTTGCCGTGTACGGCGCCAGCGAATACCCCGATGCGACCTTCACGCTGCGGCTCACCTACGCGCCGGTGATCGGATACAAGAATCAATCCGGCCAGAGCGTGCCGTGGGCGACCACGTTCGAGGGCCTCTACCAGCGCGCCACCGGCCAGTATCCCTACAACCTGCCGCCGCGCTGGCTCAAGGCGAAATCCGCGCTGAACCTCTCGACCCCGTTCGACTTCGTAACCACCGCCGACACCCACGGCGGCAACTCGGGCAGCCCGACGGTGAACCGCGCGGGCGAGATCGTCGGCATCGTGTTTGACGGCAACCTGGAGGGCCTGCCGCTCCGGTTTGTCTACAGCGAGGTGCAGGCGCGGTCGGTGCACGTGGCCAGCCAGGGCATCGTCGAGGCGCTGCGGAAGCTCTACCACGCCGAGCGCGTGCTCAAAGAGATCGGGATGGAGTAACGGCTGGCTGACCCACGCGGCACGCCTCTGCGCCGCAGGCGCCGTGCCGGGCGGCTAGCGCTAGCGCGGTTAGCGCGTTCCCGGCCGAGGCCTGGCGCCCTTGGGCTGGTAAGGCGCTCGCAACTTGGAAAGGCGCTGGAGCTTCCGCAAGTGCTCTGGCGAACTGGCTTGCGAGTGTTTCTCGTCGAGCCTGGACGGTGGCGCCGGCTCCCGCATCAGCGCCGGGTCCGGTTTGGCGGTCTGTCCGTTGGCCGGCGGGGTCCGGAACTTCCGCGGCACGGCTTTCACCTTCGGAGCGCTCCGGGCCGGGGGCGGCACGGCCCGTTCCTCGCCCTCCAGCCAGTCGCTAACGAGGTTTCTCTTGTACTTCTCCAGATTCGCCATTCGGCCAGCCCTCCTGTCAACGACGATTCACGAGGAGCCATCGAACGCCATCTCTGGTTCGATTCTAGGCCGGAACACCGAATCGCACAAGCCAGAAACCGCATTTCCGCGCAGCGGATGTAATCCAGACGTAATACAAAACCGGGCCAGCGCGACAGGGTGCAGACCCGCCAGGTAGGATGTTCTATACAACCCTATGCATCGCAGATCCTTCATCGGCGCTTTGGGCGGGCTCGGCGCGCTGGCTGCCCCGGCCCGGCCCGCGGAAGAGAAGCGGAGGCGCTTCTACCTCCTCGAGCAGTTCTTCCTGAAGAACGGCCCCCAGGTCGGGCGCGAGCACGAGTTCATGGAGAAGTTCCTGGTCCCCGCGCTCAGTGCAGTCCACTCGGGGCCCAAGATCTATCTGGAAGCCATGGTGGCGCCGCAGATGCCGCAACTGGTGGCCATCTATGGCTTCGAATCGCTAGACCACCTCTGGAACACGCACCTGAAGATGATGGAGAACGCGGAGTTGATGAAGAAGTCCGCGGAGCTCGAGAGCGACCCCGACGCTGCGCTGGAGCAGCAGGTGAACACGCTGCTCGAAGCCACGGCCTTCTCGCCCGAAATCGTTCCGCTCGATCCGCCGCCCGCCTCGCCGCGGCTTTTCGAGCTGCGCGTTTACCATTCGCCCACGTGGCGGCAGTTGGCCGCGCTCCACGACCGCTTCGCCGGTCCCGAGATCAAGATCTTCCATCGCTGCGGCATCCACCCGGTGCTCTATGGCTCGACGGTCTTCGGCGCCAACATGCCGAGCCTCACTTACCTGATCCCCTTTGGGAGTCTGGCCGAGCGGGAAAAGACCTGGAGCGCCTTCGGCGCCGACCCCGAGTGGATCAAGGTGCGAAACGAATCCACCGCCAGGCACGGCCAGATCGCGAGCCTGATCAACGTCTCGCTCTACAGGGCCACATCCTACTCGCCGGTGAGGTGAGGCTCGCGAGGCCCCCTGGCCGAGCGCAACTAGGTGTGATCCGGCCCTGCCGCGCACCGCGGCAGACGGCAGGTGAAGAGTGCGAGCTACGCCGCCAGCAGCCGGTCCAGGTATCGCTTCGCCGCCTGGATGCCTTCGAACTCCGTCAGGCGGTCGCCTTCATACTCGATGCCGATCCAGTTGCGGTAGCCGGAGTCCAGGACGATGTTCATCATCCGGTCCATGTCGAAGGTGGTTTCCTTGCCCTCCGGGCCGAAGTCGTAGCACTTGAAGCTGACGCCCCGGGCGTACGGCATCATCCTCCCGACGGCCTCGAAGCGGTCGATTTCCTTGGGGAAGTTGCCGAAGTCGGGCAGCAGGCCGAAGTTGGGCAGATTGACGGCCTTCATCAGCCGCACCAGCACGTCGGGGTTCGACGAGATGCCGCCGTGGTTCTCGATGATGACGTTGAGGCCGGAGGTCCGGGCGTACTCGCACAGCCGGGTGAAACTCTCCGTGCAGTACCCCAGGAAGGCATCGATCTCCGCCGGCGTGGCGGGCTGCTTCTCCGCGTGCATGTTCGTGCGGATCGAATGGCAGCCGAGCTCGGCGGCGATGTCGACCCAGCGGCGATGGTTGTCGGCGGCCTTCAGGCGCGCGGCGCGGTCGGAGTGCCCCATCAGGCCCTCGCCATCGCACATGATGAGCACGCCTTTGACGCCGGAACGCTGCATGTTTCCCTTGAGCTCGCTCACGTAGCTCTGCGTCGGGGCCGCCCAAAGCTGGTTGACGAACTCCAGGCCCTCGATGCCGAACTGCTCGCGGGCGATGCGGGGGAAGTCCAGGTTCGTCGCCAGGCGCGACTGGATGGCTTTGTGAATCGACCACTCGGCCAGCGAGATGCGGAACTTCTCTCTGGCGGACTGGGCCTGTGCGACCACGGGGATCCCGGCCAGCGCTGGCACGGCGGATGACTTGAGGAAGCTGCGGCGGTTCATGAACGACAGGATATCACCGGCCTGGCTCGTGGCGTGCCGGCTGGGGCAAGTGGAACCGGAGGCGTTGGCCGTGCCATCCACAGGCCACAGGCTACAGGCTACAGACCGGATGCCAGTTCCCGCAGATCGTCGATCCAGTAGTCCGGATCGAAGCGGGCCATCTCCGCCAGGTCGCCGTAGCCGTAACGAACGGCGCACACGCTCACGCCGGCGCGGCGCCCGGCTTCCATGTCGGCGGCCGTGTCGCCGACGAACAGGCAGTCCTGAGGGCGCGCCTCGAGTGCGGCCAGGGAAGCCAGCACCACATCCGGCGCGGGCTTGTAGGGGAGGCCGTCGGTGCCCTGCACGTGGTCGAAGTAGCCGAGCAGCCCGAACCTCTCCAGCACGGTCCGGGTGCCGGTGCTGGTCTTCGTGGTAGCGGTCGCCTTGCGGCCGGCCAGCGCCGCCAGGGCTTCCTTCACACCCGGGTAGAGGCGCGTCGCGCGGTGCTCGCGCGCCCGGTAGAAGGTGCGGTAGCTGTCGATGAGCTGCTCGAGCTGGGCGGGCGTATAGTCCGGAAGAAGGTCCCGGAACATCTCGATGAGGTGGACGCCGATGTAGCGCGTGAGGCCGGCCTTGGTCACCGGCCGGCAAGGAATGGACGCGAGGACTTCGAGGACGGCGCCGCAGATGTCATCGGCCGAGTCCACCAGCGTGCCGTCCACGTCGAAGACGTAAACGGGAAAGGGCCGGACCCGGGGCGCTTGCCCCGAGCTGGCCCTCTCACAAGTCCAAGCCAGCGCCATCAGGCGGGTTGCGGCCGCTCGCCTTCCACCAAGCCCGGCACCCGGTGGCCGGAGTCGGGGCGCACCACCTGCTGCGTGCCGCGGTCGGCCGGCGGCAGGGACGGGTGCATCGGTGGAAGCTGCTTGCCCGCGATCAACTGGTTGATCTCGTCGCCGTCGAGCACCTCGCGCTCGAGCAGCGCCTCGGCGATCCGCAGCAGCCCCTCGGAGCGCTCCTCGATGATCTCGCGCGCGCGGTCATAGGCGTGGCGTACGATCCTCTGCACTTCCCGGTCGATCTTGATCGCCGTGTCCTCGCTGTAGTCGCGGTGCTGCGCGATCTCGCGCCCCAGGAAGATCTGCTCTTCCTTCTTGCCGAAGCTCAGTGGACCCAGATCGCTCATGCCCCACTCGCAGACCATCTTGCGGGCCAGGTCGGTGGCGCGCTCGATGTCGTTGCCGGCGCCGGTGGTCGTGTGCTTCATGAAGATCTCTTCGGCGATCCGGCCGCCCATGAGGCCGGCAAGCTGCGTCTCCAGGTACTCTCTGGTGTACGAGTGCTTGTCGTCCTCGGGCAACTGCATGGTGACGCCGAGCGCCATCCCGCGCGGGATGATCGTCACCTTGTGGACGGGGTCGGCGCTGGGCAACACGGCCAGCACCAGGGCGTGGCCGGCTTCGTGGTAGGCGGTGTTGCGCTTCTCCTCCTCGCTGATGATCAGCGACTTGCGCTCGACGCCCATCAGCACCTTGTCCTTGGCCAGCTCGAAGTCGGCCATGGTGACCACCTTGCGGTTCTGCCGCGCGCCGATCAGCGCCGCTTCGTTGACCAGGTTGGCCAGGTCCGCTCCGGCGAACCCCGGCGAGCCCCGCGCCAGAACCATCAGTTCCACGTCGTCGGCAAGGGGCACCTTCTTGGTGTGGACGCGCAGGATCGCCTCCCGGCCCTTTATGTCCGGACGGGCCACCACCACGCGGCGATCGAAGCGGCCCGGGCGAAGCAGGGCCGGGTCGAGCACATCCGGCCGGTTCGTCGCGGCCACCAGGATCACGCCCTCGTTCGATTCGAAACCGTCCATCTCCACCAGCAACTGGTTCAGGGTCTGCTCGCGCTCGTCGTGCCCGCCGCCCAGGCCCGCGCCGCGGTGCCGGCCCACGGCATCGATCTCGTCGATGAAGATGATGCAGGGCGCGTTCTTCTTGCCCTGCTCGAACAGGTCGCGGACGCGGCTCGCGCCCACCCCGACGAACATCTCCACGAAGTCCGAGCCGGAAATCGAGAAGAACGGCACGTTGGCCTCGCCGGCGATGGCGCGCGCCAGCAGGGTCTTGCCGGTACCCGGCGGCCCGATCAGCAGCACCCCCTTGGGGATGCGGCCGCCGAGCTTCTGGAACCTTTGCGGCTCCCGCAGGAACTCGATGATCTCCTCGAGCTCCTCCTTGGCCTCCTCCACGCCCGCCACGTCCTTGAACGTCACCTTCATCTGCTGGGAAGAGTG
>JBEKLJ010000131.1:0-10576 GCA_050010255.1 Bryobacteraceae bacterium
CACCAGGGTCTCGAAACCGGCGCGGATCAGCTCGCTCGCGCCGCCGCACAGGACGGCCTGCTCGCCGAAGAGGTCGCTTTCGGTCTCCTCCTTGAAGGTGGTCTCGATGACCCCGGCCTTCAGACACCCCAGCGCGCGGGCGTAGGCCAGCGCATTGACGAGCGCTTTGCCCGATGCGTCCTGGTGGATAGCCACCAGCGCCGGCACGCCGACGCCTTCCAGGAACAGCTCCCGCACCCGGTGGCCCGGCGCCTTGGGGGCAATCATCGAGACGTCCACTTCGGCCGGCGGCAGGATCTGCCGGAAGTGGATGTTGAAGCCGTGCGCGAACATCAGCGTCTTGCCGGCCTTCAGGTTGGGCGCGATGGCGCTCGCGTACATCGCGGCCTGGTGATGATCGGCCACCAGGATCATGATCATGTCGCCGGCTTTGGCGGCCTCGGCGGCGGGCAGGACCTGCAAGCCGGCGGCCGTGGCTTTCTCCCAATTCGGGCTGCCGGGCAGATCGGAGGCCACCACGCTGACGCCGGAATCGCGGAGGTTCAGCGCGTGGGCGTGGCCCTGGCTTCCGTAGCCGATAATGGCGACGGTCTTTCCCTTCAGAACGCTGAGATCAGCGTCTTTCTCGTAATAGCGTTTAGCCATATTTACTCCGTTGTAGTAAGTTACTCCGTTTTAGATTGCGATACACGTTCGCGCGGCTGCCGGACGGGCGCGGGGCGCAAGCCTGGCTCCGCATCAGCGCGGCTCTCGCGGGAGGCGCCGCCGGGGGCCGCGGACGCGGTCGGGATCGGTGGCGACAGGCGCAGTCGCTTGGTTTCGAGTGAAACCGCGATCAACCCGTAGCCTCCAGCGCGAAGCCCTCGACCGAGGAATCGGCGACGCGGGCGCCGAAGATTTCAGCTTCCTTCAGGATCGCGGTGCGCGTCTCGATCGAGGTCCGGACGCGCAGCAGCACCATCTCCCGCGCTACCGACGGCGACTCGGTCAGATCGGTGGCCTGAAGCACGTTGATGAGCTTGTTCATCTGCTTGACCACCTGCGCGCGCAGGTTGGCGTCCACGTCCACGACGATGGTCATCCGAGAGAGCGTCGGATCGTGCGTGCGGGCGACGGTGAGGCTCTCGATGTTGTACGCGCGGGCGCTGAGCACGCCCGTGATGCGCATCAGGGCGCCGGGCCTGTTTTCCACTAACAGCGAAATCACCTGCAGCATAGAATTCGACCTCCCGGTTACTTCGGCACCGCCACCGGCTGTGGAGGCGCCAGCGTCATCTCGTTGAGCGCGGCGCCGGCCGGCACCATGGGATACACGTTCTCGAACGAGGAGACTTTGACGTTGAGCAGGTAGGGGCCGGGCTGGCCCACCGCCTCCTCCAGCGCCGGCCGGACCTCCTCGGGCCGCGTGATAGTGCGGCCCTGGATGCGGTACGCGGCCGCCAGCAGCTCGGCGTCCGGGAACGACTCCAGCTCCGTGGCGCAGATGCGGTTGTTGTAGAACAGCTCCTGCCACTGCCGCACCATTCCCAGGTAGCCGTTGTTGACGATGACGATCTTCAGCGGCAGATGGTGCGCGGAGATCGTCGAAAGCTCCGGCAGCGACATCTGGAAGCCGCCGTCGCCCACCAGCGCGATCACCAGCTTGTCGGGGTGGGCGAATTGCGCGCCCATCGCCGCCGGGATGCTGAAGCCCATCGATCCCAGGCCGCCGGAGCTGAGCCACAGCCGCGGGGCGTTGAAGCGGATGAACTGCGCCGCCCACATCTGGTGCTGGCCTACGTCGGAGGTGACGATGGCGTTGCCGCCGGAGATGCGGTCCACCTCGGCCATCAGGTGCTGCGGCTTGATCTCGTGCGCCGACATCGCCGGCGCCAGCGGGTGCTCCTCCTTCCAGGCGCGAATCTGCCGCCACCAGGCCGTCCGCGCGGCGGAGTTCCGGCTGCCCGCTTCGGGCTCGAGCTCGGTGAGGACTTTGATGACCCTGCGCAGGACGTGCTGGGCGTCGCCGACGATGGGCAGGTCCGGCGCGCGGTTCTTGCCGATCTCGGCCGGGTCGATGTCCACGTGGATCACCTTGGCGTGCGGCGCGAACGCCGACAGCCGGCCGGTGACGCGGTCGTCGAAGCGCACGCCCAGGGCGATAAGCAGGTCGCACCCGGTCAGCGCCATGTTCGAGGCGTAGCTGCCGTGCATGCCCGGCATGCTGATGAAGTTCGGGTGGTCGCTCGGCAACCCGCCCAGGCCCATGAGCGTGCACACCGCCGGCAGGTCGCACAGCTCCACCAGCTCCCGCAGCTCCGGCGCCGCGCCTGAGGAGATGATGCCGCCGCCGGCGTATACCAGCGGGCGCTCGGCCTCCCAGATCATCTGCGCCGCGCGCCGGATCTGGCCGGTGTGGCCCTCCAGATTGATCTTGTAGCCGGGCAGGTGGATGGACGACACCGGCTGGTAATGCGCCTGGCCCTGAAAGACATCCTTGGCGATGTCCACTAGCACCGGGCCGGGACGGCCGGTGGCGGCGATGTAGAAGGCTTCGTGGATCACCCGAGGCAGGTCCTGGATGCTCTTGACCAGGTAGTTGTGCTTGGTCGAGGAGCGCGTGATGCCGAAGGTATCCGCCTCTTGAAAGGCGTCGCTGCCAATCAGTCTCGAGTGCACCTGCCCGGTGATGGCCACCACCGGGATCGAGTCCATCATCGAGTCGGTGAGGCCGGTGACGAGGTTCGTCGAGCCGGGGCCCGAGGTGGCGCAGCAGACGCCCACGCGGCCGGTCGAGCGCGCATAGCCGGAGGCAGCGAAGGCCGCGTTCTCCTCGTGGCGTACCAGGACGTGGCGGATGGGGTGATCGTATACGGCGTCATACAGCGGCAGGGTGACGCCCCCGGGGTAGCCGAAGAAACAGTCCACGCCCTCGCGAACCAGGCATTCCAGTAACATCCGCGCGCCACTCATCAGCGTTGACATCGACTCTCTACCTCTCCTTGATAACCGCGCCCCTCCGGGGTCGCGGGACTTGTCGGCAACAAAAAAGGCCACTGAAGGGCTTTTCGCCCCGCCAGTGGCCTTTTTTGTGTCTGCTCAGGCCGTCAGGCGGGGTCCGCTACAGCGACCCCGACGCTAATGACGATGATGACGGGAACAACGGCCAGAGAGGACACACTCGGGAGGTACGAACCAGACGGCGATAGCTGGGAGCCGTGCAAGCTTTCGTGCCTCCTTATTGGATAAGCGTACCCCAACAGCGCCTCAAATGCAAGCGAGTCCAGCCATAAAAAACTCTTATCGCGCGATTTGACCAGCCGGCCCCGGAGCGTGGAGCGCCCGGCCGCCAATCACGCTCGCAGCACGGTGATTTTTGTTTTCCACTCAGTGGGTTGCGAATGGGAGGAGCATAGCGGCGCCAGGCCGGAATGCTAGCTTCGGTTGCGAGGGATGACGAGGATAGATGCGGGAGGCGAAGAACGAGCAACCGGAACAGAAAGCTGCCGGGGATGCCGGGAGCACCCGCAAGCGGAAGCGCCGGAAGAATAAGGTGGCCCTGGTGGGCAAGGTGATCAAGAAAATCGAGGAGAAGCTGGAGAGCGACCAACTGAAACCCACGGTCGGGGACTTTATCCGCTTGCTGCAACTCGAGAAGGAGCTCAAAGAGGAGCAACCAAAGGAGATCGAAGTCACATGGGTGGAGCCAAAAGAGAAGGAAGATGCGTCCGACACATAGCGCACTGTCCGCTTCCCTCCCAGGCGCGGTTCCA
This sequence comes from Bryobacteraceae bacterium, assembly GCA_050010255.1. Lineage (GTDB taxonomy): Bacteria > Acidobacteriota > Terriglobia > Bryobacterales > Bryobacteraceae > JBEKLJ01. The sequence goes on from JBEKLJ010000131.1 coordinate 3,753, forward strand.
CCAATCGGCGGCGCGGTTCAAGGGTTTTTCGGGGCCGATCGGATCGGGCAAGAGCCAGGCGCTGTGCCAGGAGGCGATCAAGCTCAGCTACCAGAACCCGGGCCGGCTGGGGTTGCTGGGCGCGCCGACGTACCCCATGCTGCGCGACGCCACGCAGAGCACGCTGTTCGACATCCTGGACCGCAACCGCATCCCCTACGAGCACAACAAGGCCGAGAACACGCTGGTGATGAAGGACACGCGCTCGCGCATCCTCTTCCGGCCGGTGGAGGAGTTCGACCGGCTGAGGGGAATCAACCTGGCGTGGTTCGGGCTGGACGAGCTGACCTACACCCAGGAAGAGGCCTGGATGGTGCTGGAGGGCCGGTTGCGCGACCCGCTGGCCACACGGCTGTGCGGGTTCACGGCGTGGACTCCGAAGGGTTTCGACTGGGTGTACCGCCGCTTCGTGCACGAGCCGGTCGAGGGCTACGAAGTTATCATCGCCGAGCCGTTCGAGAACCACTACCTGCTGGAGCGCGTCCCGGACTTCTACGAGCGGTTGAAGCGGAGCTACGACGAGAAGTTCTACGAGCAGGAGGCGCTGGGCAAGTACCTGAGCCTGACCGCCGGGCTGGTCTACACCGCCTTCAGTCGCGCCGAGAACATGGCGGATGTGAGCGTGGAGGCGATGCTGCCGCTGCTGTGGGCGCTGGACTTCAACGTGAACCCGATGTGCTCGGTGGTGGCGCAGATCTCGAACGAGACGGTGAGAGTCGTGGACGAGATCGTCATCAGCCACGCCCGCACCGAGGAGGCTTGCGAGGAGTTTCATGTGCGCTTCCCGCGGCACGACGGCGGGCTCTCGGTTTACGGCGACGCAGCGGGCGCGCGGATGCAGACCACGGGCACGACGGACTACCAAGTCATCCGCGAGTTCTTCCGGCGGGTGGGCTACCGGAACGTCTGCTACAAGGTGCCGCGGGCGAATCCGCTGGTGCGGGAGCGGGTGGGGTTGATGAACGCGAAGCTGGAGTCGGCCGCGGGCGAGCGGCACCTGGTGGTGGACCGCAAATGCCGCGAGCTGGTCAAGGACTTCGAACAGGTGACCTACAAGCCGGATAGCTGCCAGATCGACAAAGACAGGGACCCGCGGCGGACGCACCTGTCCGACGCGCTCGGGTACCTGGTGTGGCAGGAGTGCCGGCCGCAGGCGCCGGTTGGGGAGAGGGACCAGCGGTTGCTGTGAGCCCTGGCCGCGCGGCGGCGCGGCTCGCGCCGCGGAGGCTGCGCGCCGGCAAACGGCGACGCCTTCGGACAGCGGCGGCAGTGGCGCGGTCTCCGGCGGCCGGCAGCCGTTCGCGTAGGGCGCAGAGGCATTGGGCATGGAGATTGAACGAGAACATCCGGAGTACGCGGCGAAGAAGGCGATGTGGCGGGTATACCGCCACCTGTACGCCGGCGGCGATCTGCTCAAGGCCAACGCCACCGAGTACCTGGTGCGGCGGCAGAAGGAGCCGCTGGACGTCTACAGCGAGAGGCTGGACCGGGTGTTCTACGAGAATTACATCGGCTCGATCATCGACTGGTACGCGGCGACGCTGTTCCGGCGCGAGCCGATCCTGAGCTTCACCGGCGAGAACGAGGCGGGCAAGGCGTTCTTCTGCGAGTTCACCGAGGACTGCGACCGGAAGCAGACCTCGCTGGCGGACTTCTTCCGGCGGCAGTTGGTGGAGACCCTGGTGGGGGGCGCGGGCTACATCCTGGTGGACTTTCCGCGCGTGGGGCTGCCGGCGGCCAACCGCGGCGAGGAGGACGCCATGGGGGCGTCGCGGGCCTACCTGGTGGAATACCGGCCCGAGGACCTTATCAACTGGAGCTACGACGAGGAGGGCAACTACGCCTGGGTGGTGCTGCGGACGTCGGGGCTGCGCACGGAGGCGAGCGGCGGGGGCTGGGTTAAGGAGACGCGCTGGGCGTATTACGACAAGGAGCGGTTCCAGCTCTACCGGGCCGAGGCCAGCGGCGGCGGCGACCGCGCACAGCCGGCGCTGGTCGACGAGGGGCGGCACGGACTGGCGGCCGGACGGCGGGTGCCGCTGTTCCAGTTGAAGGTGAGCGAGGGCCTGTGGCTGATGAACAAGGCCGCGCTGCTGCAACTGGAGCACTTCAACAAGTCCAACGCGCTGGGCTGGGCGCTGACGATGGGGCTGTTCGCGATGCCGGTGGTGTACTCGGACCGGGAGTGGAAGCAGATCGTCGGGGAGTCCTATTACATTCAGCTCGCACCGGGAGACAAGTTCGGGTGGACCGAGCCGGAGGGGCACGTCTACGAGATCGCGGTGGAGAACCTGAACCGGCTGAAGGACGAGATCTACCGGGTGTGCTACCTGCTGCCGCAAGCCTGGGACCCGAGCACGCCGCAGTCGGGCCTGAGCAAGCTGCGGGACTTCACGATCACGCACGAGGTGCTGCGGGCTTACGGCGACGCGGCCAAGGACACCATGAAGAGGGTGCTGCGGGCGATCGAGGCGGCGCGGCAGGACGGTCTCACGATCGACGTATCGGGGCTGGACGAGTTCGACATCGGCGACTTCGCCAGCGAGCTGGACGACGCCAAGCGGCTGCTCGAGCTGGGCATCGGGTCGCCGACGCTGAAGCGGGAGATCTTCAAGAAGCTCGCCTGCAAATACCTGTGCGACGTGCGGCAGGAATTGAAGGACCAGATCGCGCGGGAGATCGAGGCGAATGCAGAGGGACTTGCAAATGGATGAAGAGACGGGGCAACCGCAAGAGGAAGGGATCCGGACGATCGTGCGGGAGACGATCGAGGAGTTCGTGAGGAAGGAGCAGGCCAAGGCGGAGCCGGCCTACAAGAACGAGCTGGTGGAGGAGCGCAAGCGGCGCGAGCAACTGGAGCGGCGCGTCAACGAGCTCGTCGAGGAGAACCGGCGAAGCAGGCAGATGGCCGAGGAGGCCGAGCGGGGCGCGACCATCCGGGCGGAGCTGCAACGGCTGGGCGTGGCCAAGGTGGACGTGGCGTTCAAGGCGGTGAAGGACGACATTTTCCGCACGGACGACGGCCGGCTGCTGGCGAAAGGGGAAGAAGGCGAGGTCAGCGTGAAGGAATACCTCTCACACTTCCTCAGCGAGAACCCGGAGTTCCTGCCGGCGCGGATCAGCGGGGGTTCGGGGGCCACGGTGGCGCACAAGGCGCCGGCGGCGGGCGCGGGAACGGAGTTGGAGAAGATCCGGCCGGGGATGAGCGCCGAGGACTCGGAGCGCATCCGGCAGGAAATCGTGCGAGTCGCGTCCCAGACGCTGCGCGGGATTTAGCGGGACGCGGGAAAAGACAGCGAGCCGGGAGTCACGGCTCAGAAGAGGGGAGTAAATGCCAGCAATCACATCCACGAATGTGGCGAACGCGATTGTCAAGCTGGTGGCCGTTGATGCTTTACCGGCTCTGATGGGCAACCTCGTCATGGGGAACCTGGTCAGTCGCGATTTCGAGCCGACGCTCGCGCAAGCGGGCGACACGGTAAACGTTCCGATACCGCCGACACTGGTGGCCAACAACCTGGCCGAGGGCGGGACGGTGCAGACGCAGAACCCGAGCCTGGGCAACGCGCAGATCGTGCTGAACACGCACGCCGAGGCGACGTTCCAGGTGCCGGACGTGACCAAGGTCCTGGCGGTGCCGGACCTGTTGAGGTTGTACATGCAGCCGGCGATGGTGGCGCTGGCCGAGAAGATCGAGACGGACCTGCTGAACCTGTACGCGAGCTTCACGGCGAACGCGCCGGTGGGGACGGCGGGAACGCCGATCACGGAGACCGTGATCGACGCCGCGGAAACGGCGCTGTTCCAGGCCAAGGTGCCGGCCAGCGAGCTGAAGCACCTGGTGGTGGACGCCAACACGTACTCGCAGTTGCGGCAGATCCCGCGCTTCAGCGAATTCCAGAGCGTGGGCGACGCGGGGCTGCGGGCGCTGGTGGAGGGCACGATCGGCAAGATCAAGGACTTCTTTGTGTTCCGGTCGCAGTTCGTGGCCAAGACGGGGAGCTCGCCGGTGACGACGCACAACGTGGCGTTCGCACGGAGCTCGATGGGGCTGGTGATCCGGCGGCTGCCGCAGCCTCTGCCGGGAACGGGAGCGATCGCCGAATACGCCGAGCTGGGCAACTTCGGTATGCGCGTGATCCTGAGTTACCAACCCAACACGCTGGCGCAGCAGTTCACGGTGGACGTGCTGTACGGCGTGGGAGTGCTGCGGAACGCGTTCGGCGTGCAGGTGAATTCCTAGCCGAGAGCCGCCAGCCGACAGCCGCCGGCCATCCGCTCGAGGAGTGGGTTCGGGCGGGTGGCCGGAGGCCGGAACAGGAGCGAGGCATGGATCTGAAGGTGTACTACCAAAAGCTGAGGCAGGTGGAGGCGGCGATCCCCGAGCCGGACGCCGTGGTGGCGAGCCTGGAGACCTCCGATGGGGGGCGCACGGGCGTGCTGAGCGAGGTGGCGCGCGGAGTGGCGGCGCGGATGATCGTCGAGGGCAAGGCGCGGCTGGCGACGGAGGAAGAGTCGGCCGCGTTCCGCGCGCGAATTGCGGAGGGCCGGCGGGCCGCTGAGCAGCTCGCCACCGCGGGACGCGTGCAACTGACCGTGCTCTCGGAAGCGGATTTGCGAGCGCTGCGCGCGCCGGCGCGGAAAGGGTGAGGGCGGGCTCCCATGGCTCTGTTCACGGACGGGGCGATCTCGACGATGGAAGACATGCTGGCCTACGAGTCGGCCATCCTCGAGGTGGCCAGCACCGAGGGGATCGACCTGACGGTGAAGCTCCGGCTGGGCGAGGAAGAGCTGGCCGTGGAACTGGAAGCTTTCCTGGCGTGGGAGGGCTCGGGGATTTTGCTGGGCCAGGTGGTGGTGACCGACCCGCTTCGCAAGTGGCACCTGTTCCGGGCGCTGAGCCTGGTTTACCGCGACGCCTACAACCGGCAACTGAACGACCGCTACGAAGGCAAGTGGAAGGAATACGAGCGGCTGGCGCAGTGGGCGCAGCAGGCGCTCTACGACACGGGCGTAGGCGTGATGAGCGATCCCATCCCGCGGGCGAGCCAGCCGCAAGTGAGCCAAGCGCCGGCAGCGGCCGCCGGGGCGACCTACTACATCAGTGTGACCTGGTGCGGAGCCGGAGGCGAGGGCGCGGGGAGCGCGACCGTGGCGTTCGTAGCGCCGGACGGAACCGTGGCGGCGGTGGGGGCGGCAAACGCCCCGGCGAACGTCACGGGGTGGAACGTCTACGCGGGGTCCGAGCCCGCTGAGCTGACGCTCCAGAACGACGTTCCGCTGGCTCTGGGCGCGACCTGGACCGCGCCGCCGGGCGGGCTGAGGAGCGGGAGAGCGCTCGGTCCGGGGCAAAGCCCCGAGCGCTACCTGGCGCCGGGACACGTCTTGGGCCGGGGGTGAACATGGCGGCGATCGCCAGAGCGGCGACGGAGAAAGTGGCGGGGATCCTGGCGGCCGATACGGGCCTGCCCTTCGCGGTGGCCAGGCTGAGGGAGAGCGAGGCGGCGGAACTGCCCGCGATCGAGAGCGCGCAAGTGCTGGCGCAGAACATCGCCTACGACGTGGCCGAGAAGAAGCCGGGAGTGACCTACCCGGCGGTGTACGTCTACTGCGAGAGCCTGGCGAACCAGCTCAAGGAGAAGTTCCGGACGTTTTCGGGGAAGGCGGAGATGGCCGCCGAAGTGCGCGTGTCGCACGACCGGCTGGAGACGCTGAGCCGCGACGTGGAGCTGTACGCCTCGGCGGTGGCCGGGGTGCTGGATTCACAGCGCGGCGACTGGGGCGGCGGAATGTTCTACGCGGGCGGATACAAGATCGAGTTCGGGCCGGTGAAGCGGGGAGGCAGGAACTTCATCCAGACGGCGAAGATCTCGTTCGAGCTGGACGTGAGCAACTGAACGGGGACGATCGTTTATGGCGTGCGGCTACATATCATCGAACAACAACCGGCTGTACGCGGCGCTGGAGCTGAACTACGGCCAGGTGCCGGCAGTCGAAGGCCGGCAGCGGATCCCGGCGGTGAGCCTGTCGGCGCGCCAGAGCCTGGAGCGGCCGGCGCGTCGCGACAAGACGGGGATGCGGACGTACCCGGGGACGCCGGTGGGGCTGAGGAAGCAGACGACGTTCACGCTGCGGACGTACATGACGGGGTGGACGCGGCAGGACACCGATCCGTCCTACGGGGCGCTGTTCCAGGCGGCGGTGGGGGCGGCGCCGGAGCTGTTCGCCGGCGGGCTCACGGGCGCGAACAGCGTGGCGAAGCTGCTGCGCTTCTCCGCGCCGCATAACCTGGCGCCGGGGCAGGCGGTGACGTTCGGGAGCGAGATCCGGTTCGTCGTCTCGATCGTGGATGCGGCGACGGTGGAGCTGAACGCGCCCTTCACGCTCGTGCCGGGCGAGGGGTCGCCCATCGGGGCGACGGTGACCTACCAGCCGGCGACGGCGCTGGAATCAGTGAGCCTGTTCGACTACTGGGACCCGGCGGGGGCGGTGCAGCGAATCCTGAACGGCGCGGCGATGGACCAGTTGAAGATCCAGGTCAACGGCGATTACCACGAGTTCGAGTTCAGCGGGATAGCCCGCGACATCATCGACAGCACGAGTTTCGCGCCGGGGCAGGGCGAGTTGACCAGTTTCCCGGCCGAGCCTCCGGCGGAGCAGTACGACTACACGATCATTCCGGGGCACCTGGGCCAGGCCTGGCTGGGGAATGCGCCGGAACGGTTCTACACGATCACGGCGGGCAGCGTGGTGCTGGCGAACGACATCAAGCCGCGATCGCAGGA
>JBEKLJ010000132.1:0-9771 GCA_050010255.1 Bryobacteraceae bacterium
ACTTCGCCAGGGGAGCAAGCCCCCTGAGACCCCCGGCTGCCTCCCGCTTGCGTCGGCACCCTGCCTGTCAAGGATGTCATGGAACAATGTGTCAAGGATGTCATGGAACTTGACACTGAAGCGCGCGCCACAAATGCGGCCCCATCGCGCCTAGCTGCGGTTGTGGTGAAACATCCGGGCTGGAGATCTGCTGAGGTAGGGGTCGATCATGATCGACCCCTACTTGGGCGGTGCGGAGGGCTTGCTCTCGGAAGCGGCCGGTGGCTTACTCGCGGGGGTGGGCGGCGGCAACGAGGCGAGCTTCCTACGGACCGTGGCCGCCAGCTTGCTCCCCGGCGCCATCTCCAGGTAGGTCGAGTAGGCCTCGCGCGCGGCTTGGGGGTGCTTCAGCTTCACCTCGGCGTCGCCAAGCCTCACATAGGCCTCGGCGAAGGTGGGATTCCATTTCAGCGCCTCCCGGAACCGGCCCGCCGCCGCCTTGTAGCTCTTCTTCGTGAAGTAGAAGTTCCCGATCCTGAGTTCCTTCTGGGCTGCCAGCGGGTTGAAGGAGTACTCCTTCGGCGTCTGCAGGTTCTCGTCTTCCTCCGGGGGCGCCTGTTCGGCGGGAGGGGCTTGCTTCGGCGCGGGGTGTTGCGCCCATACCGCGCTGAAAATGAAGGTCATGAGCGCTAGCCGCGCGGCGGCGCGCCGGCGGCGCGGAGGCTTCACGCACCGAACGGGGAACACGTTCCTCCGAGTGTCTCTAGCCCGCATTTGTCACCAACCACCTGCTGCGGGGCGCGACAGCAGCCGTCCCCGCAAAAACCGGGTACAGACAGCCACTTTTCGCTTGTGTGAATCCGTTGTCTTCGGCGAACCGGGAGTGCGAAAAGTGGTGTCTGGCCCCGGTTTTTGCTGCCACAATAGAAGTATAAGCCCGCCAGACGCGGCGCGCCCGCGCCAGCGTTCGGCGAGGTCGAAGTTCCTCCATGGACCTCCGCGAAAAGGCCAGCCGGTTGCCTCCGCTGCCCGGCGTGTACCTCTACAAGGGCGACGGCGGGCAGGTTCTTTACGTAGGCAAGGCCAAGAACCTGCACAACCGCGTCCGCAGCTACTTCGCCGAGGACAAGCTGGCCGAGGCCAAGACGGGCACGCTGATCCAGGAAGCGCGCGAGGTGGAGTACATCCTGGTCGACAACGAGAAGGAAGCGCTGGCGCTGGAGAACAACCTGATCAAGCAGTGGAAGCCGCGCTTCAACGTCCTGCTGCGCGACGACAAGACCTACCCCTACATCAAGCTCACTCACGAGAAATACCCGCGGGTCTACGTGACGCGGCGCGTCACCAAGGACGGCTCGACCTACTACGGCCCCTACTTCCCCGGCAATCTCGCCTACCGGCTGGTGCACTTCGTCCACCGCTTCTTCCAAGTGCCCTCGTGCAAGGTGGACCTGACGCGCCGGCACCCGCAGCCCTGCCTTCAATACCACATCCACGGCTGCCGGGGGCCGTGCGTCGAAGGGCTCACGAGCGACGAAGAGTACGCGCGCGCCATCCGCCAGGTCCGGCTGTTGCTGGAGGGGCGGCACAAGGACCTCATCGCCGAGTTGCGCGGCCACATGGAGCAGGCCTCCGACCAGATGCGCTTCGAGCAGGCGGCCGTGCTGCGCGACGTCATCGCCACGGTCGCGGAGGTCGACCAGCGGCAGAAGATGGCCGCCGCCGAGGGCGAGGACACCGACATCTTCGGCTTCTACGCCGAGCCTCCGCTGGTGGCGGCCAATGTCTTTCACCTCCGCAACGGCCGGATCGTGGACCGCCGCGAGTTCTTCTGGGAAGACGCCGAGTTCGAGCCCGCCGAGTTCTGCTCCGCGTTCCTCAAGCAGTTCTACCTGGACCAGCCGTATATCCCGGCGCTGGTCCACGTGCCGGTGGACTTCGAGGACCGCGAGGCGCTTGAGGAGCTGCTGGGGGAGAAGCGCGGGCGCAAGGTGGAGATCCACGCGCCGCAGCGCGGCCAGAAGAAGGCCCTGCTGGAGCTGGCCGCCACGAACGCCAAGCACCTCTTCGACCAGCGCTTCCGGGTGATGAAGCCATCGTCGAAGGCCATCCAGGGCGCCTTGCAGGAGCTGCTCAATCTGCCCGAGCCGCCGCGGCGCATCGAGTGCTTCGATGTCTCCCACACCCAGGGGGAGGAGAAGGTGGCGAGCATGGTGGTGTGGGAGGACGGGCGGATGAAGAAGTCCGGCTACCGGAAGTTCATCATCCGCGAGGTGGAAGGCAACGACGATTTCGCCTGCATGCGCGAGGTGATTCGGCGGCGGTACGCGCGCCTCCGCGAGGAGGGCCGGCCGATGCCCGGGCTGGTGCTGGTGGATGGCGGCGTGGGCCAGTTGCACGCGGCGGCCGAGGCGCTGGAGGGCCTGGGCATCACCGACCAGCCGCTGGCCTCGATCGCCAAGCGCGAAGAGTGGATCTACGTTTACGGCCAGGAGGAGGAGCCGGTGGTGCTGGACCGGTTCTCGCCGGTGCTACACCTCATCGAGAGCGTGCGTGACGAAGCGCACCGCTTCGCGGTCACCTTCCATCGCTCCCGGCGCGACGCGCGGCGGATCGGCTCGGAGCTCGAGCAGATCCCCGGCATCGGGTCGAAGACCGTGCGCAAGCTGCTGGAACGCCTGGGCAGCGCAGCGGGCGTGCGACGGGCCTCCCTCGAGGAGCTGACGGCCGCGGCAGGCCCCTCGGCCGCCCGCAAAGTGCACGAGCATTATCGCGCGCCGAGCGGCGGGCCGGCCGGACAGGAGTGAGGGAGCAGCGATGAAGCTGGCGGTTTTCGCCGATATCCACGCAAATGTCTGGGCGCTCGAGGCCGTCCTGGCGGATGCAACCGAGCGTGGGGTCACGGCATTTCTCAACCTGGGCGATGTCCTCTACGGGCCCCTGAGACCGCGCGAAACGTACGAGCGCCTGATGAATGTGAGCTTTGCCGCGACGGTTCAAGGCAACCAGGACCGCCAGATATGCGAGACTACCGCGAGCGAGTCGAGTGCGAATCCCACGCTGGCCTACGTAGTGAGCGATCTCGGGAGGGAGCCGGTCAAATGGCTCCAAGAGCTGGCTCCAACGGCGCGCTTCGGTGATGGGGTTTTCCTGTGTCACGGAACGCCCACGAGCGACACCACTTACCTTCTCGAGGACGTCGATTCAGGCCACCCGATGGTTCGACCCGCGGCCTCGATTCTCGCATTGCTCGGGGGCGTGACGGAACCGGTCGTTCTTTGCGGCCACACGCACATTCCCCGGCTGGTGGAGCTGCCGGACGGCCGGATCATCGTGAACCCCGGGAGCGTGGGGCTGCCGGCGTACGCGGACGAAAGCCCGGTCAGGCACGTGATGGAGACGTACTCGCCTCACGCATCCTACGCCATCGTAGAGCGAGGCGAGCGGGGTTGGGGCGTCTCGTTCCACAGGGTGGCGTACGACCACGGGCAGGCCGCGCGGGCTGCGGAATCGCACGGCCGCGAGGACTGGGCCCGCGCCCTCCGAACCGGGTGGATGACGGGACCGGCGGGCTAGTTCCCCGTCTCCAGCCGCTCGGCCAGCAGGGGCGGCAGGCCGGCTGCGAGGATCTTCTTCTGCGCCGCCTCGACATCGTAGGCCACGCGGCGATACTCCACCAGGCGCGCGCCGGGCTCGTAGAAGACGTAGGCGGCGCGCGGGTCGCCATCCCGAGGCTGGCCCACTGAGCCGGGGTTGATCAGGTACCAGGAGCCGGGGTCCAGCTCGAGGGCGTGTTGGTCGGCGTCGGAGCGGAGCTTCGGAATCCGCCTCACGCCATGGCGGTGCAACAGGAACCCGCCTTGCATGTGCGTGTGCCCGAAGAAGGAAACGGCGCGGTCCAGGCTGTTGCGGAGCTGCGAGACCGCGAAGGTGGAAACCAGGTAGTCGTCCTCGTCGATGGGCGAGCCGTGCAGGATCTGAAACGAATCGAAGTCCAGCGGACCGCGCGGCAGGTTGCGGACGTAGTCGAGGTTCTCGGGCGTGAGCGTCCGGCCGGTCCAGCGGGCCGCGGCGCGCGCCACGGGGTTGAACCACTCCAGGTCCTCCATCCCGGCGCAGGCCTTATCGTGGTTTCCGCGGACGATGGCATCCAGGTGCGTGCGCGCCCAATCGACCACCGCGTTCGGGTCGGCGCCGTAGCCCACCAGGTCGCCGCAGCAGAGCACCGCGTCGTAGCCGTCGCGCGCCTGGTGCAGCACCGCCTCCAGGGCTTCCCAGTTCCCGTGGATGTCACTCAGGATTAAGTAGCGCACAGGCGTAGGAGCACGACCTCCGGCGGTGCGCCGAGCCGCACCGGCGCGCCCACCGTGCCGATGCCGCGCGTGACCCACATCACGGAGGGGCCGCGCCGGTACAGGCCGTAGACGTACGGCGTGAAGAACCGCGCCGGGTTCAGATTCTGGTGGAGGATCTCGGCCGTCACCTGGCCGCCGTGCGTGTGCCCGGCGAGCGTCAGGTGCCAGCCCTGTCTGGCCGCGACGTCGAAGACATCGGGGTTGTGCGAGAGCAGGACGTTGGTTGAGCCGGGCTCGATCAACCGCTCGGCGCCGGCCAGGTACTCCCCGCCCATCGGCTGGTAGTCCACGCCGGCCACGTTCAGCCTCGCATCGCCGAACCGCAGGCTGCGCGCTTCCGTCCGCAGGAAATAGATGCCCAGCCGCCGGCCCTCCCGGGTGGCTTCATCGCCGACGCGCGCGTAGGCCTCGTGATTGCCCAGGCAGCCGAGGATGCCCGCCTCGGCGCGCAGCCGCGCGAGCTGCCGCAGGCAGACCTCAAGCGGACCGCCGGGGGAGGTCACCAGGTCGCCGGTGACAACAGTCAGGTGCGGCCGCAGCTCATTGGCCATATCGACGGCGCGCGCCAGCTCCTGCTCGCTCAGGAACGGGCTCAGATGGATGTCGCTGAGCTGCGCCAGCCGCAGCCCTAGCAAGTCCTTCGGCAGGCCCGGAAGCGTGACCCGAACTTCGCGGAGGCGAAGATCACGCCGCTCGACCAGGATGCCGAAGCCCATCACGGCGAACGGCGCGGCTACGAGGGCGGCGCCCGCCGTCCGGATGAATCCCCGCCGCGCGCCGCTGAACTGCGGCATGCGCCGCCACAGGGCCAGGACCGCCAGGGCGCAGGTCGTGGCGAAGCACCAGGCCAGCCCGCCGCCGCGAACCCAGTAGAGCAGAGCGGAGGAGGAGGGGATCAGCCGCTGATATGCCGGGAAGCTGTCGATCACGCTGAAGCCGGCCCAGAGGGCCGCCAGCAGTCCGGCCACCCGGATCGCGCGGCGGAGCGCCGGCCTGCGCCGGGCGGGGCCGCATTGCGCCAGCCAGACGCTGAGCTGGATCTGCACCCCCATGGCCAGCGCCATTGCCAGCAACTCGCGCGCGTGCCGCCACAGGCCAGGGGGAATTCGCATCAGTACTTCTTCATTGTACCTGCGGCTTGCGGAGCGCCCCGCGGGCGACCGGCGGGCCGGGGAGTGCCTGGCTTACAATCGAGTGCATGTCGCTGGTGGTCGTGGGTTCGGTGGCGTATGACGGCGTCGAGACCCCCTACGGGCGCGTCGAGCGGATGCTGGGCGGCTCGTGCACTTACGCGGCGCTGGCAGCGAGCTTCTTCGCCGAGGTGGGCATCGTAGCCGTCGTGGGCGAAGATTTCGACCAGACCGACTGCGACCTGCTGGCCAGCCGCGGCATCGACCTGGCCGGTTTGGAGCGCGTGCCGGGGAAAACGTTCTACTGGTCGGGCGTCTACTCGCCGGACATGAACGATCGCACCACGCTGCGCACCGACCTGAATGTCTTCGCCGGCTTCGACCCCAAGCTGCCCGAGCGCTACCGCCGGCAGTCTTACCTGCTGCTGGGCAACATCCAGCCGGGCCTTCAGCACGCCGTCCGCGCCCAGATGCTCGCGCCCAAGCTGGTCGGCGGCGACACCATGAACTACTGGATCCGGGAGACGCGCGAGGAGCTGCTGGAGACCCTCCAGGATTGGGACTTCCTGCTGATCAACGACAGCGAGGCGCGCCAGCTCTCCGGCCAACACAACCTCAAGCGCGCCGCGCAGGCGATCTTCCGGATGGGCCCGCGGACGCTGGTCATCAAGCGCGGCGAGCACGGCGCGATCCTCTTCCGTCCCGAGGGCCACTTCATTGTGCCCGGCTACATGCTCGAGGATGTCTTTGATCCCACCGGCGCCGGCGATGCCTTCGCCGGCGGCTTCTTCGGATACGTGGCCGGCCTGGGGCTCGACCTCAAGGACGAGAGCGCCGACCTGAAGGAGCTGCGCAGGGCCGTCATCTACGGCTCGGTTATGGGCAGCTTTTGCTGCGAACGGTTCGGCGTGGACCGGTTTCGGACCTTGACGCGCGCGGAAATCGATGCCCGTTACAGCGAATTCAGGCAGTTCACGGAGTTCTAGGAGCCGCAAACCTGGCGCCGCGGCGGCCGGGCGCGGCCGGGGGGCGCCAGTTGTGCTCGCTGTTTTCCTGGCGGCCTTGAGCGCCGGCGCCATCGCGTTGTTTTTGGCCCGGGGCGAGCTGCTCCACTTCGGCGACGCCGCCGCCCACATCAACATCGCGCGCCGGGTGCTGGACTCGCGGACGCCGGGCTGGGAGCAGATCGGCACGGTGTGGCTTCCGCTGCCGCACGTGCTGATGCTGCCGCTGGTCGGGTACGACCAGTTGTGGCGATCCGGCGTGGCCGGCTCCATTCCCTCGGGCGCATGCTTCGTGCTGGCCGGCGTGCTGCTGTTCCTGGCGGCGCGGCGCGTGTTCGGATCCAACGCCGCGGCGGCCGCCGCCGCCCTGCTACTAGCCCTGAACCCGAACCTGCTTTACATGCAGGCCATCCCGATGACCGAGGCGCTCTTCCTGGCCTGTCTCGCGGGCGTGCTGTACTTCACGGTGCGGTTCCAGGAGGAGCAGTCCTGGGGCTCCCTCGTGGGCGCCGCCGCCTTCTGCCTGGCGGGTGCCCTGACGCGCTATGAGGGCTGGTTCCTGATCCCCTTCGTGACCGGTTTCTTCCTGGTGAGCGCGCGCCGCCGGCGCGTGCTGGCGGCGTGCGTGTTTGGCGCCATCACCTCGCTCGGCCCGCTTTACTGGCTGTGGCACAACTACTACTTCCACGGCAACGCGCTGGAATTCTACAGCGGCATTTTCAGCGCCAAGGCGATCTACCAGCGCGCGCTCGCTCACGGCGAGGCACGCTACCCGGGCGACGGCGACTGGCGCACGGCGGCGCGGTACGTGGGCACGGCAATCCGGCTCTGCGCGGGCTGGCCGCTGGCCGCCTTGGCCATCGCCGGCGCCGCGCTGAGCGTCTTGCGCCGGCGCGCTTTGTGGCCGCTGCTTCTGCTCTTGCTCCCTCCCGTGTTTTACATCTGGAGCGTGTACTCGGGCGGCACACCGATCTTTCTCCCGTGGCTCTGGCCGTTCAGTTACTACAACGCCCGCTACGGGATCGCGGCGCTGCCGCTGCTGGCCCTGGCCGCGGCCGGGGTGGTGGCCGTGTGTCCCGAACGGTGGCGGAGGGGCGCCGCCACGCTGGCCGTGCTGGCTGCCATCTCCCCCTGGCTGGGCTACCCGCGCGCCGAAAGCTGGGTGTGCTGGAAGGAATCCCAGGTCAACTCCGTGGCGCGCCGCTCCTGGACCCGCCAGGCGGCCGAGTATTTCCGCGCCAACTACCGCCGGGGCGATGGCATCCTGACATCGTCGGGCGACCTGCCCGCGATCTTTCAGCAGGCGGGCATTCACTTGAAGGAAACGCTGGCGGATTACAACCGTATCCCCTGGCGGGAGACGATCCGCGGCGTTCGCCCGGTCCGCGAGAAGTGGGTCGTAGCGATCTCCGGCAGCGAGGTGGCGCAGGTGCTCGAGCGGACCCGCAGAACGGGACCGCGATATGATCTAGTCAAGCGCATCGCGGAAAGCGGAGCGCCCGCCATCGAGATTTACCGGCGGAACGAATGAGGATCCCCTTCACGAAAGCGCATGGGGCGGGGAACGATTTCCTGCTCACCTGGGCCTACGACGCGCCGCGCGAAGACCTGCCGGGGGTCGCGCGCGCCATCTGCGAGCGCCACACCGGCGTGGGCGCCGACGGCTGGATGCTGGTGCGCGCGGGCGGCCCCGAGCAGTGCGACGCCTCCATCCGGCTGTTCAACGCCGATGGCAGCGAACCGGAGATTTCCGGCAACGGGACGCGCTGCGCCGCCGCGTTCTTCCTGGACACCGGCCTGATCACTGCCGCGGAGATCCGCATCGCCACCGGCGCCGGCATCAAGCACCTGCGGCTGATTGAGCGTGACGGGTTGCGGTTCCTCTTCGAGATGAACATGGGGCGCCCGGTCTGGACCGAAGAGAATCTCCGGCTGATGCTGCCGCTGGCCGCGGGGCGGCGCGAGGTGGCGGCGCTCTCCGCCGGCAACCCGCAGTGTGCCGTCTTTGTGGATGACTTCGATTTCGACTGGCGTGCGCTGGGGGCGGAGATCGAGCGGCACCCGTTCTTCCCCAACCGCACCAACGTCTCCTTCGTCCGTTGCGTTGATGCGCACACCATTGAGGCGCGCTTCTTCGAGCGCGGTGCTGGGGAGACCATGAGCTCGGGCACCGGCTCCGCCGGCGCGGTGGTCGCCGCGATTCTGCGCGGAGTGGCCGAAAGTCCGGTGCGCGTGCTCACCCCGGCCAGGCCGCTCGACCTGCGCTGGGACGATGAGGTGTTTCTGACCGGGCCCGCCGAGATCACCGCGGGCGGCGAGTTCTACCTGTAGAGCTGGAATGGAGAGCGTAGGCGTGGAATCGAAGACCTGGCAGCAGAAGCTCGAGGAGAAGATCCGGGCGCGCACGGCGCGGGTCGGCGTGGTGGGGTTGGGTTACGTCGGCCTGCCGCTAGGCGTCGAGTTCGCCAAGGCGGGCTTTGAGGTCACTGGGATCGACGTCGGCGAGACCAAGGTCGCGCGCGCCAACGCGGGGGACTCCTACGTCCTGGACGTCCCGAGCGCGGTGCTCCAGCCGCTAGTCTCCTCCGGCCGCCTGAGGGCCACCTCGGACTTTGCGGCGGTGGCCGGGCTCGACACCGTCAACATCTGCGTGCCGACGCCGCTGCGCAAGACCAAGGACCCGGACATGAGCTACATCGACGCCGCCTGCCGGGAAATCGCCCGCTACATCCACCCCGGCATGCTCGTGATCCTGGAGTCCACGACCTACCCCGGCACCACCGACGAGTTCGTCCTGCCGCTGCTGGAAAAGTCTGGTTTGCGCGTCGGCCGGGACTTCTTCCTGTGCTTCTCGCCCGAACGTGTCGATCCTGGCAATCCCAAGTACCAGACCGTGAACATCCCCAAGGTAGTCGGCGGCATCACGGCGGCCTGCACCCGTCTGGGCTCGCTGTTTTATGCGCAGGCGCTGGAGACGGTGGTGCCGGTCAGTTCGACCCGCGTGGCCGAGATGGTGAAGCTCCTTGAGAACACCTTCCGCATGATCAACATCGGCTTGGCGAACGAGCTGGCGCAGATGTGCGACCGCATGGGGATCAACGTGTGGGAGATCATCGACGCGGCGGCCACCAAGCCGTTCGGGTTCATGCCCTTCTATCCCGGGCCGGGCCTGGGCGGCCACTGCATTCCCATCGACCCGTTCTATCTTTCCTGGAAGACCCGTCAGGCGGGCTTCGAAGCGCGGTTCATCGAGCTGGCGGGCTACATCAACGGGCAGATGCCGCATTTCGTCCTGGACAAGGT
>JBEKLJ010000133.1:0-9619 GCA_050010255.1 Bryobacteraceae bacterium
CCAGCGGCGGGTGATGAGCATTATCACCGGCACGGCAAAGTAGCCGGCGACCAGCAGCGGTAAGATCGAGCCAGCTTGTGTTTCGTGGGGCAGGCGCTTGCGTCTGCCCCTGTTTTTGGGTAGCGCCCGATTGTCCCATAAAAAAGTACTCATCTGGCTTCACGGCGATCGTGTTCTTCATCGGCGTCGCTTGCCTGTTCCTCTACAAGATCGACACGAAGACTGGCGCCCGGATGGCCGAGGAATTGAACGAGCGCCGCAAGAAGTACGCCTCCTAAACGCGATCGCTGTTTCTTTTCTGGCAGCGCTCAGTACGCCCAGCGCCACAAGCTGGCGCCCACGGTGTAGCCGGCGCCCACGGCGGCGAACAGCACCAGATCGGCCTTGTGGAGCTTCCCGCTATCGACTGCCTCGCGCGTGGCCAGGGGCACCGTGGCCGAGGTCGTGTTGCCGTAACGGCCGATGTTGATGATCACCCTGTCCGGGTCCAGGCCGAGCCGCTCGGTGCAGGCCGTGATGATGCGGCGGTTGGCCTGGTGGGGGATCATCACCTTGACCTGGCTGGGGTCGATGTTGTTCCTCGCCAGCAGGTCGCGGCAGACCTCGTACATGCGGCGGACCGCAAACTTGAACACCTGCTGCCCCGCCTGGTGGATGTAGTGCTGGCGCTTCTGGACGGTTTCGATCGAGGCCGGCAGGCGGCTGCCGCCGGCGGGCATGTTGAGGAATTCTCCACCCGAGCCATCGATCTCATGCAGGAAGTCAATGGCTCCCAGGGAATCGTCCTCGGCGGGCTCGACCAGGAAAGCGCCGGCGCCGTCGCCGAACAGGACGCAGGTGGCGCGGTCCGTGTAGTCGGTGATGCGCGACATGGTGTCGGCGCCGATCACCAGCACCTTGCGGTGAGCGCCCGTTCCGATCATCTGCGCCGCCGTGGTCAGCCCGTAGAGGAAGCTGCAGCAGGCGGCGACCAGGTCGAAGCCCCAGGCTCCCTTGGCGCCCAGCTTGTGCTGGACTAGGCAGGCGGTGGAGGGAAACAACATGTCGGGCGTGACCGTGCAGAGGAGGATCACATCCACCTCGGACGGCTGAACGCCACGCGCGGCCAGCGCGATCCTGGCGGCCTCAACGGCCATGTCGGAGGTGGCCACCTCGGGGCCGGCGATGTGGCGCTCCGAGATGCCCGTGCGCTCCAGGATCCACTGGTTGTTGGTCTCGACCATCTTCTCCAGGTCGAAGTTGGTCAGCACCCGCGGCGGAACGTAGCAACCCAAGGCGCTGATCTTAGCTCTCGGCACGAATCCTCCCATGGCACTCACGTGGTCCACGGCCACCGGCATCCCGAGCCAGTCTGACGGCAGGCGCCCGGTGGCCGCCAGGGTCTTCCAAGGGGCGGCCGCCCGCTTGCGGGAACCAGAAGCCCAACTTGCTATGTTAGTTTCTGGAGGCATGCAAGTCGAGCGCGCCCTGCCCACCGAGACGCCGGAAGAGATCTACACTCGTGTTTTCCGCGAGTTGAAGCCCGGCGCACGCCCGCCGGAGATTTGCCTCGAGTTCCGCCGGTATGCCAACCCGGACAGCTTCGCGCGGCTTCAGGGCGGGGAACTCCGCGTCCGGATGAGCGACCTGATCGAGGGAGCCCCGGCGCCCGTCCTCGAGGCGCTGGCTTTCCTGCTGCTGGGCAAGCTCCTGCGGAAGGCGGTCCCGGCGCGTTACGCGCGCCGCTACCGGTTGTACCTGAACCGGCGCGACGTTCGGCGCCGGGTGCACCTGCTGCGGCAGATTCGCGGTCGGAAGTTCGTCTCCGGCCCGCAGGGTGAGCACTACGACTTGCTGGCGCTCTTCGAGGAACTCAACGCCGCGTACTTTCACGGCCTGATGGCGCGGCCGGCGCTGGGCTGGAGCCGCCGTCCCTCCCGCACCAGCCTGGGGCATTTCGATCCCTTGCACAACGCCATCATCATCAGCCGGTTGCTGGACGACCCGGTTCTGCCCAGGCTGGTTCTGGAGTACGTGCTGTTTCACGAGATGCTGCACCTGCGGTATCCCGTTCAGGAGCGGGGATCCCGGCGGAGGGTTCATCCGCGGGAGTTCCAGGAGGCCGAGAAGGAGTTCCCGGGGCTGAAGCAGGCCAAGGAGATGCTCAAGAAGCTGTAGCGCCGCCCCCATCCCTGGGGGGCGGCGCGGACGGCCTGCGAACCGCGGGGCCTACGAGGTGGTCGGGACGACCTGCACGTGCTGCGAGAGGCGGCGCAGCTCCTCGCGCATAGACTCGACCGCGTCCACCAGACCGCGCACGTCCACCGTGCCGATGCCCAGCGTTTGGAGCGCCAGCCGGAACTCGACCACAGCCATCGCATAGCTGAACATCAAGCGCTGGCGGACGAGATTCCTGGCCAGGTCTGGCTGGTCCTGCGGGGCGTGGAGCAGCAGCAGCTTCGCCGTCGTCAAGAGCCGGCCGAAGTCGAGGCGCATGCAGCGGAGATAATGCCGGAAAACGCGCCGGCGCTCGGCCTGGAGCTTCCGATGAATGCCCGGATGGAAACCCGGCTGAGCCGCCAGGAAGTCGTAGTCCTCCTCCAGGAAGAGCCGCTCCATGGGCCGGTACTTGGCGATGGAGAACTCGTTGGACCACGCCAGGTCGGGTTCCGCGGAGCCAGCATGGGAGCCAAGCCGGCGGAACAACACCAGAAACGCAATGGCCACCAGAAGTACTAAACCTATGGCGGCGATCAAGACACTCGTCATTTTCCGCTCCGTTCTGACCGAACGACTAGCCTCATCATAGACCAAGTGCCCAGCCCGGCGCAATGGATTTAGGGTGACTAGGCGACATTTTCTAAGAAACTCAGCCCATTACTTACGAGTGGTTCGCTGGAGGCTCGAGTTGATGGCGGCCAATTGTTCCAACACGTGCCGCTGCTGTTCGGCGCTCCAGTGCTGGCCAATCGTCACCCTCTGGCGTTCGCCCTCCCGGTTCAGGACCGCCATCCAGACCACCAGGCAGGCTACCGTGGCGCCGACCAACCCGAGACTGCCTATGGCTACGGCCTGGCTACCGACAACATTTCGAATGAGATAGATGAGAGCGAAACACAGGAAATAGATCGCCCAAACGATCGAATGGACCACCAGGTTGCGGCTGAGCGGTACCGGGTACCAGACCAGGAAGGCGGTGATGAAGAGGAGGAACAGCACCAGGCTGGAGGTGAGGCCGCGCTCCATGACGAAGAAGTACCGGAGTATGGGGAACCGCTCGTGAGGGTTGCTCAGGTCCGGTCTAAGGCTCAAGGAGGCCACCAGCATGCCGACCGCCAGGCCCCCGAACACGGCCCACCGGCCCACGCTGGCGATTCCCTTGAAGTTCTGCAACACCAGGGTGTAGAGTTCCAGGACCACGAGCACATACAGGAACCACACCACCGGCTCGGTGGCTACCCAGAGCCGGGCGTAAGCGTTCGATCCCAGATGGGGGCTCTTAAAGCCAGTGATCCGCCGCATCGCCCAGGGGACGGTGGCCAGAGCCAGCGACTGGAGGGTACTGAACAGGACGTAGACAGCGAACCAGCGATAGACGCGATGCAGGCCCTCATGCCGGAGCCGCACGTACAACACTGCCCCCGCCGCAATGGAAGACCACCAGAGATACTGTTCGAGTGAGGCGATGATCGGCATCGCGCAGCGATCCAGCTCCTAGCCGATTCTATCATTTGGCGGGAGCGGGATCGCTTTGAAATTCCGGATGGCGGCAGGCACACGAAGAACTGCGCCGTGTCCCGACTGCCTGTGCCGTTTCTCCTTCAGCTATCTGCCTTAACGGACGTCCGGGCACGGGAAGCAGCGCGGCATGGGAGGTTCGGTCAGCTGAACGGTTAACACGCCGAAGGTTGCCAGCGCCAGGATGAGAGTCACTACGGTCTTTGCCAGTGTCATTGTTGATTTCCTCCTCAGGAAGTTATGGGGATTACTCTTAGCCCCGAGCGTAACCGGCCTTAGGGGCTAGGGGGCGCTTTGCCTGAGGTTTTTCCGGATTCGGAACAGCACCCGGATTCTGTTCCGTTTTCAGGCACAGAAGCTCTCAGGTTTCGTGTAAAATGAAACCGAGTTCATAATGGACGGCATGCGGGAACTGGAGCAGGACAGCGGCTTGGAGCGGAGCGCGGCCAGCAGTCTGTGGCGGCACACGCTTTCGCAGATCCCCAGCCTGTTCGGGCGCTTGGTATACCTGTGCTCGCTGCGCGACCAGAACACGGGGGCCTATGAGCACTACGGGCTGGCGCAGGTCTTTGGGGAGGCGGAGGCCGACCGGGCGCTGCGGGAGAGCCACGAGCAGACGTTTTCCGAGTGGCTGTGCCTGAACCTGGAGCGGCAGAAGTCCGATCTGGACCTCTACCTTTCGGGTCTGACCCGTGACCGGCGGAGGATTCTAGGTACCTGGCTCCGATTGCGACCCTACGCGAACCTGGTGCCCTCGGGGGCGCGACAGGTGGAGCGGGACCTTTACATGGCGGATCTGGAGACCATCCTGGAGCTGCTCAAGCGCGAGTACGGCGTCGTTTCCCCGGATCGAGACGCATAGCCACACCGGTGACCTGGCCGATCACGTCGATTTCGTTCGGATAGGCGTAAACCTGGGGGGCCGACAGGGAGGTCGGGTGCGGCTGGAGAACCAGACGGTCGCCGCTGAGGTGGCACCAGGAGCAGGCGAATCCCTGGCGGTGTTCGAGGAAGTAGATGGGCCGCTCGAACTCGTGAGCCCACCCCCCCTCGGTGATCTTGCGGCGGCTTTCGTCGATCAGCACCAGCGAGCCGGGCTGGAGCAGGGGATACATGGTCCAGTCCTCGGTGCCGATGAAGCCGTAACGGTGGTTCTTCAGATCCAGGCCGCTGAGCAGCATCAGCGGCAGCTTTCCCCAGCGCTGGATCATGCGGCTCAGATAGCTGGTGCGCCGCAGGTCAATGCCGGGATCCAGCGAGAGCGGCGCATGGACTTCGCCCCGGGCATCGGGTGCGAACCCTATCAAGTGGGTGCGCTCGATCTGGACGGCGGCCAGCGAGTCGGCGGGCAGCGAGGAGAGGTCCACGCCATACCACTCCAGGACTTCGGCCGGGTCCAGGCGGTAGATGGCGCACAGGGAATAGAGCCGGTAGAGGCTGGGCAGTGTGCCCTTGTTCTCGATGTCCGCCAGGCGGCTGAGGGCGATGATGAACTCGTCACTGTGGCGGCGCTCGGCGATCCGCTGGCTGGCGTCCTCGACGTCGCGGTAGCGCAGATTGAGCCGCTCCCGGGCGTGCTTCAGTTTCTGTCCGGCTTCCTCCATGCTATGATCCTCTCTCGGCGGAAAGAAACGGCCGGAGGGCGCTCCGCGATGTGCAGCGCGATCTGTAAATATAGGCTCCGCAAAGAATTATAACGGCGCGGCGAGGGCGGGGCAAGGGCGAGATTGTAATTCCGTTCCGAATTCGGAACGGCGGAAGTCGGGAGTGTCCATTTTGCGCATAATCATCGGTATTACCGGCGCGAGCGGGGCGGTTTACGGTGTTCGCCTGGTCGAGAAGCTCCGCTTGAGTCCGGGCGTCCAACTGCACCTGGTCATTACCCGTTCGGGAGAACGTACCCTCACTCTGGAGACGGGTCGCAAGCCCGCCGAGATCCGTGCCTTGGCCCATTCTTCCTACCCGATCGACGATGTCGGCGCAGCCCTCGCCAGCGGCTCGTTCCTGACCCACGCCATGGTGGTGGCGCCGTGTTCGATTCGCACCATGTCAGCCATCGCCGCCGGCATAAGCTCTAATCTGTTGTTGCGCGCCGCCGACGTAACTCTCAAGGAGCGCCGCCGGCTGGTTCTGATGGTCCGCGAAAGCCCGCTCCACCTCGGGCACCTTCGCACCATGGCGGCGCTGACCGAGATGGGCGCGATCATCGCGCCACCGATCCCGGGCTTCTACTTCAAGCCCCAGACCCTCCAGGAGTTAGTGGATCATAGCGTGGACCGGGTGCTGGATCTGCTCGGGTTGCCGGCGCCGGACGCGCGCCGATGGCAGGAAGAGGAAGAGGAGCAGCGATGAAACGCGAACGAGAACGGGTCGCCTTCCAGGGCGAGAAGGGCGCCTTCAGCCAGGAGGCGGTCTCGAACTTCTTCGGCGGGCGGGCGGAGGTTGTCCCCTGCCAGCGGTTCGAGGAGGTGTTCCAGCGGCTGCGCGGCGGGGCCGTGACGGCGGCGGTAGTGCCGATCGAGAACACGCTAGCCGGCTCGGTCCAGGAGAACTACGACCATTTCCTGAACTACGAGGTGGTGATCCGCGGCGAGACCAATGTGCGCATCAATCACAACCTCATCGCCCCTCCGGGGGTGCGCTGGCGGGACGTGCGGCGTGTCTATTCGCATCCGGTGGCGCTCAGCCAGTGCTTGCGGTTCTTCGCCCGGCACCCGCGTCTGGAACGCGTGCCGTTTTATGACACCGCCGGCAGCGTGAAGATGATCCTGGAGGAGAAGCTGTCCGACGCGGCGGCGATCGCATCGGCGGTTGCCGCCGAGATCTACGGCGGGCACATCCTGCGGCGCGCGCTGGAGGACGACCGGCGCAACTTCACGCGCTTTTTCCTGCTGCGGCGCCCCGGGGATGGGCGGCCCCTGCGGCCTGCCGGGCGGGGGAGGGAGTGGAAGACCTCCCTGGTGTTCTCGACTCGGAATGTGCCTGGGGGGCTGTTCCGGGTATTGAGCGCTTTCGCCTTGCGGGACATCAACTTGACCAAGATCGAATCGCGCCCCTTGCGGGGCCGGCCCTGGGAGTACATGTTCTATCTGGACCTGATCGGACGCGTCGATGAGGAGCGGGTCCAGAAGGCGCTGGGACACCTGGAGGAGTTGGCCGACTTCCTGCGAGTGCTGGGGTGTTACCCGAAGGGGGATTGACTCCGTTAGACGCCGCGGCGGCTGCCGTACAGGTCGATATGGAGCCGGGGGCTGAAACGGAAGCCTTCGCGCTTGCAGATCTCGACAATCCAGACGGCGCGTTCCCGAAGGATGGCCGCCTGGGCGCCTTCCGGCATTAACACGACCTTCGAGCGGTCGGCGCCGATCTGGCCGATGAGGCCGTGGATCTCCGCGAGGTCCTCCGGACGCGCCACCACGAACTTGAGCTGGTACTCATAGGACAAGATGAGGCGGCGCAGCACCTCCGGCTGGATGCGCAGGCGCTCGTGCTGGGGCGCCCAGCGGCCGCCCTCGCGCTCCCAGGGCGTCGAATGGGCGAGCTTCGGGCTGATGCTCATCAGGTCGCAGGCCAGGGGTGCAAACACGGTGCCGGCGGTCTCGATGCTGATGTGCAGCCCGAGCCGGCGCAGGCCCTCGGCCAGCTCGGCGATGCCGGGGGCGATCATGGGCTCGCCGCCGGTCAGGACGGCGTGCCGCGCCGGGCGCCGGCGCACCTCCTCGAGGATCGATTCCACGCTTCGCTCTTCCCCTTCCGGTTCCCAGGAGGTGTAAGGGGTGTCGCACCAGGCGCAGCGCAGGTTGCAGCCGCTGGTGCGCACGAAGATGGACGGAGTGCCGGCCAGGATGCCCTCACCCTGGATGGAGCAGAAGATCTCTGAGACTTTCACGGCGTGAGCAACGGGTCGGGGATGCCCGCCTCCTGGAAGCCCCTGGCGCGCAGCAGGCAGGAATCGCAGGCCCGGCAGGGACGGCCGTCTTCGCCGGGGTCGTAGCAGCTCCAGGTAAGGGCGAAATCGAGGCCCAGCTCGCCTCCGAGCCGCACAATTTGACCCTTGGTCAGGCGCAGCAGCGGCGCTCGAACGGCCACCCGCATCCGGCCCTCGACGCCGGCCTTGGTGGCCAGATTCGCCAGGCGCTCGAAGGCCGCCAGAAACTCGGGGCGGCAGTCGGGGTAGCCCGAGTAGTCGATGGCATTGACTCCGATGACGATGTCGGAGGCCTCGAGCGTCTCGGCCCAGGCCAGCGCGCAAGCCAGGAAGATGGTGTTGCGCGCGGGGACGTAGGTGGCGGGAATGCCTGCGGCGATCTCCTCGGCCGAGCGCTGCTTGGGAACGGGGAGGTCGCCGGCGAGGGCCGAGCCGCCGAAGGCGCCGAGGTCGATGGCGAGGGTGACATGGCGCGCGACGCCGAGCGTTTCGGCCACCCTGCGGGCGGCGTCGAGCTCGCGGCGGTGCCGCTGGCCGTAGTCGAACGACAGGGCGTAGCAGTCGAAGCCCTCCCGGCGCGCCCAGGCCAGGCAGGCCGATGAGTCCAGGCCTCCGCTCAGCAGGCAGACGGCCCTGCGGGCGGGCGCGGATTGGTGCCCTGCTGCCATGGGAAAGAGACTCCTAGTATAGTGATCCAGTAGGTTGCGGATTGCGTTCCTGACTTCGACGCCGCTCGACTTCGCCCGGGGCAGCGGCACCTTCGTGGGCATTGTGACGCTGGCGCACGCCGCCAGGCGGCTCGGCGCCGAGGTCCGCCTATTGTCTCCGAGGGGGCGCTTCCCCGTTTACACCTTGGAGCGGCTCTGGTTCAACGAGCAGCTCCGGCGCTATGACCTCCGCGGCTTCGAGGTTGTGGTTGGCTTCGACCTGGACGGTTGGCGCATCGCCGGGCGCCACGGGGCGCCGCACGTGGCGTCGATCAAGGGCGTCGTGGCCGACGAGATGAGGTTCGAGCACGGGGCGACGCGCTGGACGCTAGGCGTGCAGGCGGCTTGCGAGCGAGTTCACGTCCGGCGCGCGGACCGGGTGCTGGCGCCGAGCCGCTACGCCGCGCGGCGCATCCAGGAGCTGTACGGATTGGCGGAGCCGCCGCGGATCGTGCCCGAGTGCATCGACGTGGAGGACTGGCGGGAACTGCGCGCCGCCCATCCGGCCCAGCCCGCCCCGGCGGCGTTCACCGTGCTCTCGGTGTGCCGCTTCTACCCGCGCAAGCGCCTGCAGGTGCTGCTGCGCGCCGCGGCGCGGCTGCGGGGCCGCATACCGGGGCTGGAAGTCCGCATCGTGGGCCGCGGGCCCCAGGAGGCCCGGCTGCGCCGCCTGTGGCGGGAGCTCGGATTGGAGAGCACGGTTCGCTGGCTCGGCGATCTGCCGCAGGCGGAGCTGGCGCGGCAGTACCAGGCTTGCGACGTCTTCTGCCTGCCCAGCGTCCAGGAAGGCTTCGGGATCGTCTTCCTGGAGGCGATGGCGGCGGGAAAGCCCATCGTGGCCGCGCGCGCGGCGGCTGTGCCGGAGGTCGTCGAGCAGGGCCTGCTGGTGGAGCCGGAGAGCGTCGCGGACCTCAGCGAGGCGCTCCAGCGCCTCCACTCCGACCCGGGACTGCGGTACTCGCTGGGAGAGGCCGGCCCGCGGATCGCCGCCCAATACGACGCCCCGCGCGTGGCCGGCCTGTTCCTGAGCGAACTAGCCGCGCTTACTTCCGGCTGAGCTGGATGCCGCCGTTGACGGTGTGCAGCTTGACCTCCGCACCGCCGCCGCCCAGCGTGCTGTCGACGCTCGCCCCGGGACCGTAACCGGCATTGCGGACCGCCAGGTCGAAGTCGGCGTGAATGCCGCCGTGCACGGTGCTGGCCTTCAGGTGCGCGCTGACCTCCTTGGGGAACACCAGCGAGATGGCGCCATTGACGGTGCCGAGCG
>JBEKLJ010000134.1:0-9567 GCA_050010255.1 Bryobacteraceae bacterium
ATCGAGCTGTTGCACTCGGACCATCGGCCGTAGCGCGCCGTCCCCCAGACTGTGCTGACGCTCCCGGCTAGCCCGCCCCTGGCCTGCAACCGCCCGCCGCAGCCGCACATCAAAGCAGGTAGCTGGTAGTTTAGGTACGGGAGGCGGCAATGCGCACACTGAAATACGTTGGCCTGCTGAGCCTGGTTCTGGCGGGCGCCGTGGCCTCCGCGCAGACCGGGTGGCGGAAGGTCGATCCGGCGCAATTGACCAAGGTCGACCAGGTACAACTGACCGACGCCCAGATCCAGGACATCATCACCCGGTTCGCCGCCAAGGAGGCCGCCTTCGCCCGGGCGCGGGAGAATTACACCTACCGGCAGACGGCCCGGGTCCAGGAGCTCGATCCTGACGGGACGGTCATGGGCCGTTGGGAGATGGTGACGGACATCGTCTTCACCGAGGGCAAGCGCATCGAGCACGTCGTGCGGGCGCCCGTGGCGACGCTCAGGAACCTCCAGCTCACGCCGGAGGACGAGCAGGATCTGCGCAGCGTCCAGCCCTTCGTGCTCACGACGTCGGAGCTCCCGAAGTACTACATCCGCTATCTGGGCAAGCAGATGGCCGACGAGATCCCCTGCTACGTGTTCGCGGTCAGGCCCCGGAGGCTGGAGCCGGGGCAGCGCTACTTTCAGGGCATGATCTGGGTGGACGACCGCGACGTGCAGATCGTCAAGAGCTACGGCCGGGGCGTCGGCCATGTGCACGGCGACAACCAGTTCCCGAAGTTCGAGACCTACCGCCAGCAGATCGACGGCAAGTACTGGTTCCCGACCTACACGCGGGCCGACGACGTGCTCCAGTTCCAGGGCGGGCCGCAGCGGGTCAGGACGATGGTTCGCTACGAGAACTACCGGCAGTTCCGCAGCGACGTCGAGATCCAGTACGGCGAGCCCGTTGGCGGCCAGCCACCGCCCAAGAAGTGACGCTAGCCCGCTAGGATGACGTCTGGTCCGAATCCGCGCCGGGCTTCGGGGGCTGTTCGAGGCTCTCGGCCAGCACGATGGCCTGGGCCAGCTCGGCCATGGGCTTTCGCATCCGGCGGCTCTCGTTCCGCAGCCGCAGGTACGCCTCCTCCTCGGTGAGGTTGAGCCGCTTCTGGAGAAGGCCCTTGGCGCGCTCGATGAGCTTGCGCAGCTCGAGTTGCCGCCGCATCTCGAGCGTTGCTTCCTGGAGCCGCGTGTTCTCCTCGGACAGGCGTGCCCGGACCAGCGCGCCTCCGAGCTGCTCGCCGATGAAGGTCACCAGCCCGATCTCGTCGGGGGTGTGCGCGTGCGGCGCCCTGTGGTGGACGTTGACGACGCCGATCACATCGCCGCCGGAGACCAGCGGCGCCGAGAGCAGCGCCTCGTAAGTATCCTCGACCAGGGAGGCGAACCGCTTGAAGCGCGGATCGTCGAACGCCCCGCGCGGCAGCGCGACGGCGGCCTTGTGCTCGGCCACCCAGCCGGCCACGCCTTCCCCGAGCTTCAGGCGCAGGCTGCCGATCTCGGCCCGGTGCGGGAGCTGGGAGGCCCGTAGCACCACCTCGCTGGTCCCCGGCTCGGCCAGGTAAATCAGGCAGGCGTCGCACTGAGTTGCGGCGGTGACAAGTTCGATCAGCTCGAGCAGGATGGCATCCAGCGGCAGGCCCGAGCTCACCATCCTGCTGATGCGGTGCAGCAACTCCAGATGGCGCGCGTCGAGCGACGCGGGATTCGGCCCGTCCATGCTCAAGCGTAGGCGGAAAGCCGTCCGGCAGTCAATCGAAAGTTTCTATGGAGAAGATAGGCGCAACGCGCGCCCGCCGCGCCGCTCAGGATCAGTGCGTCGAACGCGATTGCTTGTACCGCTCGCGCACGCCGCGGATCTGCCCTACGTGCGTGTCAACGTGGTTCGCCATCATCTCGACGAGCTGGCGCAGCGTCATGGGACCGCGCAGGTTGTGGGTGCCCTCGCGCCCGAAGGCTTCCGGGGGCAGCTCTTTGAGCAACGCGTAGCTCTCCGCGCGGAGGCGCCGGAACGTCTCGATTGACTGGGAGGTCTTGCGTCGGGCGTAGTCCAGGTTCTTCGCCCAGGCGTCCTGGTCGTAAGCGATCAGGGTCGGGTTCTCCTCGGCGATGACGCGGCGCAGGCGGTCGGCGCTGACCAGCTCGCCATCGGCCAGGTGCGCGACAATCTGGCGCACGCTCCATTTGCCCGGCTCGGGGACGAAATCCAGCTCGGCGCCCGCGGCGCCGGTCATGACCGTGGCGATCAGCTCCGCTCCCCTCCGGTAACGCTCCAGCAGCTCCGCCACTTCGCTCATGGGCGCCTCCTAAGGATTCAGCGTAGCGCGGCGTGCCATGATGGTGGGGACCGCTTTCATGTCCTCGATGCCCTTGTTTGACGAGCGGCCGCCTTTCGGCCGCGAGCGGCTCGCCGAGGTCCTGCGGCGCCTGGCCGGGGAGCGGATTTTCATCGGGACCAGCTCGTGGAAATACCCCGGCTGGATCGGGCAGGTCTACACCCGCGAGCCGTACCTTTCCCGCGGGGCGTTCTCCGAGAAGCTGTTCCAGGCCCAGTGCCTGCGCGAGTACGCGCGCACGTTCCCGATCGTCTGCGGCGATTTCTCCTTCTACCAGTTCCCTTCCGAGCAATACTGGGACCGGCTGTTCGGCTCGGCGCCCGAGACGCTGCAATACGCCTTCAAGGCGCCCGAGCAGATCACCGCGAAGATCTTCCCATCGCACCCGCGCTACGGCGCGCAGGGCGGCGCGGCCAACCCCTCGTTTCTGGACGCCGCGCTGCTCGAGGAGGCGTTCCTGCGGCCGCTTGAGCCTTACGGCGACCGCGTCGCCGTTGTGATCTTCGAGTTCGGCGCGTTTTCCCGGCAGGCCTACCCTCACGCGCGCAAGTTTCTGGCCGGCCTGGACCGCTTTCTGGCCGCGCTGCCCCGGCGCTTCCGCTACTCGGTGGAGATCCGCAACCCGGAGTTCCTGGGCCCGGACTACTTTCGGTGTCTGGCGGCGCACGGGGTCGCGCACGTCTTCAACGCCTGGACGCGCATGCCCGAGCTCAAGGCGCAGATCCGGCTGGCGGGCGCATTCACGGCGGACTACACCGTCTGCCGCGCGCTGCTCAGCCGCGGCCGCGGCTACGAGGACGCCGTGAAGCTCTTGTCGCCCTACGAAGAGATCCAGGACCCGAACCCGGAGGGCCGGCAGGCCATCCGGGACCTGATCGAGTGGGCCCGGACGAACCACGCCGCGGCGTTCATCTTCGTCAACAACCGCTTCGAGGGCAACGCCCCGCGGACCATCGAAGCCGTGGTTGAATGAAGCCGCGAATGAACGCGAATTGGCGCTGATTCAAGCATCCGCGTTCGTTCCCGGCTCCTGCCTATCGGCCTTCATTTGCGACCGATATCAGCTAATGGCCCGCGCCAGCCCGAACGCCGCGGCCGCAGCCAGACC
Source organism: Bryobacteraceae bacterium (assembly GCA_050010255.1). Classification (GTDB taxonomy): domain Bacteria; phylum Acidobacteriota; class Terriglobia; order Bryobacterales; family Bryobacteraceae; genus JBEKLJ01. The sequence goes on from JBEKLJ010000134.1 coordinate 3,474, forward strand.
ACCGATGAGTATGGTCTGAATGCCCCCGCGGAGCGGATGGATGCCCGTCAGGCGGCCCTTGACGTACCCAAACACGAACAGCGCCAGCAACGTCACCGCGATCGAGATCCAGAGACCTCGGAGCACGGTGTCCGCGAACATATACGGCGACAGCGGCACCAATCCGCCGACAAGGTAGGAGACTGCTATCGTGGCGGCGCTGCGCATGGCGCGGCCGGGATCGGGCAGTTCCAGGCCCAGCTCGTGCTTCATCATGAAGTCCACCCAGCGCTTCGGGTCTGCGCTGATGGCCGCCACAACGGGCTCGGTGTGCTCGGGCGCGAGGCCGTAGCCCGCGAAGACCTCGGCCACCTCGCGCCGCTCCTCCTGGGGCAATTCGATGATCTCGCGGTACTCGCGCTCCTCCTCGGCGTGGTAGTGTTCGCGATCGGTGCGCGCCGCCAGGTACCCGCCCAGTCCCATGGCGATCGACCCGGCGGCGATCTCCGCCAGGCCCGCAATCACCACCAGCTTCGTGTTGGTAGCGGCCACCGCCCCGGAGAGACCGGCGGCCAGCGCGAACGGCACGGTCAGGCCATCGGACATCCCAATGACTACGTCGCGCACGGCTGCGGTGGCCGTGAAATGCTTTTCGATGTGCAAGGTAGCAGGCATAAGCGTCTTTCACAGGATACCGGCTTGGCCGGCCGGCGCAAGCTAAAGTGAACACCCGGTACCAAAAGCCCTGGACACCAGCGCCCGAATGGATTCTAATAGTGCCGATGAAACCTGTTTCGCTGGTCTCGTGCATTCTCCTGGCCGCGGCGGTTCCCGCCCTGGCTCAGGAGTGGGAGTTTGGGCTCGGCGCCGGCTACGGCTTCAGCCGCGGCGCCGACATCCGGAGTGATGCCGGAACAGCTCGCGCCGGTTTCGGCCGGGGTCTGGTCTTGAGCGCCTACGGCGCCCAGAACGGGGACTGGCTCAGCGGCGAGCTGCGCTATGACTTCAAGTTCAGCGACTCCCATCTCTCGGGCCTCGGTCAGTCGACCTCCCTTGATGGCCAGGTCCACAGCCTGCACTTCGACTTCCTGTTCCACCCCCGGCAGCGCCGGGTGCAGCCGTTCGTGATCTTGGGCGCCGGCATCCGCTACTACCGCGCCACCGGGACGCCACTGCCCATCCAGCCGCTCGGCACCATCGCCGCGCTGATGCGCGCCAACCAGGTCGAGCCGTTGATCGCCCCGGGCGTCGGCTTGAAGCTCAAAGTGGGCGGCCGCGCGGTGGTTCGCCTGGAATTGCGCGACTACATCACGCCCTTCCCCCAGAAGGTCATCACGCCCTATAGCGGCACCGACGCCTCCTGGAAGCTCAAGTACCCGCCGCCTATTCTGACCCTGGAACCCACTGGGAGGACCGGCAGCGACGTGAGCGGCTGGCTGCACGACTTCACGCCCATGGTCAGCATCGGGGTAACATTCTAATGTGAGGGGAAAATTCGCTTTACTAGCTGCCGGCCTCGTCGCGGGCGGGCTGGCGCTGGCGCAACCCGGGCCGGCCTTGTCGGTGGACGCGCAGGCCGCCCGGCATTCGATCAGCCCAGACATCTACGGCATCAACTGGTGGTGGGACGGCGAAGCCGACTTCAACAACCGGCCGCCCACGAATCCAAACGTGACGGCAGCGGCCGCCGACCTGCGCGTCGGCGTCCGCCGCTGGGGCGGCAATAACATGAGCCGCTACAACTGGAGGCTCGACGTCTGGAACATCGATGCTGACTGGTTCTTCGAAGTCCTGCCGGACAACAACCCGCGTCCGGATCTGCTGCCCGACGGTTCCAGATTCAACGGTTTCCTGGAATACACACGCGTAACGGGCAGCAAGCTCATGGGCACCATCCCGCTTCTCGAGTGGCTGCCCAAAGCGCGGCAGAGGATGTGCAGCTTCAGCGTGCTCAAGTACGGAACTCAATGCAGCACGGACCAGTATTTCGCGGACTGCGGCAACGGCGTCATCAGCACGCCCACCTGCGCGAACAGCCCGCAATACATTCAGAACGATCCCCGCGACGCCGCTGCCCAATTCGACGAGAGCTACCAGCGAGACTGGGTAGCGTACGTCGTTTCCAAGTACGGCCGGGCGGACCAGGGCGGCGTGGCGTTCTGGAGCCTCGACAACGAGCCGGTCTGGTGGAGCAGCACGCACCGCGACGTCCACCCGCTGGCGCAGACCTATGATGAGACACTGAACCTCGGGATTGCCTACGCCGCCGCCATCAAGGATGCCGACCCGACCGCGCTGGTCGCCGGCCCGGTGCAGGCCGGCTGGGGATCGTACTTCTACTCGCTGACCGACATGAATGCCGGCTGGGCGCGCGGCGGCTTCTGGATGAACCCGACCGATCGCATCGCGCATGGCGGCGTGGATTTCTCCTCCTGGTACCTCCAGCAGTTCAAGCAGTACGAGGACCAGAACAGCCGGCGCCTGCTCGATTACTTCGATCTGCACGCCTACAACATCATCCCGGATACGATGTCGGATTCACAACGGCTTCAGTCCACGCGGGTGTTGTGGGACCCGGCCTACACCGCCGTACTCGACACCTTCTGGGTGCGCGACGCAAACGGGCAGCCCGTGGCGCCCCGCCTGATCCCGCGCATGCGCGACTGGGTCAACCAGAACTATCCCGGCACCAAGACCGCCATTACTGAGTACATCTGGGGCGCGCTCAACACCATGAACGGCGGGCTGGCGCAGGCCGACATCCTCGGTATCTTCGGCCGCGAGGGCCTGGACTTGGGCACGCTTTGGGGCACGCTGAAAACCACCGACCCCGGCGCTTTCGCGTTCAAGATCTACCGCAACTATGACGGCATCGGCGGCGCCTTCGGCGAGACCAGCGTGCAGGCCACCACCGGCAACCCCGACCAGCTCTCCATCTTCGCGGCCCAGCGCTCCGATTCGGCACTCACCATCCTGGTGCTCAACAAGACCTCCGGCGGGCTTTCGAGCACCATCAACATTTCCAACTTCACGCCCGACCAGAACGCGCAAGTCTGGCAGTACAGCCAGGCGAACCTGACCGCGATCCTGGGGCCGGCCAACGTAGCGGTGACCGGCAGCACCATCAGCGCCACTTTCCCCGCTTCCTCGATGACACTGTTCGTCGTGCCGGCTTCCCCCAGCGTGCTGCCGGTGCCCAAGCCGGTCATCACCGCCGTGACCAACGCGGCCTCTTACCAGAGCCGCATCGCGCCCGGCCAGATGGTCATCGTCTGGTGAGGGAACCTGGGGCCGGCCAACCTCGACATCGTAATTGTGGCGGAGCCGAACGGCATCATCAGAACCGAGATGGACGGTGTGCGGATTCTCTTCGACGGCATCCCCGCCCCGATGATCTATGTCTTGGCCAACCAGTGCGCGGCCGTGGTGCCGTATCTCGCGGCATTCAAGCCCACCACGCACGTCCAGGTCGAGTACCAGGGCGTGCGCTCGGACCCCTTCGAAATCTCGGTTTCGCCCACCGGGCCGGGGCTGTTCACCGTCAACATGCAGGGCACAGGCCAGGCGGCGATGCAGAACCAAGACGGTGTCACGCCCAACTCCACCAACGCTCCCGCGGCGCCCGGCTCGGTGGTCGTTCTCTGGCTCACCGGCGGCGGGGTGACCAACCCGCCCGGCGTCGACGGCCGGCTCGAGACCAGCATTCGCCCCCTTCCGGTGGCAAGCTGTTCAGCCGAGATCGGTGGCAGACCGGCGGTGGTGGAGTATTGCGCCCAGTCGCAGTACGTCGGCTTGTTCCAGGTCAATGCCCGCATCGACCCGGCGGTGGCCCCCGGCGACGCCGTGCCGGTGAAGGTCACCCTCGGCGGAGCCTCCAGCCAGGACGGCGCGACCATGGTGGTGCGTTAGAAGCACACCCGACGGCGCAACTCCGGCGCCTGGCTGCACGACTTCACACCGACCGCCAGTCTCGGGTAACATTCTGAGGTGGGACAGAGGTTCGCTTTGGTGGCTGCCGGCCTCGTCGCAGGCCTGGCGCTGGCACAATCCCAACCCGGGCCGGCCCTGTCGGTAGACGCGCAGGCCGCCCGCCATTCGATCAGCCCCGACATCTACGGCGTCAACTACTACTTCAACAGCGAGACCGCCGGTGACTATTGGACGCTCCGGCCGAACCTCGCGCAGGCCAGCGCGGCTGCGGATCTGCGCATCGGTGTCCGCCGTTGGAACGGCAACCTTGCCAGCCGCTACAACTGGATGCTGGATGTATGGAACAGCGACGCCGACTGGTACTACGAGGTTCCGCCGGAGAGCAATCCGCATCCGGAGCTTCTGCCCGATGGCTCGAGGTTCAACGCACTGCTGGAGTACGCCCGCCTCACCGGCGGCAAGCTCGTGGGCACCATCCCGATGCTGGGCTGGCTGCCCAAGGCGCGCCAGAGCATGTGCAGCTACAGCGTCCAGAAATACGGCCCGCAGTGCCACACGGACCCGTCTCAGCCCGATTGCGGAAATGGTGTGCGGTACGATCCTGTCTGCGTCAATCCGAATGTGAACCCGCAGAACCCGATCTACATCCCGAACGATCCCACCGACACCGACCAGCACTACCTCGCGGACTACCAAAGCGAGTGGGTGAGGTACCTGGTCTCGAAGTACGGACGGGCGAACCAGGGCGGAGTGGCTGTTTGGGGTCTCGACAACGAACCGACCTGGTGGAGCGCCATGCACCGCAACATCCACCCCTCGCCACAGACTTACGATGAGACGGCGTCCCTGGGCCTCGCCTACGCCGCCACCATCAAGGACACCGACCCGACGGCTCTCGTGGCCGGTCCCGTTGCGGCCGGGTGGGGTTCCTTCTTCTTCTCGAACAGGGACTTCACCGACGGATGGTCAGCGGCCCCGTACCAATTCTGGAGCAATCCGACCGATCGCATCGCGCACGGCGGCCTGGACTTCTCCTCGTGGTATCTCCAGCAGTTTCGAGACTACGAGCTGCACAACGGCCGCCGGCTGCTCGACTACTTCGACCTCCACTTCTACAACATCCTCGCGGACCCCGGGGCGAACGACGCCCAGCGGCTTCGATCGACCCGGGCGCTATGGGACCCGGATTACGTCGCCACGGACTCCTACTGGGGCTTCGACGAACAGGGCCGGCCCGCCAAGCCCCGCCTGATCCCCCGTATGCGCGATTGGGTGAACAACAACTACCCCGGCACGAAGACCTCGCTCACCGAGTACGATTTCGGCGCGCACAACACGATCGTCGGCGCTCTGGTTCAGGCCGACGCTCTCGGCATTTTCGGGCGCGAGGGCCTGGACCTGGCTGGGCTATGGATCGTGGGCTCGCTCAACACCAGCGACCCGGCTGCTTACGCCTTCCGTGTCTACCGCAATTACGACGGCATCGGCGGCGCCTTCGGCGAGACCGGCGTGCAAGCCGCCACCGGCAACCCCGACCAGCTCTCCATCTTCGCGGCTCAGCGCTCCGATACGGCGCTCACCATCCTGGTGCTCAACAAGACCTCCGGCGGGCTTTCGAGCACCATCAATATTTCCAACTTCACGCCCGACCAGAACGCGCAGGTCTGGCAGTACAGCCAGGCGAACCTGACCGCGATCCTGGGGCCGGCCAACGTAGCAGTGACCGGCAACACCATCAGCGCCACTTTCCCCGCCTACTCGATGACGCTGTTCATCGTGCCGGCTTCCCCCAGCGTGCTGCCGGTGCCCAAGCCCGTGGTCACCGCGGTGACCAATGCAGCCTCTTACCAGAGCCGTATCGTGCCCGGCCAGATGGTCATCGTCTGGGGAGGGAACCTGGGGCCGGCCAACCTCGACAACGTAATTGTGGCGGAGCCGAACGGCATCATCAGAACCGAAATGGACGGCGTGCGGATCCTCTTCGACGGCATTCCGGCCCCGCTAATCTACGTCTGGGCCAACCAGTGCGCGGCCGTGGTGCCCTTTCTGGCGGCGCTCAAGCCCACCACGCACGTCCAGGTCGAGTACCAGGGCGTGCGCTCGGACCCCTTCGAAATCTCGGTTTCGCCCACCGGGCCGGGGCTGTTCACCGTCAACATGCAGGGCACAGGCCAAGCCGCGATGC
>JBEKLJ010000135.1:0-9469 GCA_050010255.1 Bryobacteraceae bacterium
CTGCGCTGCCTGGAGTCGCAGGTCATGGCTCTGGACGAGGAGATCCTGCGGCACATTGAACGGCACGGGTATGTGCGGCAGTTGGAGTTGATCGAATCCGTGCCCGGCATCCAGCGGGAGGCGGGGGTGGTGGTTCTGGCCGAAACGGGAGGGGACATGAGCGTCTTCCCCGCTGAGCAGCACCTCAGTAGCTGGGCCGGGGTCTGTCCCGGCAACAAGCGTAGCGCGGGTAAAGACTTCCGCGGCCACACCACCCGCGGCAACCGCTGGCTGCGCAGTACCCTGACCCAGTGCGCCTGGGCGGTGGCCCACAGCAAGGAAGGACCCTTGCGCGAGAAGTTCTGGAAGCTGGCGGTGGGCGGCACCAAGAAGGCCGTCCTCGCTACCGCGCACGCCCAGTTGCGGCTAGTCTACCGGGTTCTGTCCACCGGGCAACCCCATAGCCAATTGCCAGCCGCCCCGCGCGACGAGGCGCACCGCCTGCGCATGATCCGGCACCATGTTCGCTGCCTCGGCCGCCTCGGTATCTCCACCGGCCCCATGCTGGCCCAAGTCGGCCGCGTATATCACACCAAGACCAGACTGGAGGCGTTCGTTCAGCCCAGCAGACAGTAGCTATTTTCGGAACAACCCATTTCCGCCATCGGCACGAATATGCGACCCAAACGGTCCGGCCGCCAAAAACTAGCTCGCAACAAACTGAAAACACAGCAGTTGCAGACTTGACACGAGGTGCCGACGGGTGTAAATTGGATTGCGGACTCGTTTGGTCCCATATGCTGAAGCTCACCAAGAAGGCTGACTACGGGCTGATCGCCCTGCGCCACCTGGCGCTCCACCACGACGGCGCCAGCGCCAAGGAGATTGCGGCCTGCTACGGGATTCCGATGCCGCTTCTGGCCAAGGTCCTTCAGAAGCTGGCGCGCGGCGGGCTGCTCACCGCCGCCTATGGCACCCGGGGTGGTTACAAGCTGGCGCGGGATGCCAAGAGCATCAGCGCACTTGAGGCCATCCGCGCCATCGACGGGCCGGTTCTGCTCACCTCCTGCTTCACCCGGCAGGGCGAGTGCGGCCAGTCCAGCCATTGCGGCGTGCGTGAGCCGCTGAGGAAGATCCACGAAAGCCTGCTCGGCCTGCTCGGCGACATCACCATCGCGGATATGGCGGACGAGGCGGAGCGCTCCGCGGTCGAGCAGCCGCCTGTCCAGGAACCTCCGCGCGAACGTTCCCTTCTTTCAGGACCGGCGGCTTCCGCGCCGCGGGCGCGCGGTCACGCGGCTGGCGCGGGACTGACGGTCATCGAAAAACTATGAAGAAGACGATCTACATGGACTACCACGCCACCACGCCGGTGGATCCGCGCGTGCTGGAGGCCATGCTGCCCTACTTCACCCAGAAGTTCGGCAACGCGGCCAGCCGCAACCACTCCTACGGCTGGGATGCCGAGCAGGCGGTGGAGCGGGCGCGCCAGCAGATCGCCGAGCTCATCGGCGCCACGCCGAAGGGGATCGTCTTCACCAGCGGCGCTACCGAGTCCGACAACCTGGCCCTCAAGGGCGTGGCCGAGATGTACGCCGAGCGCGGCAACCACATTGTGACCTTGACGACCGAGCACAAGGCCGTGCTCGACGCCGGCAAGAAGCTGAGGAAGCACGGCTGCGACGTAACCTTCCTGGGCGTGGGGCGCGACGGCCTCATCGATCTGGACGAGCTCGCCCGCGCCATCACCGACAAGACCATCCTCATCAGCGTCATGTACGCCAACAACGAAATCGGCGTCATCCAGCCCATCCGCGAGATCGGCAAAATCGCGCGCCAGCGCGGCGTGCTGTTCCACACGGACGCGACGCAGGCCGTTGGCAAAGTCCCCATCAACGTGGACGAAGACAACATCGACCTGATGTCCATCAGCGCGCACAAAATGTACGGGCCCAAGGGCATCGGCGCGCTCTACGTGCGGCGCAAGGACCCGCGCGTGCAACTCACCGCGCAGATGGATGGCGGCGGGCACGAGCGCGGCATGCGCTCCGGCACGCTCAATGTTACCGGCATCGTGGGCCTGGGCGAAGCCTGCGCCATCTGCCAGCGCGAGATGGCCGATGAGGCGGCGCGGCTCGCCGCGCTTCGCGACAAACTCAAGGACCGGCTGCTGGCCGAGCTCGACGACGTCTATATCAACGGCAGCCTGGAGCACCGGCTGCCCAACAACCTCAACATGAGCTTCGCTTACGTCGAAGGCGAGTCGCTGCTCATGGGCATCGACGAAATTGCGGTCTCCAGCGGCTCGGCCTGCACTTCGGCGACGCTGGAGCCCAGTTACGTGCTGCGGGCGTTGGGGATCCCCGACGACCTGGCGCACACCTCGATCCGCTTCGGCCTGGGCCGCTTCAACACCGAGGAGGAAGTGGACTACGTCGCCGCCCGCGTCATTGATGTGGTCCGGAAACTGCGCGAGCTCTCGCCGCTTTACGAGATGGCCAAGGAGGGCGTGGATCTGAAGAAGGTCGAGTGGGTCAAGGAGTGAGATGTACTCCCAGAAGGTAGTCGATCACTACAACAACCCGCGGAATGTGGGCTCGCTCGACCGCAACGACCCGGGGGTGGGCACCGCCATGGTCGGCGCGCCCGAGTGCGGCGACGTCATGAAGCTGCAGATCAAGGTCAATCAGGAGACCGGCGTCATCGAAGACGCGCGCTTCAAGACCTTCGGCTGCGGCAGCGCCATCGCCAGCTCTTCGCTGGCCACCGAGTGGGTCAAGGGCAGAACCATCGACCAGGCGCTGGCGATTCGCAACGTGGACATCGTCAACGAGCTGAGCCTGCCGCCGGTGAAGATTCACTGCTCGGTGCTGGCCGAGGACGCCATCAAGGCCGCCATCGAGGATTACAGGAAGAAGCGAGCCGGATGATTCACAGCGGAGAGGGAGAGACACGGAGGGAACCAAAGCCCGCGAGCTCTTCTTTGCGTCTCCGCGTCTCTGCGGTGAGATAGAAGCAGATATGATCTCCGTCACCCCCAAGGCGATCCAGAAGATCCGGGAGCAGTTCGCCCGGCACGGCGTCAGCGAGGGCGGCTTGCGGCTGGGCGTGCAGGGCGGCGGCTGCTCGGGGTTGAGCTACCTGTTCAAGCTGGAAACAGGCCCGCGGCCCAAGGACAGCGTGCTCGAGTTCGACGGCATCCGGATCTACATCGACCCCAAGAGCATGCTCTACCTGGAGGGCATGACGCTCGACTACCAGGAGTCGCTCATCCGCTCCGGCTTCGTCTTCGAGAACCCGAACGCCAAGCAGAGTTGCGGGTGCGGGTCGTCCTTCTCGGCATGAGCGCGCCGGACTACTTCGCCTTCTTCGGTCTGGAGCCGAAACTTTCCATCGATGCCGCCGGCCTCGAAGAGAGATTCTATCGCCTCAGCCGGGAGCTGCACCCGGACCGGTTCTCGCGCGCGGCGCCGGACGAGCGCGCCCAGGCCGAGCAGGCCGCCGCCACGCTGAACGACGCCTACCGCACGCTGCGCGACCCCATCGCGCGGGCTGAGTATTTCCTGCGCCGCGAAGGCTTCGAGGCCCCCGACGGCCGCAAGCCCCCGGCGAATCTGCTCGAACAGGTCTTCGAGACCAGCCAGGCGCTGGAGGATTTGCGCGGGGGCGACGAGTCCGCGCGAGCGCGCCTGGAAGAGGCCCGGGTGCGGATGCGCGTGGCATTGACCGAAGGGGACGCGCGTCTGCGCCTGCTCTTCGAGGATTACGACCGCTTGGGCGACCGCGCCTTGTTGGCCGGCATTCGCGCCTGGCTCGACCGGCGCAAGTACCTCGGCAACCTACTAGCGCAGATCGAAAGCGAGCTGGCGACTCCATGAGTCAGGTCTTCGACATCGACTTCGGCGACCGTAAGCCCGGGCTCGTCGTTGGCATCGATCTGGGCACGACCAACAGCCTGGTCGCCGTCCTGGACCTCACCGGCCCGAAGGTCATCCCTGGCGAGGACGGAGAGAGGCTCGTGCCGAGTGTCGTCTATCGCTCTCCAGCGGGCGAAATCCTCGTGGGCAGCCCGGCGCGCCGCATGCTGATCGACGACCCGGCGCGCACGGTTTACTCGGTGAAGCGTCTGATGGGGAGGGGCCTCGCCGACGTCGAAAAGGAGGCAAGCCTCTTTCCATTCCGAGTCGCGCCGGGCAGCGAGTCGGTGATCCGGCTGGAACTGGGCGAGCGCACCTTCACGCCGCCGGAGATCTCCGCATTCATCCTGGTCCAGCTCAAGCGCAATGCCGAGGCCTGCCTCGGCCAGCCCATCACCCAGGCCGTGATCACCGTGCCGGCGTACTTCAACGACGCGCAGCGGCAGGCCACCAAGGACGCCGGCCGCATCGCCGGCCTGGAGGTGCTGCGCCTGGTCAACGAGCCGACGGCCGCTTCGCTGGCCTACGGGCTGGAGACGCGCCAGGACGGCATCGTGGCCGTTTATGATTTTGGCGGCGGCACCTTCGACATCTCGATCCTGAAGCTGCACGTGGGCATCTTCGAGGTGCTTGCCACCAACGGCGACACGCACCTGGGCGGAGACGACATCGACGACCTCCTGTTGCGCATCGGCCTCGAGGATGCCTCTGACGAGTGGGGCGAGGACTTGTCTCACGACGGCTCGTTCGTGCAGACGCTGCGGCGTGCCATCATCGATGCCAAGGAGCAGCTCTCCGTCGCGCCGCACGCCACGATTGACCTCGAATACCAGGGCCGCCGCTACGGGCGCGAAGTCACGCGCGAGCAATTCGAGGACCTGATCCGCGACATCGTCGATCGCACCATCGACCCCTGCCGCCAGTGCATGAAGGATGCGGGCCTGACGCCGGAGCAGATTGACGAAGTCGTGCTCGTGGGCGGCTCCACGCGCATTCCGATGGTGCGTCAGGCGGTCGAGAGCCTGTTTCGCAGGCGGCCGCACACCGAGCTCAATCCGGACGAGGTCGTGGCTCTGGGCGCCGCCGTCCAGGCGGGCATCCTGGCTGGTCAGGTCGATGACAAGCTGCTGCTGGACGTCACGCCGCTCTCGCTTGGCATCGAGAATATGGGCGGCGTGGTCTCCAAGCTTATCCACCGCAACTCCACCATCCCGGCCAGCGCCACCGGGGTCTTCACCACCGCCGTCGACGGCCAGAAGAACGTCCTGATTCACGTCCTGCAAGGCGAGCGCGAGCTGGCCCGGGACTGCCGCAGCCTGGCGCGTTTCGACTTGAAAGACATAGAGCCGCTCCCGGCCGGCGCCCCGCGCATCGAGGTGAAGTTCCTCATCGACGCCAACGGCATCTTGAGCGTCACGGCGCGCGATCAGCGCACCGGCAAGGAGCAGTCCGTCGAGGTCAAGCCCTCCTACGGCCTCACCGACAAGCAGGTCGAGGCCATGATCCAGGAGTCCTTCGAGCGCGCCGAGGAGGATCTGCGCGAGCGCCAGGTCAGGGAGGCGCGCGTCGAGGCCGATCACATCCTGCAAGCCGTCGAAAAGGCCAAGGCAGACAAGGCCTATCTCGGACTGGGCGAAGAGGAGCGCGCCGCCATCGGCCAGGCCGTGAACGAGCTGCTGATGGTCTATCACTCCGAGGACCATATACTCGTGCGCGCGCACATCGAGAAGCTCAACCAGGCCACGCTGCACCTGGCCGAGCTGATGATGAACTCGGCGCTCAAGACGGCGCTGAAGGGGACCAAGCTGTGATGCGGCCGCTGACCTGGGAGGACACCGAAGACATCGCGCTGGCGCTGTTTGAGGAATTCCCGGACAAAGACCCGCTCAGCGTCCGCTTCACCGACCTGCACAAGTGGATCACGCACCTGGAAGGGTTCCGCGACGATCCGCACGCCTCCACCGAAGGCCAGCTCGAAGCCGTCCAGATGGCCTGGCTCGAACAGTGGCAGGAGGCCGCCGGCGGGTAGGCCAGTCACTCCGCGGTCTTCCTAGTGTTCCGCTTGATCCACCGCGCCAACTCGGCTTCGCTCACGCGCCCTTCGGCCAGCGCCCAGATCGTCGAGGCTGCCTCCGGCTCATCGGCCGCCAGTTCGTAGCGGTTCATCCGAAGGAACACGTCCAGCGCGGCGAGGGCCATTCGCTTGTTGCCGTCCACGAAGGGATGATTCCGTGCGAAGCCGAAGGCGTAGGCGGCGGCCAGCTCGAACAGCGACGGCCGCGCGTACGCGTGCAGGTTGCGCGGACGCGCCAGCGTCGCCTGGAGAACATTCTCATCCCGCACACCGGCGGCGCCCCCATGCTCCGCCATCAGTTCGGCGTGGATAGCCAGAGCGGCGGGGGCCGGGATCCAGCGGGGCTCTTTCACTTGGCCAGAGCGCGCAGCGCGTTGCGGTACTTCTTCCGCGTCCGCTCAAAGGCCTGCATGGCTGCGTCAAAGGCTGGATCGTACGCCGTCAGCGCGAAGCCTTGCGGTGTTTCGGTGAGGAACACGGTCTCGCCTTCGGAGACGTTCAGCCGCTGGAGGACGTGCCGGGGCAGCGTGGCGCCCAGCGAATTGCCGATGCGGCGGATCTTGATGGCTTGCATGCGTTATCACATACATTATAACGCCTCCCGCGGTCGCCGCAAGCGGCTGCGCCAGCGCCATAGGCCCTTGGGCCGGCCGTGCTATACTGTGATGGTTTCGAGCAGCGAGCCAGTCCGAGCCTGTCTCGAGGAACCCAGCGCTGACTGCGCGGCAGGGCGCCTCCGGCGCGGAAGCCGGGCGTCCTGAGAGGAAGAAACGGTCTCTCAGAAGTCACTGGAGAGAGTAGATCCATGCCGAAATTGAAGACACATCGGGGCGCGGCTAAGCGCTTTAAGAAGACCGGCACTGGCAAGATCGTTCGCCATCACGCGTTTGCACGTCACATCCTGACGTCGAAGAGCCGTCAGAGGAAGCGCAAGCTTGCGCAAAGCGCGGTGGTGGACCCGGCCAACGCGCCCACCGTCGGGCGGATGCTGCCCTACTAGCTCGAGCAGTCGCTGGCCGGCGTTGAAACAAGTGCGGACGGAGCGCGCGGCACGTGCCCGTTCTGCCTTGCAGCCAGCCCAAGGAGGTAAACGTGCCCAGAGTCAAACGAGGAACGAAGCGGCGCGCCACCCGGCGCAAGACCCTCAAGGCCGCTTCCGGATACTTTCTCACCAAGAGCAAGCTGAACCGCGAGGCGCAGGACGCGGTCGACAAGGCGCTGCGCTATGCCTACGTGGGCCGGCGCAGGCGCAAGCGGGACTTCCGCGCGCTCTGGATCACCCGAATCAACGCGGGCTGCCGCGAGGCCGGCATCTCCTACAGCAAGTTCATGGCGGGCCTGAAGAAGGCCGGCATCGACCTGAACCGGAAGGTTCTGGCGCAAATGGCCGCGGCCGGGGACGGCGCCTTCCGGCAGCTCGTCGAGCGCGCCAACGCCGCGCTGGCGGCCGGGAGCTAGCCATGGAACTCGTCGAGCAGCAAGCCGATTCGCTGGCCGCGCTGGAAGAACGGATCCAGCAGGCCATCGACCTGGTCGCAAGGCTGCGCCGCGAAAAGGAAGCTGCGCTGGCCGAGCGCGAAGCCGCCCTGCGCGAGGCCTCCGCCGCCAGGCAGCAACTTACGAGCCTGGCCGAGGAAATCCGGAGCCTGCGCACTGAACGCCAGCAGGTGCGCGGCCGGGTCGAGAAGCTGCTCGGCCAGATCGACTCGCTCAGCGCCGGCTAGCCGTGCCCGCCCCCGACGACCGACAATCCGTCCAGGTCACCATCTTCCACCAGACCTATACCCTCCGCGCGTCCGGGGACCCGCGGGAGGTCCAGGAGCTGGCCGACAGCGTCGATCAGTTGATGAACACCATCGCCGCGCGCTCCGCCAGCGCCGATTCGCTCCGTGTTGCCGTTCTCGCCTGCCTGCATTTGGCCGACCGGCTCCGTACCCTGGAGTGCGAGTTGAAGGCGCTCCAGCAGCGCGTCGATGATAAGAGCGAGCGTTTCCGTTCGCTGCTCGATCAAGCTATGGGGTCCGGCGAGGAAGGCTAGCCGGGGTTCCAAGCGAAGGCAGAGGCGACTTCGCCGCGCTTCCTGTAAGACTTGAAGTTTGATGGCTGTAGTCGCTGAAACCACAGCCTTTATTCGGCCTACAGCAGCCCTCTCTCAGAACAGGCGTTCCTGCTTCTTGAGGGTGCCGAAGGAGCCGATGTTGGCCACCACGAACGACACCCGGAACTGGTTCTCGTTGCGCGTGCCGAAGCTGAAGCGGTGGTATTGAACGCTGAAGCCGCAGCAGTCCGTGTTGTAGGTCACCTGGGTGGTGGCGAACTGCATGGCGCCGATGCGGAAGTCGTAGATGGTGCTGAAGGCGACGTTCCAGCCGCGCCGGTTCTCGTTGCCGATCATGAACACGCCACGGAACTGGTTGGCGTTCGGCGCCAGCGCCGGGTCGGTACGCAGGCTGTTGTGGCCGATCGAGACATAGTAGAGTCCGAAGCGCGCGTCCGCGGTCATGCTGTTGTCGACCACCTTGCTGCGCAGCGGATCGTAGTCCGAGCGCCATTCGATGCCGAAGCCCGGCTTGGGGTTCACCCGCAGGATCGAGACCACGGGGGAGTAGTGGCGTGGGCCGTCCAGAAAGGCGTAGGGCGACAGTTCGATCGAGCTCAGCACCACGTTGCGGCACTCCGGCTGGCCGCACCAGGCGCCCCCGACGGCGCCGCCGAAGGTGGGGTCAAAATAGCGGTCCTGCTTGAGCTGCCAGGAGAGGACCTCCTGGACCGAGTCGCCGCGCTTGGCATAGATCCGGTTGGTGAGCGAGATCTCTAACTGGTTGGTGTTCGAGTACAGCTCGGTTTCGTCGAAGCGGATCAGGCGGTCGAAGTCGTCCACGCCGGTGACATAACGGTAGTCGGCGCCGGGCTCGATGACGTGCTTGATCTTGTCGCCAAGCCACTTCGGGCTGTCGTAGACGCGAGCCAGCGATGGCAGCATCAGAGCGACGTCCAACTCGCGCGCGCTGCGGTTGATGTTCTGGCCGACGAAGCGGGAGCCCTCCTGGCTCTCCCCGTAGTGCGTCTCCCGGATAGCGAAGCTCGGAACCAGGCCGAAATCCTTCCAATGCAGCACGGCGGTCAAGCGCGGATAGAAGTCCAAACGTTCCAGGAAGTTTCGGGTCTGGGAGCCGATCTGCTTGCGATAGAGCAGACCGCCGCTCGACTCCCAGGAGAACCAGATCGGCAGGTTGCGCCACAGACGGTGATCGCGGCTGGAGAACTCCACTTCCGGCAGCTTGCGGATCACGATGGTGTCGTTGAGCGTGGTGCTCTGGAAGTTCTCCAGGCGCTGGAGGACGAAGTCCAGGCTGTAGGTGGACCAGTCGCGGGAGACGGAGCCGAGCGAGTGGACCTCGGAGGAGACGGCCTCGCTGAACGTTTCCGTGAAGGCCTGCCGGAAAGCGAATGAGCTCAAGTAGTTCACTTCGGCCCGCGCGTGGAAGCCGCCGCCCAG
>JBEKLJ010000136.1:0-9459 GCA_050010255.1 Bryobacteraceae bacterium
AGCCGCCGCCTCGCTCGAGCCGCGCAACGCCGCGCGCTGGCGGGCGGTGGCCGAGGTCTACCAGCGCCACAACCTGTACCCTCAGGCGGCCAAGGCCTGGGCGGCCGCTGAAGCCGCCTCCGTCGATGAGGGCGAACGCCAGCGCATACGCGAGACGCGCAGCGGGATTGAGGAGCAGCGCCTGGCTTTCGCGGAGACCGAGCGCAAGCGCCGCGAGGAGGAGCGCGAGCGGAGCTTGCAGCGCCTCAAGGACGCCGCGCTCGCCGAGGTCCATGCCGCCGAGGAGCGCGCCAATCGCGCCAACCAGCGCGCGAATCCCGGCGGCACCGTGGTGCCGTGGTCGAGCGGCGACGCGCCGTCGGGCAAGGTGCGCGGCCAGCTCACCAGGGTCGAGTGCGCCGGCCGGACGGTGAGGGTCGTGATCCGCACGGCCGAGGGCAACCAGACGCGCCTGGCGGTGCGCGACCCGCACAGCGTGCTCGTGTTCGGCCGCGGATTCTCGTTCCCCTGCGGTCCGCAGGCGCCGGCCCCCACCGTTACGGCCGAGTACTACGCCAAGCCGGACGCCAAACTCGGCACTACCGGGGACCTCGCCACCCTCGAGTTCGAGTAGCCCTGGCGGGGTGCGCCGTCTTGGCGCGTAATCCGTCCGTAAGAGCGCGTAGCGGGCACGAACTCGAGCCGCGGGGGCGGTGCGCCGGAATGTGGCATCCACCCCTCGGGTGGAGCCGGCGCTCGCCGTAGCGCGGGCACTTCTGCCTGCCGCGTCGCCACTCCTGGCGACGCAGGGCGAGTGCGGGGACAGGCCCGGGAATGGTTCCGCCAAGCGTCGGCACTAGTGCCGACGCGGCACGCTGAGAGCGCGCGCTACAACAACCGCCGCGTCGGCCTACGGATGGATTACGGTCTTGGCGCGGTCGTGGTGAGAAAAGCGGGCTAGCGTATACTTGAAGGTAAAGGGCTGGCATGAAAACCCACTGGAAGTTCGGGGCACTGGTTGTGGTCATCGTTGGGATGCTGGTGTGGCTGGCTGCTGGGGGCATCAGCGAGAGTAAGACCTACTACAAGACCGTCTCCGAAGTCCAGCAAATGGGCCAGGATGCGGTCGGCAGGCGGCTGCGGGTGGCCGGCAACGTCGAGCCCGGCTCGATCTTCCGGAGGGGCCGGCAGGTCTGGTTCGTGCTGCGGCAGGAGAGCCGCACGCTCAAAGTCGTCTACGACGGCAACAGCCCCCTGCCCGACACCTTCCGCGACGGCGCCCAGGCCCTGGCTGACGGCCGGATGGGGCCTGACAACATCTTCGCGGCCAGCCAGATCCAGGCCAAGTGCGCTTCCAAGTACGAGGCCAAACCGGTCCAGCGGCACCCCTCCAACATCCCGATCCGTAGGGCCGGAACTTAAGCATCTATGGAAATCCTCGGCTCGCTGGCAGTAGTACTGGCCTTGTGCTTGTCCGTCTTCTCGGTTGCTGGCTCGATCACCGGCGGCTGGAAGCGCAACCAGTTCCTCATCCACAGCGCCGAGCGCGCCGTCTACTCGATCTGGTTCCTGCTGACGGTTGCCTCCGCGGCGCTGGTGGTGAGCCTCATCACCGGCGACTTCCGCCTGGCCTACGTGGTGGCGCACTCGAACCGCGCCATGCCCCCGCTCTACAAGTTCGCGGCGTGGTGGGGCGGGCAGGAGGGCTCGCTGCTGCTGTGGAGCTGGCTGCTGGCCTGCTATTCGGCCGTGGTGGTCTTCACCAACCGGCGCAGGCACCGCTCGATGATGCCCTACGTCACGGCCACGCTCATGGTGACGCAGTGCTTCTTCCTCCTGCTGAACACCTTCGTCGCCTCGCCATTCCAGGTGCTGGCGGTCGGCCGCACCGTCCAGACGCTCGCCGACGGGCAGGGGCTGAACCCGCTGCTTCAGTACCCGGCCATGGCCATCCACCCGCCCATGCTCTATCTGGGCTACGTTGGCTTTGCGGTGCCCTTCGCCTTCGCCATCGGCTCGCTCATCACGCGCCAGCCCGGGGATGACTGGATCCACACGACCCGCCGCTGGACACTGGTCACGTGGCTGTTCCAGAGCTGCGGCATCATCCTCGGCGCCGCCTGGGCCTACGCCGTACTGGGCTGGGGAGGCTATTGGGCCTGGGACGCGGTGGAGAATGCTTCCTTCCTGCCCTGGCTCACCGCCACCGCTTTCCTGCACTCGGTGATGATGCAGGAGCGGAAGGGCATGATGAAGGTCTGGAACATGGTGCTCGTCTCGGCCACGTTCCTGCTGTGCATCTTCGGGACCTTCCTCACGCGGTCGGGCGTGGTCAGCTCGGTGCACGCCTTCGCGCAGTCCTCCATCGGGGTCTGGTTCGTGGGCTTCATGGCCATCCTGATCGCGGGAACGCTCTACCTGATCCTGGGCCGCCTGGATTACCTCAAATCGGAGACGCGCCTGGAGAGCATCGTCTCACGCGAATCGAGCTTCCTGTTCAACAACCTGATCCTGGTGGCCTCCTGCTTCGCGATTCTCTGGGGCACGCTGTTCCCCGTGCTCTCGGAAGCCGTGACGGGCGAGAAGATCACCGTGGGCGCGCCGTTCTTCAACCGCATCAACATTCCGATCGGGCTGTTCCTGCTGTTTCTGACGGGCGTGGGGCCGCTGTTCGCCTGGCGGCGGACGTCGCTCGAGAGCCTGCGGCGGAACTTCCAGTGGCCGCTGGCGGGCGCGCTGGCGCTGGCGGGCGCGCTGCTCGCTGCCGGTGTGCAGCACTTCTACGCGCTGGTCTCCTTCGGCCTGTGCGGGTTCGTGGCCTGGACGATCTTCGTCGAGTTCTACCGCGGCGCGCGGGCCATCCGCGCCAAGGGCGGAGGCAACCTGCTGGCGGCCGCCGTCGAGCTGGCGCACCGCAACACGCGCCGCTATGGCGGCTACATCGTGCACCTGGGCATCGTGCTCATGTTCGTGGGCTTCACCGGCTCGGCGTTCAATAAGGACACCACCGCCGAAGTAAGCATCGGCGACCGGTTCACGGTGGGCCGCTACCAACTCGTCGTAGCCAACATCTCCTCGGGTGAGAACGAGAACTATGCCTGGAGCCGCGCGCTGATCCAGGCCTCGAAGGGCGCCAGCTACGTGGGCACGCTCGAACCCGAGCGCCGCCTGTACAAGGCCAGCGACCAGGGCACTTCCGAAGTGGCCATCCGCCGCCGGCTCAACGAGGACCTGTACCTGAACTTCGCGGGTTATTCGGGCGACAGCCAGCGGGCCGTGATTCAGGCGTTCGTCTTCCCGCTGGTCTCCTGGATCTGGATCGGCTTCTGGGTGCTCATCGGGGGCACGCTCGTGTGCCTGGCGCCGAGCAAGGCGAGATTGGAGTACCCTCGCACCCAGGTGGTGGGGGTGAAGAAGGCGTATGCGCCGGCTGAAAAGTAGCGTTCTCGTGATCGTCATCGCCGCACTGTGCGCGGCGCAGGGGATGAACCCCCTCACCAACGAGCGCGTGCGCCGCCTGGGCGACCAGCTCCAGTGCCTGTGCGGCTGCGGCAGCTCGATCACCTCGTGCAACATGCTGCAGTGCCACTTCGCGGGTCCGGCGCGCGTGAAGCTGCTCGAGATGGTGAACGCCGGCCTCTCGGATCAGGCCATTCTGGACGCCTTCGTCAAGGCATACGGCCCGCGCATCCTGCTCAAGCCGCCCGCCGAGGGCTTCAACCTCCTCGGCTGGCTGATGCCGTTCATCGGTATCCTGGTGGGGCTGGCGCTGGTGTGGTACGTGATTCGGCGCTTCCGCCGCCCGGCGGCCCTGGCCGAAGGGCCGGAGCTCGATGCCGACACGCTGGCCCGCTACCAGGAGCAGATCGAGAAAGACCTGGAAAAACTGAACTCATGATGGTTTTTGTCGCCGCCCTGCTGGCCATTGGCGTTCTGGTGTTCACGCTGCTGGTGCGCGCCAAGGATCTGCCCGAGTTCGAGCCGGTCTCGCCCTTCAAGCACCTGGATGAGCGCCGGGCGGCCATTTACGACAACCTGCGCGACCTTCAGTTCGAGCACCGCGTGGGGAAGCTCTCCGACCCAGACTACCGTGAGACCAAGCAGGGCTTGGAGCGCGAGCTGGCGGCCGTGCTGGCCGCAATCGACGCCGTTCAGGGCGCCGCTCAGAAGGCGGCGCCGCAGCTCAAAGCCCCGCAGCCGGGCGCCAAGGCCGCCTCGGGCGCGCCCGGCGGGCGCCAGGCTGCCCCCGCCGCGTACACCTGTCCCCAGTGCGGAGCGAAGTTCCCGGGCCCGATGAAGTTCTGCGGCGAGTGCGGCAAGCCGATGGCGGCGGAGGCGCCGGCTAAATGAGGCGTTTCGCCGTTCTCCTCAGCGCGGCAGCCGCCTTGGCTGCCGTGGACGCCGCCGCCGCGAGCCGCACCGCGGGCAAGCCGCAGGCCGCGGCCCAGGTCTCCGGCCACACCATGCTGCTGGAGCCTGCGGGGGGGCAGCTCGGCGTCACCGAATCGTTCTTTTTCACGAACCCCGGCACGGCAGCCTCCACCGGCCCGGCCAAGGGCAGCCTGCGTTTCTTTGTCCCCGAAGCGGCCAGGGGCAGCCTGCGCGTGGCGGAGACCGCCCCGGGCGGCGCGCCGGTCGCACGCGAGGCGGCGCCGGCAGGACCGGCTGGCGTCTACAGGCTGGATTTCCCCGGCGAGCCCGGGGAAACGCGCATCGACGTCACGTACAGCCTGCCGTTTACGGACCCCGGAACATTTTCGAGTAGGGTGTTCTACAAGACCACAACGCGCCTGGCCGTACCCAGCGGCGTCACGCTCGAGGGCGACGGCCTGAAGCCGCTGGGGCACGAGCCGAGCACGCAGGCCGCGATCTTCGAGACGGCTAGCGCGGCCCTCACGCTGAGGTTGAAGGGCACGGGATCCTTCCGCTCCGCCGCGCCGGCGGGCGGCGAGGAGAGCGACGACTCAGGTCCGCCTATTCGCACCATCCTGCCGCCGGGCTTCGAAGACCAGCGGACCATCGTTCTGGCCCTGACGCTGGCCGTGCTGGCGCTCGGTTTCGCGCTGCTCTACCAGCGGGGCCGGGCATCACGGGGCGGCGCCGCTCAGGGCGGCGCGGGGAGCAAGCAGGGCGGATGAAAGCCATCGAGGCCGCGGGCGTCTGGAAATACTACGGCGACTTCCCTGCCCTGCGCGACATCAGCTTCTCGGTCGAGCCGGGCGCCTGCCTGGCGCTGCTGGGCCGCAATGGCGCGGGCAAGACCACGCTGCTGAAGATCGTGGCCGGGCTGTCGCGGGCGGCGCGCGGGCGGGTGGCGATCCACGGCGCCGAGCCGCGCGCCCAGGCCGCGCGCCGTGAGATCGGCGTGCTCGGCCACGCCATCTCGCTCTACGACGAGCTTTCGGCCCTGGAGAACCTGCGGCTGTTCGGGCGCATTTACGGGTTGGAGGACCCGGAGCGCGCCGCTTCGGAGTGGCTCGAGCGCACTGGCCTGGAGCGCGTCGGGGACGGGCTGGTCCGCGAGTTCTCGCGCGGCATGCGGCAGCGGCTGGCCGTCGCCCGCGCGTTTCTGCACGACCCTTCGGTGCTGCTGCTGGACGAGCCGTTCACGGCCCTGGACGACCGCGCCATCGCGCTGCTCCAGGCGCTGCTGCGCGAGGCCGTCGAGCAGGGCCGCACCGTCGTGATTTCGACGCACCAGCTCCGCGAGGCGCTCGAGCTGGCCACACACGTCGCGCTGCTGGTGCGCGGGCGCCTGGCCCACGCCGGCGAGCGCACCGCGGAAATGTTGGAGGATACGGGATGGCTGTACCGGCACTACGGGGAGCCCCAGTCCGCACCCCCGCCCGGCGCCCGCGGCTGAGCTTCGTCCGCCAGGTCCTCACGGTCGCCTCCAAGGACCTCCGCTCGGAGCTGCGCACCAAGGAGGCGCTGAACTCCTCGCTCGCCTTCGCGCTGGTCATCCTGCTGCTGTTCAGCTTCGCCTTCGAGCCCACCGAAGCGCAGACGCGGGAAATCTCGGGCGGCCTCCTCTGGCTGGTGTTCGCCTTCGCCGGCGCGCTGATCCTGAATCGCAGCTTCGCCCGCGAGCTGGCTAACGATTGCCTGGACGCGCTCATCGCCGCGCCCATGTCCGGCGCAGCGCTGTTCCTCGGCAAAGCGCTCGCCAACTTCGCGCTGCTCCTGGCGGTCGAGCTGGTCTGCCTGCCGGTGTTCGGCGTCTTCTACAACGTCCACTGGACGGGCCGGCTCCCGTCGTTGCTCGTGGTCATCGTCCTGGGCACGTGGGGCGTGACGGTGGTGGGGACGATCTTCAGCGCGCTGACCGTGAACCTGCGGCTGCGCGAGCTGATGCTGCCCATGCTGGTCTACCCGATCCTGATTCCGTGCCTGCTGGCAGCGGTGCAGTTGACCTCGCCGCTGGTCATGGGCCAGCCGCTCACGGCCGAGCTGATGATCTGGGTCCGGCTGCTGGTGGTCTTCGACGTGATTTTCACCGCGCTGGCGGTGGCTCTGGTTGAAACCGTTATGGTGAGGTGACAATGCGGGACAAAGCCGTCGCCGTCTCTAGCTGGCTCGCCGCGCTGCTGCTGGCGGGCAACCTGGCGCTCATCCTGCTGGTGTTCCCGGACGAGCAGGAGCAGGGCCCCATCTTCCGCATCATCTTCTTCCACGTGCCCATGGCCTGGACGGCGTTCGTGGCGTTCTTCGCGGCGCTGGTCGCGAGCATTCTCTACCTGGCCTCGAAGAACCTGCGCTATGACGCCTTCGCCGCCGCCGTCACCGAGGTCGGGCTGGCCTTCGGCGCGGCCAACCTCCTCACCGGCATGATCTGGGGGCGCATAATCTGGGGCGCGTTCTGGGTATGGGACCCGCGGCTGACCTCGATGCTGGTCGGCTGGCTCCTCTACGCCGGCTACGTCATGCTGCGCCGCGCTATCGAGGAGCCCACCGAACGCGCCAGGATGTCCGCCGTCGTCTCGATTTTCGCTTTCGCCGACGTGCCGATCATCTTCTTCTCGATCCAGTGGTGGAGGACGCACCATCCGCAGCCCGTCGTCTGGGGCAGCACCGGCGGCCACATGAGCCCGGAGTACTGGTTCATGCTGTTCTTCAACTGGATCCCGATTTTGCTCGTGGGCTACCTGCTGCTGGAGCTGCGCATGCGCCAGGAGCGCCTCTCGCGCGAGCTCGACGCGCTGCGCCGGGAGGCTCATGCGCTATGAGTTCACCGCGAAGACGCAAAGATTCCGCGGTCAGGAAGAATTGGTGAAACAATGACGCCTATGCTGTCGCTTCTCCTTCAGGTTGCCGGCGGATTCACGCCCGACCAATACGCACGCAATTTCGTATTCCTGTTCTACGGCCTGCTCACCGCCTGGCTGGTCCTGCTGGGCTTCGTCGGCCTGCTCTTCGCGCGCGACCGCAAGCTGCGCCGGGAGCTGGAGCGGCTGCGGCTGATGCTCGAGGACCAGGGGAAGGAACACCCGGGAGGACGCCAATGAAACAGGTTTCCGAGCTAGTCCCGCCATCGGGCTGGGCATTCACGGTCACGACGACGGTCCTTCTCGCCGTAATGACGGGCATGGCGATTCTGTTCGCGTGGATGGCGTGGTCGGCGCGTCAGGTTCGGTTCGAGGTCTCCTCCGAGGGGCTGCGAATCCGCAGCGCCTTCTACGGGCGATCGGTGCCGCTGCAAGATCTGGTGGTCGAACAGGCGTCCATCGTCGATCTCCGAACCGACAGGCAGCACCAGCTCTCCTGGCGCACCAACGGGATCGGGCTGCCGGGCTACAGCGCCGGATGGTTCAAGACCAAGAGCGGCGACAAGGCCCTGGCGTTTGTCACCGCACGAGACCGGGTGGTCTCGCTCCCGACGCGCCAGGGCTATTCGCTGCTGCTGACGGTGGCGAAGCCGGGCGAGTTCCTCGACGCGCTGCGCTCCACCGCTAGATGACGGCAGCCCTGGTGACGCCCGCCATAGGGGCAACCCGTCCGCAAACCGCAGCCGGGCTGTCCCGCGGGCCGCGACGCCCGCAGCCGAGCTAAGATAGCTCGGTGGCCTCCGCCCGCTGGCGCCAGTGGATCCGTCCGCACGACCTGGTGTGGCTGCTGCTGTTCAGCGTCATGGCGGCGACCGGACCGCAGCGCGATGCCGGCGTAATCGCGCTGCTGTTCGCGCTCGCCATTCTCCAGGTCCTGGAGCAGAAGATCGCCTTCCTGGCGCCGCCGCGCGGCGCCATCGTCTCCAACCTGCTGAAGCTGGCGCTGGGCTACGCCATCATGAGCCAGACCGGCGGCGTGACCAGCAGCTATTACTGGATCCTGCTGGTGCCTGTGGTCTCCGCGGCCACCACGCTGGGAATTGCCGGCACCGTCGTCTTCACGGTGCTGGCGTGCGCCACCTACCTCTCGTTCCTGCTCGTGCTCGACTGGGACCGCTACACCATTCCGCCGGACCAGGTCCCGGAGCTTTGGCTGCGTCTGGTGTTTCTGGCCGTCGTGGGGCACCTCACTCAGCGCCTGGCCGAGGCGCAGCGAACCGAGGCCCTGCGCGCGCAGGCCGCCGCCGAGCAGCTCGTTCAGGCTAACCAAAGCTTGCAGGCAGCCGAAGCCGCGGTGCGACGCGCGGAGCGGCTGGCGGCCCTCGGCCAACTTTCGGCCGGCCTGGCGCACGAACTCAGAAACCCGTTGGGCACCATTCGCGCCTCGGCGGAGATGCTGGTCAAGAACGTCCCCCCCGGCAGCGAGGTGATCGCCGAGCTGGCCGGCTTCATCTCCTCGGAGGTGGATCGCACCAACTCGCTGGTCACGCGCTTCCTGGAGTTCGCCCGCCCGCTGGAGCTGAAGCCGGCTCGCGCCGAGCTGACCGAGGTGATCGACCGCGCGATCAGCCAGCTCGGGCGCGCCATGCCGCCTTACGACGTCACGGTCTACCGGAACTACTCGCCGGAGGTCTCTCCCTTCAGCTTCGACGCCGAGCTGATGGAACGCGTGCTCTACAACCTGCTGCTGAACGCGGCCCAAGCCACCCCGCCGGGCGGCGAGGTCACGGTGAAGACGCGCATCGCGGATGGCAACGTCGAGATCTCGGTGATCGACCGCGGGGCCGGCATCGACGCCCCGGACATGGAGAGCATCTTCAACCCTTTCTTCACCACCAAGAAGGAGGGCCTGGGCCTCGGTCTGGCCATCGTCTCGAGGATCGTGGACCTGCACGGCGGCAAGACGGCAGTCGAAAGCGAGCCGGGCAAGGGCAGCGTCTTTCGGGTCTTTCTCCCAATCCGATAGGCGAATGACCTCGTCGCCCTGCGCAAGGGCCTGGCCCCCAGCAAACGGCCGGCGCCTTCGTCCCGATCCGCTAGCCCGATCTTCTCACACCGTTCGAAGCGAGGCGCCGCGCGAGGCCGGTAGATTCAAGGCGCGCGACGGGGTGAGCCCGCAGGCGTACTTGAACAGTACGTCGAGGACTCACCCCGA
>JBEKLJ010000137.1:0-9459 GCA_050010255.1 Bryobacteraceae bacterium
CCCCGGACGCCGGCGTCCACGCGGTAGAGCGCGCTGTTGGTGGCGACGATCATCGCTTGCGAGGGTGTGAAGGCGAGACCCACGACGTTGGGGCCGGAAACGAACAGCTCCGGCCGGCGGTCTTCGCCGATCCGCACGATGCCGCGCCAGCCGCCCAGCGAGGCGGCGACGTAGAGGCGGCCCTCGGCGTCGAAGGCCAGGCCCTGCGGACGGCCCAGCCCGCGGAAATAGACCTCGACCTCGCCGCTCCGCGAGACGCGGTATACCGCGTCGAAGCTCGACGTGGTCGGCCCGGTCACGTACAGGTATCCATCGCCGCTGAAAGCCAGGTGGTAAGCCGCAATCGACGGCTCCAGCGTCGCGAACACGTAAATCTGCCGCGAGGGGCTGATCTTGAAGATGGTGCCCTGGCGGTCGCCCACGTAGAGGTTCTCTTCCTCATCGAAGGCCAGGCCCGTGCCCACGCCCATTCCCTCCGCGTAGACCGACATATTGCCCGTGGAGGTGACCTGGTAGACGATGCCGTCGAATCGGCTGGAGACGTGCAGCCGGCCCTCCCGGTCGAAGGCCAGCGCGGTGGCGTTCAGAATGTCGGACAGGAACGGTTTGAGTTCGTAGTGCAGGTCCACCTTGTAGACCGACACCGGCGTCTTCTGCCCGCGCGGGCCGCTGAAGGTCGTGAAGATGTTCCCGGCGGCGTCCACGGCCGGGTTGGCGACGGGATGCACGCCGTCGGCGATCTGGATGCCGATCTCGCAGGTCCACACCGAGCTGGCATGCTGGCCGTTCCGAACGATCAGCTCGCCCACCGAAGCCGTCTCCGGCACGCGCGCGATCACAAAGGAGTCCGAGCCGATGACCAGCGGCGCTTCGGCCTCGCCGAAGCTCACCCGGGGGCGGGCCGCTTTGGTCGCAAAGCCCTTGCCGCGGATCTGGAACTCGCCGCCCGCGATCGCCGCCGGCGGAATCACCGCCGAGATTTGCGGCTTGCCCTCAGCATCCCTGTGCGTCCCCATACTCAATACAAATTGAAGCATCCCGCCGCGAATAACACAAGCGCGGCATAGATTCCGGTCGCGACGTCGTCGGCCACAATGCCGTATCCGCCGGGCAGGTTCTCGAGCCGCCGCGCCGGCCAGGGTTTCCAGATGTCCAGCGCGCGGAACAGAAGGAACGCCGCCAGCCACGCCTTCCAGTTCAGCGCGGTCGCGCCCGCGATCGAGATCCACTGCCCGATGACCTCGTCGATCACTACCACTCCCGGATCCTTCTCCCCGAGGCGCCGCGCCAGCCGGCCCGCGGCCCAGACGCCCGCCGGGAGCAGGGCCAGTGCGAGCGCGCCGAAGTGCCACGGCCTCCAGCCGACGTACGCCAGCAGGATTGCCAGCGCCAGCGCGCCAGCCGAGCCGGCGGTGCCGGGCGCCAGCGGCGCATAGCCGCAGCCGAACCACGTGGCGAGCGGAGTCGCTAGCAGCGTGTCGGTCTTACTGGCCTTGGCCGCGCTCTGGCTGCTCATGCTGCTCGGGTTCCCCCTGGTCCGCGGCGCTTGGCTCCAGCGGCGCCGGGATGCGGTACTTCTCGCTGGCCCAGTTGCCCAGGTCGATCAGGCGGCAGCGATCGCTGCAAAACGGAACCCAGCCGCCCCCTGGTTCCACGCTCTTCTGGCAGATCGGGCATTTCATGTGCGCGCCTGCGGCGAGGGCCGCACGCTCGAAGCAGGCAGAATCACCAGCGGACTCCGCGGCCCCGGCCGGCTCTCCCCCTCGGGCGCCTCGAGCAGCGTCCCCACCAGATCATAATCATGTGCCGCGGTGATGCGCAGCGGCCGAATCTGCCCGCGCCGCGGCGGCGCGCCCTGGACGTCGTTGATGAGGCATACGCCATCGATCTCCGGCGCCTGCGTGCCCATGCGCGCTTGCCAGAGCAGATCGGTTTCGGGCGACGGCCCCTCGACCAGCACATCCACCTCGCGCCCCACCAGCGCGCGGTTCCGCGCGCGCGCCACCTTCCGCTGGAGGGCCATGAGCCGGCGCCCGCGGTTGTAGATGGCGCGGCGACCCACTTTGCCGTCCAGGCGAAAGCTGCGGCTGGTTTGCTCGTCCGAGTAGGAGAAGACCCCGAGGTGGTCGAACCGCGCCGCTTGGACGAACCCGCAAAGCTCTTCGAAGTCCGCCTCGGTCTCGCCCGGAAAACCGACGATCATGCTGGTGCGTACGGCCACGCCGGGGATGGTGCGCCGGATGCGCTCGAGCAGCTTCAGGAACTGCTCCCCAGTGCCGCCCCGGCGCATGCGCTTGAGCAGCCGCGCGCTGGAGTGCTGCAGCGGCAAATCGATGTACTTCACCAGCGCGGGGTGCGCGGCAATTGTGTCCAGCAGCTTCTGCGTGACCTTGTTGGGGTAGGCATAGAGAAAGCGCACCCACTTCCGGCGCGGCGTCTCGATCGCAGCCAGGCGCGCGAGCAGCAGCGCCAGGCCGTCCTTGATCCCGAGGTCCTCGCCGTAGGAGGTAGTGTCCTGCCCCACCAGGTTGAGCTCGCGCACGCCGCAGCCCAGCAGCCGCCGCGCCTCGGCCACCACGGACTCGGGCCGCCGGCTGCGGTAGCGCCCGCGAAATTGCGGAATCACACAGAAGGAGCAGGGGTGGTCGCAGCCTTCCGCGATCTTGATGTAGGCGTAGTGCGGCGGCGTCACGAGTACGCGCGGCGTCCGATCGTGGTACAGGTACGGCTTGCGGCTGGAGGCTCGAAGGGCGCGGCCGCCCTCCCCCTCGCAGGCGCGCACGATAGCCTCGATCTCGTTCGTGCCCACGACCGCGTCCACCGCGGGAATCTGCGCCCGAATCTCGTCCCGGAACCGCTCCACCAGGCAGCCGGCCACCACCAGCCGCTTCACTCCGGCCGTGCGCTTGAATTCCGCCATCTCCAGAATCGTGTCCACGGACTCCTGCCTGGCCGGGTCGATGAAGCTGCAGGTGTTGACCACGATGGCGTCGGCCTCCTCCGGCCGGACCGTCAGCTCGTGGCCTCGCGCCGCCAAGTGGCCCATCATGACCTCGGTGTCGACGAGGTTCTTCGGACAGCCGAGACTGACGAAACCGATTCTCAAAGTCTTGCTTCCAGAGTGGGAAGTGGGGTCAGACCTCAGGATAACAAAGGGCCTGTAGTGCGCGGCTGGGCGATGTGTGGCCTGCCGCATGGTCGGCGCCTGGCCCGGATGTTTCACCAGCAATCTGCTGCGGCGCGCGCATGGGAAATCGCTTGAAATTGCGCACTTCCGGGTTTTCCCGTAGCCGCAGGAGCCGGAGTTAGCCCCTTCCAGGAACGCTGGAGTCGCTCGGGATCGAAGGATGAAAGGAACGGTTTCAACAGAGGCGCTTGGGCGTAGAATGGAGGGCGGCCAGGATCCGAAAACGGAAATCTTGGTTAAGTGGTCCCCGGACACTGGGCCCGACGTCTGACGTAAGCAGGGAATTGCACATCTTCCAGGCTGAGAGCCGGGGGGCTCCCATTCAGGAGCGGGTATGGCCGGTTTAAGATTCTTCGTCGTGGTGATGAGCTGTGCTGTCGCATCGGTGTGCGGTGGCAGTGACACGGCGCCTACCCGAGATTCGAATTCCAGTGGCGCCGAGATTCTCTCCATTGAAAGCCCCGCCGCAGTGGGTTTGCCCGTTTGGTTGCGCGTTTCCTTGGCCGGCGGGAGGATCCAGTATCCGTTCGATGTTCATCCGGCGTCCTTCGGGTGTAGTGAAGTTGAGGTGAGACGAAACGGGAGACTTCTGCCTCGAATTGCTTCCCTGTCGTCCCAGGCGTTCGATGGAATACGGATGGGCGGGATGCCATGCGGATTCATTGCGCTCCCCGGTCCGTCGCAGCACACGGGAAGGATTCCGCTCCACCTCCAGTACAGATTCGAGAAGCCGGGACATTACGAGGTAAGGTACACGGTACTGAGGGACTGGAGCTCGGACAGGACACCCGTGCTCCAGTCGGCCTGGGTGGGGATCGAGATCCAACCCGGCACTCCGCAGGACCGCGCCCGATGGTTGGCAGAAGCCAGTGCTCAAGCTCCCGCCGACACCGTAGGACTACTGACCGACTTCCTGCCAAACATTCTGGGCATTCCTGATGAGCTGTCGCTTCAGTTGCTGCTGCCCTATCTTCACCATCCGGAGAGTTTGGTGCGCCGGTTCGCAATGTACGGACTCACCTATTGGCCGGCCGATCAGGCCGCTGCCAGCGTGATGCAGTTCGTGCGCACGCGAGGGCCCTCCGATGTCGCCGTGCACTTCCTTGCGCGGGGAGTGAAGGGCTCTGTCGCCAATTACGACAGCCTCCTCGAGACCGTGACTCCGTACCTGCGATCCGACTCCGCCCTTCTGCTCCAAGGCGCGGTCACGGCGATGGGTGCGGTGAGTTCCATGGACAAATCGCGGGTCAGCCAGGCAGCCCGTGCCAGGTTTGCGAACGCCGCGATTGGCGCCGCCGATCACGTTGCAAGCGCAGCCAACCCGCAGACTGCCGCCGAGTACGCATCTGCTCTGGGTTCCTTGGAGGACTCCCGTGCGCACGAGGCTCTGTGGCGCCTGGTGAACCACAACGTCGCACGAGAACAGGCTGCGGTGGCTCTAACCTGGCACCCTTCATTGCCGGACCTTCCGAAGCTGGCCGAACTTGCACTGACACCAGGCGGCGAAGACGGGTCGGACCGGGGACTGAGGAGCCTGCCGTACGCTCTGCACCGGGCTTACGGAGAAGCCGCTTTGCCCTTCCTTGAGAAAATGCTCGCCGGTTCAACCTCGACCGGGGTGCGAACGGAAAGCGCCCGCGAGCTGGTCGAGGCCGGCCGTCCGGCCGGCTTCCTGTTCGTGGCGGATGCTATCGAGCAGGGCAGGCGCTACCGGGCGCAGATGATCCAATTCCTTCGAGACCGGTTCCCGGAACTTCGGCAGTGCGACGAGGCGGCGATCTTGAGCTTCGTCAAGACACGGGCTGCTGCAAAGTAGAACCTTGCCGCCCTGATCCCCGCTGATTTCATCGATCAGGAGGGTAATTTTGTTGAGCCACCTGCTGTTGGTCAGTCAGCGTTCTTATCTACTATGCTGCGCTCGGCCGGCGGCCTCCAATGCGCGGCTGGCCGCATGCCTCCGCTTTCCGGCCCGGCAGCCTGAGATTCTTTGGCGCCCGGCGGCACAACTAGTTTGATGGCAGGCGTTGCGGGGCTTCTCACCCAGGAAGAACAACTCGACTGGCTCGCGCTCAGAGTGGTGCCCGGACTCGGCGCCCGGACCACCGTCAGGCTGCTGGTGCGCTACGGCTCGCCGCAGGCCATCCTGCGCGCGTCCCGCAGCGAGCTGGAAGCGCAGGGGGTCGCCGGCAGCGTGGCCCAGAGCATCTCGAGCGGGTGCGCCTTTGACGATGCGGTCCTCCAGCAGCAGAAGCTCCAGGAATGCGGGGCCGAGCTGATCGTGCTTGGGGACCCGCGCTATCCGGCGCTGCTCAAGGAGATCTTCGATCCGCCCGCGCTGCTGTTCGTCCGCGGGCAGGTGGAGCTGCTCGGCTCGCTCATGCTGGCCATCGTCGGCACGCGGCGGCCGACCCCTTACGGCCTGGCCGTTACCGAGCGGCTCAGCGGCGACCTCGCCCGCGCCGGCCTCACCATCGCCAGCGGGATGGCGCGCGGCATCGACTCGGCCGCGCACCGCGGGGCGCTCGCCGCCGAGGGCCTCACCGTCGCCATCCTGGGCTGCGGCGTGGACGTGGTCTACCCGTCGGAGAACCGCAAGCTCGCCGCCCAGATCGCCGAGCGAGGCCTGCTGGTCTCCGAATTCCCCATGGGCGCCCCCGCCTATCCCCAGAACTTCCCCATCCGGAACCGCGTGATCAGCGGCCTCAGCCTGGGCGTGCTGGTGACCGAGGGCGCGCAATACAGCGGCTCGGCCATCACCGCCCGCATGGCGCTCGAGCAGGGCAGGGAAGTCTTCGCCGTCCCCGGCAGCATCATCTCCAGGCTGAGCTGGGGGCCGAACCTGCTCATCAAGCAGGGCGCCAAGCTGGTGCAGGACTGGAACGACATCGTGGTCGAGCTCGCCCCCGAGCACCGCCGCGAGCTGGCCAGCCGCGCCCAAGGGCGCCTCTTCGCCGAGGACGGCGACGGCAACGCCCCGGCGGCCTCCGGCGCCTCGCAGCCGCCCGAGGGCCTCAGCACAATCGCCCGCCAGGTCCTGCAACTGCTTCGGGTTGAGACCCCCACGCACATCGATGCTCTGCTCGATCGCCTGGAGGCCATCTCCTCCTCGGAAGCCATCGCCGCGCTGTTCGAGCTGGAGATGGCGGGCACGATCCGGCAGCTTCCCGGGAAGAATTTTGTTAGAGTGTGGTGAGAGTCGTTTCAGGTACCAGCCCAGTGGGAATTCCAGGCAAAGCGGGGCAAGACGGTACGTGTGCTGGTACACTGAACGCGGATTCATAGCCCTATGCCCAATTCTCTGGTCATCGTCGAATCCCCGGCGAAGGCAAAGACCATCGGCAAGTACCTTGGCAGGAACTTCGTAGTCAAGGCCTCGCTCGGCCACGTCAAGGACCTCCCCAAGCGAGACCTCGCCGTGGACGTGGAACACGGCTTCGAGCCCACCTACGTGATCATCGAAGGCAAGCGCAAGCTGATCAACGAGCTCAAGCAGGTGGCCCGCAAGTCCGACACCGTCTACCTGGCGGCCGACCCGGACCGCGAGGGCGAGGCGATCTGCTACCACCTCCAGGAGGAGCTGGAGGGAAAGAAGAACGGCCCGCGCGTCCGCCGGGTGATGTTCAACGAGATCACCCCCAACGCCATCCGCCGGGCCTTCGAGCACCCGGGCGCCGTCAACATGAGCCTGGTGGAGGCGCAGCAGGCGCGGCGCGTGCTGGACCGCCTGGTGGGCTACAAGATCTCTCCGCTGCTCTGGGACAAGGTGCGCCGCGGCCTCTCGGCCGGCCGGGTCCAGACCGTCGCCGTGCGCCTCATCGTCGAGCGCGAGCGCGAGATCCGCGCCTTTGAGAAGCGCGAGTACTGGACCATCGACGTCAGCCTGGGCGCGAAGAAGCCGCCGGTGCTGACGGCGCGGCTCATCAAGCGCAACGAGGAGGGCCTCGAGATTCCGGACCAGGCCGCGGCCGAGGTGTTCCTCACGACGCTCGAAGGGGCGGCATACCTGGTCCAGAGCATCCTCGCCCGCGAGAAGAAACGGTACGCCGTCCCGCCGTTCATCACCTCCACGCTCCAGCAGGAGGCCTCGCGCAAGCTGCGTTTCAGCCTCAAGCGGACCATGGGGCTGGCCCAGCGGCTCTACGAGGGCGTCGCGCTCGGCAAGGAGGGCCCCACCGGCCTGATCACCTACATGCGCACCGACTCGACCCGCGTGGCCGAGGAGGCGCTGCACGAGGCGCGCCAGTTCATTGGCGCCCGGTTCGGTCCCGAGCACGTGCCGGAGTCGCCCAACTTCTACCGCGGCAAGAAGGGCGCCCAGGACGCCCACGAAGCCATCCGCCCGACCGCGGTGATGCGCACGCCCGAGTCGGTCGAGAAGTACCTGGAGGATGACGCGCTGAAGCTGTACCGTCTGATCTGGCAGCGCTTCGTGGCCTCGCAGATGATGCCGGCCGTGTTCGACCAGACCACCGTCGATGTCTCCGCCCAGGGCCAGGACGGCGCCCGCTACCTTTTCCGCGCCACCGGTTCGGTGCGGCGCTTCGACGGCTTCATGGCCGTCTACGAGGAGGGCAAGGACCAGAAGGACGAAGAGGACGAGGAGCTGCGGCACAAGCTGCCCGCCGTCAGCGAGGGCGAGAGCCTCAAGTTCCGCTCCCTCCAGCCCGAGCAGCACTTCACCGAGCCGCCGCCCCGTTACACCGAGGCGACGCTAGTCAAGAAGCTCGAGGCGGACGGGGTGGGCCGGCCCTCCACCTACGCCTCGATCATTTCCACCATCCAGGACCGCGGCTACGTGAGGAAGGAGAGCGGCCGCGTTCTGCCCACCGAGCTCGGCATGGTGGTCACCGACCTGCTCGTCGAAGCCTTTGGCGACATCTTCGACATCACCTACACGGCGCGCATGGAGGAGGAGCTAGACGAGATCGAGGAGGGCAAGCTCGACTGGCGCGCCGCCATCGGCGAGTTCTACGTCAAGTTCAAGGAAGACCTGAGCCACGCCGAAGAGCACATGACCGACATCAAGCGGATGGAGAAACCCACCGACTTGGTGTGCGACCGCTGCGGCAAACCCATGGTGATCCGGTGGGGCAAGCACGGCAGCTTCATCGGGTGCTCGGGATATCCCGAGTGCAGCAATACGCGTGAGCTGACCGCGGATTTGCCCGACGTCGAGGGCGCCGACCTCACCGACGGCCAGGACGAGGAGTACTGCGACAACTGCGGCCGGCCGATGGTGCTCAAACGCGGCCGCTTCGGCACCTTTTACGCCTGCTCCGGCTATCCCGAGTGCAAGACCACCCGGCGCATCGGCGGCGCCGAGCGCAAGCCCGACGTCCTGCTGGATGAGACCTGCCCGCAGTGCGGCAGCCGGCTGGCCCTCAAGCACGGCCGTTTCGGCGAGTTTACCGCGTGCAGCAACTACCCAGCCTGCAAGTTCGTCAAGCAGAAGACCATCGGCGTGACCTGCCCGGAGTGCGGCCAGGGCCAGATCATCGAGCGCCGCTCCCGGCGCGGCAAGACTTTCTACGGCTGCGCCCGCTACCCCGAGTGCAAGTTCGTCGCCTGGCAGAAGCCGCTGGCCGAGAAGTGCCCGAGCTGTGGCAGCCCGTATCTGCTCGAGAAGCGCTTGAAGGCCGGCCACGTCGCCGCCTGCCCGAACCCCGCGTGCAAGTACAAGCGCAACCTCGCTCCGGCCGTCGTGACTTCTGATACGCCGTAGGGTTGCCTGGAGCAGGTTCTGCTTGCGGACGGATTAAGGCTGGATTCACAGGCGGCGGGCGAAGCAACTGAACATCATACTGCCGGGAAGACCTGCTCCCGTTATCGTGGCCTCCTCGCGAAGGCGCTGCTCCAGCGTGTCGATGTCGATGTCCGCGGCACCTGGGACGTTCAGGACTCTGGCGCGCGGCAGAATGGTGCGCAGGGTCTCGGCCAGCAATTCGTGGCAGGGGCTGTCCGGCCCACCCTCCACCGGGAACTCGACACGGCAATCAGGGTGGGCGAAGCCTGCTTCGGTGAAAAGACGAAAAAGACGGCTTCCGATGTTGGCATGGACCGCCTTTGCGAAGCAGCCGTTCATGATGGCAAAGACGCAGTCGCGCAACGGAGTCGAGGGGTAAGAAGGCGGGATGAGCTGAAAGTCATATTCCTGAAAAGCGGCGAGGCCGCGGGGCTGGAGGAGATCGCGGCAGTGTTTGAGGACGGCTAGCGGGTCCGATGTGTGGATAAGGATGTGCCGGCCCACGACTGCGTCGAAAAGACGGCCGGGG
>JBEKLJ010000138.1:0-12952 GCA_050010255.1 Bryobacteraceae bacterium
CTGGCGCCGGACGATGGGACTTCTGCGCTCCTGCGGCGATCAGTTCCCGCTCGTGCTCGAGCTCAAAGAGGACCCCGAGCGCAAGCACCCTATCGACGACGTGGTTGCGATCTTCGAGCGTCTGGAGAACCTCTAGATGACCGGGCAAGACAGGCCTTCACGGATCACCATCGAGCAGGCCGCACGGCACGTTGGCCAGACGGTCACCATCCCCGGCTGGCTCTATAACCTGCGCCGCTCCGGAAAAATCGTGTTCCCGCTGCTGCGCGACGGCACGGGCATCATGCAGTGCGTCGGCGTGAAGGGCGCGCTCGCCGAGGAGCTCTTCGAGGCGCTGAAGAACCTCACCCAGGAGTCCTCCATCGTGCTCACCGGCCGGATCCGCGCCGAGCAGCGCGCGCCGGGCGGCTACGAGATGGACATCGAGGGCGCCGAGATCATTCAGCGGGTTCCCGAGAGCGATCCGTACCCCATCACGCCCAAAGAGCACGGCATCGACTTCCTGATGGACCACCGCCACCTGTGGCTGCGCAGCCGGCGCCAGCACGCCATCCTGCGCATCCGCCACGAGGTGGTCCGCGCGGTGCGCGAGTACTTCGATTCGCACGGCTTCATCCTGGTCGATACGCCGATCTTCACGCCCGCCGCCTGCGAGGGCACCACCAGCCTGTTCGAGGTGAACTACTTCGACGAGGAGACGGTCTACCTCGCGCAGTCCGGCCAGCTTTACAACGAAGCGACCGCGGCGGCCTTCGGCAAGGTCTACTGCTTCGGGCCGACGTTCCGCGCCGAGCGCTCCAAGACGCGGCGGCACCTCACCGAGTTCTGGATGGTGGAGCCCGAGATGGCGTACGCGGATCTGGAGGACGTCAAGCAGGTGGCCGAGGAGCTGATCGTCCACGTCGTCGGCCGCGTGCTGGAGAACCGCCGCGCGGAACTCAAGGACCTGGAGCGGGATGTCTCGAAGCTGGAGTGCGTCCAGGCGCCCTTTCCGCGGATCAGCTACGACGAGGCGGTGAGGCGCCTCCAGGCCAAGGGCAGCGAGATCCAGTGGGGCGGCGACTTCGGCAACCCCGACGAAACGCTTCTGGGCGAGGACTACGACCGCCCGGTGATGGTGGACCGCTACCCGGCCGAGATCAAGGCCTTCTACATGCAGCCCGATCCCGAGCGGCCCGAGGTCGTGCTCGGCGTCGATGTGCTCGCGCCCGAGGGTTACGGGGAGCTCGTCGGCGGCGGCCAGCGGGTCCACGACCTCGGCTTGCTGCTCCGGCGGATCGAGGAGCAGAAGCTGCCCAAGGAGGCCTTCGACTGGTACATCGACCTCAGGAAATACGGCACGGTGCCGCACGGCGGCTTTGGCATGGGCATCGAACGCTGCGTGGCCTGGATCTGCGGCATCGAGCACGTGCGCGAAACCATCGCCTTCCCGCGGATGCTGTACCGGACCAGGCCATGAGGAAGCCGCGAATCCATGCGAATGGAGATCTGAAGTATTCCCGTTCATTCACGTTCACTCACGGCCAGTGCTCTTTATGCCTCACCCGCAAATCGCGGTAATTGGCGCGCCGCTCGACCTGGGGGCCGGGCGGCGCGGCGTCGATATGGGCGTCTCGGCGATCCGCTTCGCCGGCCTGGGCCAACGCCTGGCCGAGCTCGGCTGCAAGGTCGCCGACCTGGGCAACGTCGCGGTCGAGCAGCCGGAGCGCGTCCCGGCCGGCCCGCGCCGCGCGCGCTATCTTCCCCAGATCGCCCACACCTGCCTGCGGCTGGCTGAGGCGGTCGAGGCGGCGCTCTCCCGCGGCCAGGTGCCCATAGTCATCGGCGGCGATCACTCGATCGCCGTCGGCACCGTCTCCGGAGTGTCGCAGCACCTCCGCAAGAAGAAGCAGAAGCTGGGGCTGTTGTGGATCGACGCGCACCCCGACATGAACACCCCGCAGACCAGCGCCAGCGGCAACGTCCACGGCATGCCGCTGGCCTGCATCGTAGGCACGGGCCCGCGCCAGCTCACCCGCATCTTCGGATACGCCCCGAAAGTGGACCCGAAGAACGTCGCGCTCATCGGCATCCGCGACGTGGACGCGCTCGAGAAGCCCCACGTCAAGCACTCCGGCGTGCGCGCCTTCACCATGCGCGACATCGACGAGCGCGGCATGCGGGCGTCGATGGAAGAGGCGCTCGAGATCGTCTCGGCCGGGACGGACGGCTTCCATGTCTCCCTCGACATGGATTCCGTGGACCCGCAGGACGCGCCCGGCGTAGGCAGCCCCGTCCGCGGCGGCCTGAGCTATCGCGAGGCCCACCTCGCCATGGAGATGATCGGAGACTCGGGCCGCATGACCTCCCTGGAGGTCGTCGAGGTCAATCCCATCTACGACGAGGCGAACCGAACGGCGCTGCTGGCCGTCGAGCTGGTTGCTTCCGCGATGGGGAAAAGGATCCTATGAGCAGATTGAGAGTCGCCGTCGTCTACGGCGGGCGCAGTGGCGAACACGAGATATCCGTGCGCTCGGCCGAATCGGTCATGGCGGCGATGGACCCGCGCCGGTACGAGATCACGAGGATCTTCATCACTCCGGAAGGGCGCTGGGAGCCGCGGCCGATCCTGCCCGAGCCCGGCGCGAACCTCGAAATCGACGTCGTCTTCCCCGTCTTGCACGGCACCTTCGGTGAGGACGGCACGGTGCAGGGCCTGCTCGAGCTGGCCGACCTGCCCTACGTCGGCGCCGGGGTGCTCGGGTCTTCGATCGCGATGGACAAGGAGATCACGAAACGGCTGTGCCTGGAGCGCGGCCTGCCGGTGATCGAGTACATCGTGCTCACGCGGGAGGCTCTATCGGCAGACGCTGCCGAGCGCGAGCTCCCCTATCCCGTGTTCGTCAAGCCGGCCAACCTCGGCTCCTCGCTCGGCATCTCCAAGGCCAGAGACCGCGCCGAGCTTGAGGCCGCCTTGCGCCTGGCCGCCGAGTACGATCGCAAGATCATCGTCGAGCGCGCCATCGCCGGCCGCGAGCTGGAGTGCTCCGTCCTGGGCAACGCGGACCCCGAGGCTTCCTTGCCCTGCGAGATCCTGCCCTCGCGCGAGTTCTACGATTACGACGACAAGTACCTGCTCAACCAGGCCGAGACGGTAGTGCCCGCGGATCTGCCCGCGGAGGTGACCGAGGAGGTCCGCCGCCTCGCCGTGGCCTGCTACCAGGCCGTCGAGTGCGAAGGCATGGCCCGGGTGGACTTCCTGCGCGAGGCCGCCACCGGCCGCCTCTACATCAACGAGATCAACACTATTCCGGGCTTCACCTCGATCAGCATGTACCCCAAGATGTGGGAAGCCACCGGCCTGTCCTATCCGGCCCTGATCGACCGCCTCATCCAGCTCGCCCTGGAGCGCCACGCCGCGCGCCGCGCCACCAAGTACTCGCGCTAGCGGCTCCTCACGTCGCGCCGTGCAACGGCCAGCGCCTGCTCATGTAGGTGCGCAGCCGGAGAATGCCTTGCGTCTTCAACTGGGAAATGCGCGATTCGTGCAGGCCGGCGAGGCTCCTTCTTGTAGTACAGGCGGATCACCATGCGCTCGATGCCGGGCATCTTCTCAATCGCATCGTCGACCAGTCTCCCCAGCTCGGCGCGCTCCAGGATGCAGGAGGGCCATTGCTCTTCATCGTCACCGACCAGCTTCAGCCGGTCCTGGGCGCCGTTCTCGGAGGCGGCTTCGAGGCTGCTCAGATTGACGCCGCGCACCTCGACCAGCCACCCGTGCAGCTCGTCCAGGCTGAGGTGCAGTTCCGAGGCCACCTCCTCCTCGGTCGGCGCGCGCTGGTGGCGCTGCCCGGCGGCCGCGGTGGCCGATTCGATCCGTTTGGCCTTCTTGCGCTTCTGCCGTGGGGCCCAGTCCAGCTCGCGCAGGC
The DNA here is from genome assembly GCA_050010255.1 of Bryobacteraceae bacterium. Classification (GTDB taxonomy): domain Bacteria; phylum Acidobacteriota; class Terriglobia; order Bryobacterales; family Bryobacteraceae; genus JBEKLJ01. The sequence goes on from JBEKLJ010000138.1 coordinate 3,909, forward strand.
TGTCGAGGATGGCTCCCCGAATCTTGTGCTCCGCATAAGTTTTCAGCTTCACGTTCATGGCTGGATTGAAGCGGTCGATCGCCGCGATCAGGCCGAGCGTGCCCGCCGAGATAAGGTCGTCGAGGCCGACCGAGGCCGGCACCCGATCAAAGATGCGCCGGGCGATCAAACGCACCTGCGGCATGTGCTCCAGGATCAGCCGTTCCCGCTCGCTGGGCGCCCGCGGCTCGACCAGGTGAAGAGTCGTCTCCAGCCGGCCGCACGGCTTGTGCCGTGGGACCAGGCTGGCGACGGAACGGGCGGGTTCGAGCGCCGCTCCGCCAGCGACCTTCTTTCGACCTGCCCGCTGCGCCATCATGCAGCGGTTAAGTGCAGGTCAAGCGCCGCGGATCTAACCTTGTCTTTTCAGGGGATTGACAGAAGATAGGGGGGACGGAATCTTGGCGCTTCGCTGGGCGTGATAATAACTTGGCGCGCCTGCCGTTCCCCCCTCCAAAGAGCTTATCGGCCAGGCTGGGCCAACCTTGCGTGGGGCGGCTAGTTCTCACCACGCAGGGCCGCGGGCAGGCTCCCGGAACTACCCGATTTCCCAGTCGTTGTAGCGCAGGAGCACAACCGTCACGTTGTCCGGTGCGCCGGCGGCCTTGGCCTGGTTGATGAGCTGGCGCACCTGGTCATCGAGCGCCGTGTCGCGCGACAGCGTCGCCGCGATCGTCGGCTCGAGCACCTGGCCGGAGAGCCCGTCGGAGCACAGCAGGACCACATCGCCGGGCTCGAGGCTCTCCTCGCGCGTGTGGATGGCCAGCTCCGCCGTGGTTCCCACGGCCATCGTGAGAACGCTCTTGTGCGGGAAATTGCTGACTTCCTCCTCCGACAGGCCGAAACGCACCCGCAGCTCGTTGACCAGCGTTTGGTCGTAGGAAAGCTGCGTTAGCGAGCCGTCGCGCCAGAGGTAGGCCCGGCTATCGCCGACATTGGCGATTAGCAGCCGCGGCAGGTCCCAGAACGCCAGCACCACGGTCGAGCCCATCCCGGCGCACGCCTCCTCGCTCTGCGCGCGCTCGAGAACACGCCGATTAGCCTCCTGGATCGCTTCCTGGAGAACCTCGTCGGGAAGCACGCCCAGCAGGCTCTTGCGCAGGTGTTCCGCGATGACCTCAACGGTCATTGCCGAGGCGATCTCGCCCGAGGAGGCGCCGCCCATGCCGTCGGCGACGATGGCCACGCGCAACTCCGGGACGATCTGCCAACTGTCCTCATTGTTCTGGCGGATTAGTCCGGGGTCGCTCGCACCCCAAGCTTCCAGCGTGGGCATGGGTTCCAGGTACTTGAGTATGGTAGCACGCTGCTCTGCCGCCGCTGTCAAGCCGGGGTCGTGCGCTACCATGGCTGCAAGACCCTATGCCGCTCTACCAAGTCATCGTGCTGGCCGTCGTTCAGAGTCTCACCGAGTTCCTGCCCATCAGCAGCACCGCGCACTTGGTGATCCTTCCCCGCCTGCTGGGGTGGAACAACCCGGCCCTCAATAGCCTGGACTTCGACATCGCCCTGCACCTGGGCACCCTGGCCGCGCTGGTCGCCTACTTCTTCCGCGACTGGCTGCAAATCGTGCTCGGGGGCCTAGGCATCCCTTACCGCCACGACGCCGAGCTGGAACTCAACCGCCGGCTGCTCTGGCTCCTGGCGCTGGCGACCATCCCGGTTGCCGTGCTCGGGTACGTCTTCAAGGCTCAAGCCGAGACGACCTGGCGCAGCTCCTACGTCATTGGCGCCATGCTGATCGCCGTCGGGGTGGTGATCTACCTCGCGGAGCGCGCGGGCCGGTTCCAGAAGGGCATCGGCGAGGTCTCGCTCGGCGATGCGGTGACGATCGCGGCCTCGCAGGCGCTGGCCATCGTCCCCGGCGTTTCCCGCAGCGGGATCACCATCTCGGCCGGCCTGTTTCGCGGCCTCAACCGGCATGCGGCCGCCCGGTTCTCCTTCCTGCTTTCGACCCCGGCGTTGGCCGGGGCGGCCCTGAAAGCCTTTCATGACCTACAGAAGCAGGGGGGGCTCGCGCCCGACATGCGCCTGGAGTTCATCGTCGGCGCGGCGGTTGCCGCCATCACCGGCTGGCTGGTGATCGCGCTGTTCCTGCGGTTCCTCCGCAGCCACACCTTGCGGTTTTTCGTGTACTATCGGATCGTTTTTGGCATAATAGTAATCGCTCTGGCTATCTTGGGCCGCGCATAAGGATGAACGGCTCATCCGAGGCGCGCTGGTCCCGCCTGTCCGAGGCGGCGGGTGTCCTGTGCCTGCTGCTGGGGCTGGCGGCTTGGCTCAGCCTCGTCTCTTACCATCCGGAAGACCCCTCCTGGAACACCGCCACCGGCGCCGTGCGCGCCAAGAACCTGATCGGGCCGGTGGGCGCGTACGCCTCCGACCTCTTTTACCAGGCGCTCGGGGCGCTCTCGTTCAGCTTGCCGGTCATCATCGTTCTGGTTGCCTGGAAGTGGGTTCGCGGGCGGCGAGTCGAGACGCCCTTCGTCAAGGCGCTGGGCTGCGTCCTGTTCATCTCGAGCGGCTGCGCCGCGTTCGAGTTGGGCCCGCCATGGAGGCTCTTCGGCGCTGTGCCGGCCGGCGGGCTCCTGGGGGGCGCCCTGGCCGAATACCTGCTCAGCGCCTTCAACCCAACCGGCGCCGTCATTGCCACCTGCGCCGCGTTGCTGCTCTCGCTCTACCTGGCAACCGGGTTCCGCCTGGCGCACGTGGCGGCGGTTGCGGCCCTGCCCGCGTTCCTCCTCCGCCCCGCTACGCGCCGCTGGAGAGCCTGGCGGGCGCGCCGCAAGCAGCGGCGCAAGCTGGCGGGGAAGCTGGCGTCTAGGCGGGAATCCGAGCCGGCCGCCGAACTGGCGATGGAGCGGCTCGCCGCCGAGCCCCTCACCCGGCCCGAGCCGGAATTGCCTCCGGATGAGATCCCTATCCGCACGCTCGATGACCTGCCGCCCGGGCACCGGCCGGCCCCGGCGCTCATTGAGACGCTGCGGACGGACCTGGAACGCCGCCACCCGCGGGCCGTCGAGCTGCCCGCGCACGCTGCGGCGCCCGCCCCCAAAGACTACGATCTGCCCACGACCGAGCTGCTCAATGAGCCGCCGGGCCGAACCGTTTTCGACGAGGACGAACTCAAGCAGATCGCCTCCCGCATCAAGGCCAAGTTCGAGGAGTTCGGCGTCTTCGGCTCGGTTGTGCAGATCAACCCCGGCCCGGTGGTCACGACCTTCGAGTTCAAGCCCGAGGTGGGGATCCGCTATAACCGCATCACCGCGCTCAACGACGACCTCTGCCTGGGGCTCCAGGCCGAGTCGATCCTCATCGAGCGCATCCCCGGCAAGCCCACCGTGGGCATCGAGGTGCCGAACACCAGGCGCGAGCTGATCAGCCTCCGCCAGATTCTTGAATCCGAGGAGTTCGCCGGCTCGCCATCGCACCTGACCATCCCGTTGGGCAAGGACATCACCGGCCGCATCAAGGTGACGCCGCTCGATTCCATGCCGCACCTCCTCATCGCCGGGTCGACCGGCTCGGGCAAGAGCGTGCTGCTGAACACCGTCATCATGTCCGCGCTCTACAAGTCCACGCCCGACGACGTGCGAATGATCCTGGTGGATCTCAAGCGGCTCGAGCTGGGCCTCTACGAGGGCATTCCGCACCTGCTCACGCCGGTGATCACCGACCCCAGGAAGGCCTCCAACGCCCTCCGCAACGCCGTGCTGGAGATGGAGCGGCGGCTGCGGCTGCTCGCCTCCCAAGGCGTGCGAAGCATCGAGCAGTTCAACCGCAAGGTGCGGCAGCTCCGTAATGAGCCGATCCCGATGTTCGAGGAGGAGGCCGAGGCCGCCGAGGAGCTGGAGCGGCTGCCCTACATCCTGATCCTCATTGACGAGCTGGCGGACCTGATGATGGTCGAGGGCCACAACGTCGAGCACTCGGTCACGCGCCTGGCACAGATGGCGCGCGCGGTGGGCATGCACCTGGTGCTGGCCACCCAGCGGCCCAGCGTGGACGTCATCACCGGGCTGATCAAGGCGAACTTCCCCGCCCGGCTGAGCTTTCGCGTGGCCACCCGCGTGGATTCCCGCACCGTGCTGGACGTCATGGGCGCCGAGCACCTGCTCGGCAAGGGCGACATGCTCTTCCTGCCACCCGGCTCTTCGCGGCTGATCCGGTACCACGGCGCCTACGTCACCGAGGCGGAGATCAACCGGGTGGTCGAGTTCTGGAAGGCGCAGGCGCAGCCGGACTACGACCAGTCCTTCCTGATCGCGCCGCCGGAGGAGGAGGACGACGACGAAGGCGGGCCGGGCGAAGATTACACGGGCGAGGAGGATCCGCTTTACAGAGACGCCGTGCGCGTGGTGATGGACATGGGCAAGGCCAGCACTTCCACGCTCCAGCGGCGCCTGCGGCTGGGCTACGGCCGCGCCGCGCGCATCCTAGACTCGATGCAGCGCGAGGGCATCATCGGTCCGCCCGATGGCTCCAAGCCCCGCGACGTGCTCAGGCGCCCCGACTGGCTCGACCAGGCCGACGATACCCAGTAGGGGTCGATCATGATCGACCCCTACTTCTTCGGGTACCCTACCGTTTGCGCCACGATCGGCCGCTGCTCCGGCCGCAGGTTGAGCGCTTTGACCAACCCCGGGCGATCGATCATGCCGCGCACCACCGTCACCAGGCCCTCGGAGGCGCAGAACAGATAGACGTTCTGCGCGATGAAACCCGTGTCCAGGCCCGAGTAGAACGTCTTATCCGACTCGCTGCCGGCTCCCATGCGCGCGGCATCGGCCACGTAGACCAGATTCAGGGGCGCGGTCTTGACGAACCCCTGCATGCCCGTCACCCCGCGGAGGTCGCCGGCGGCCACGGGCCGGAGCAGGTTTGCCTTTGCGTCGTAGAGGTACACACCCTCGGCGGTGGCGACGTAGATGTCGATTTCCTGCATGTTGATCGCCGAGGGCGCGGTCCGCTTGCCGTCCGGCCGGTTGACGCCGAACGCCGCCCACAGCAGGTTCGACAGCACCTGGGGCGAAAGCTGCTGCGCGCTGAACTCGCGCGTGGACCGGCGCTCCGCCAGCGCCTGCATCAGCGGCTTGCCGCCGGTGGTCTCGGGCTTCGGCAGCACCACGGGTTTGAGTTCCTGCGCCGCCGCGGGCAGAACAGCCGCCGCCAGCAACAGGAGAAACGTCGGGAAGGATCTCTTCGTCCTCATGGCGCCAGTATAGCGATTGTGGGACGAGCCCAAGGGGGGCTAGCGGCGCCTACTGGGGGATGTAGATGGCCGCCGGGTCCGGACAATCGGCCACGCTGACGTCGATGCTCAGGCGCTGGTCCCCGTACCGCTCTTCAACGTCCAGCCGCCCCTGCCAGAGGCGCGCGAACGGCACGCCCGAGTCCGCGGGCCTTCGATCGCCTGAAAACGCCTTGGTGTTCCCGCTGACCCAGAAGACCGGCTCGGGCTTGCCGCCTGGGTAGCCGGCCACGAGCGCCTCCCGGAGCGCGACGGCGTTCTTGACGTGGCAGTAGATGCCCGGCGCGTACCCGCCGGCCAGCACCTCGCCGCACCACGCCTGGACGTACTGCTTCATCGTGTCCGGCACGGCGTCCATGGGCTCGACGTCCAGGTAGAGCGCCGCGAGCGGCGGGAAGCCCTCCGCACCGCACTTCTTCACCGCATCGTGGCCGTCGGTGACGCCCAACGTCCGCGTGGGCGGCGTTGTTTGCGAGCCAGGCCCTTGCGCCTGCCGGCCGACGTAGACCGGCGCGATCCCGTAGCCCATCGCTACCAGCCGCGGGCGCGTCCCCTTCCAACTGGCGTCGCGGTGACATGGGGAAGGCAGATAATACCCGACCCAGCAGTAGGGCGACTGCTCCCGCCAGATTCTGAGCGCCGCATCACCAGGGTAAATCGACGTGTCGAAACCCAGGAACAGGGCAGGCACAGAGCCGCTTCCGGTTCCAGGCGGCTTGGGGATGCTCGCGGCCTCTGACAAAGTTGCCTCCACGGCATCGGTTATCGCACGGGGGCGGCTGCTCCTCTGCTGGATGCGCCGGGAAGTCCTGCCGGATCAACTTGATACTGTCGAAGCAGTGCGGTGACGGTTCGGCCAGCCCCGCGGGCTATGCCTGGATCGGCGGCAGCCCCAGCCGCCTCCGCGCCTCCTCGAGCATCGCGGCGGTGCGCGACGCGCCGCAGCGCGTGGCGCCGGCCGCGCGCACGCGCAGCAGCATGTCCAGGTCGCGCACGCCGCCCGCCGCCTTCACCTGGACGTGCGGGGCGGCGTGCCGTCGCATCAATTGCAGGTCCTCGATGGTCGCCCCACCGCTGCCATAACCCGTCGAGGTCTTCACCCAGTCGGCGTGGAGCTCACTCGAGATCTCGCAAAGCCGGATCTTCTGCGCGTCGTCCAGGTAGCAGTTCTCGAAGATCACCTTTACCTTCTGGCCCGCCTCGTGCGTGACGCCGATCAGGGCGGCCAGCTCGGCGCGCACGTAGTCCCAATTCCCGCTCAGCACCTGGCTGATGTTCGTGACCACGTCGAGCTCTTCGCCGCCGTCGGCCAGCGCCTGCCTGGCTTCGGCCAGCTTGATCGCGGTGGCGTGACCGCCGTGGGGGAAGCCGATGGTGGTGCTGGCCTTGACCGAGCTGCCGCGCAGCCGCCCGGCGCAGCGCTTCAGGTAGTAGGGCAGGATGCAGACGCTCGCCACGCCGTAGTCGAGCGCGAGCTGGATGCCCCGCTCGAGATCCTCCGCCCTCAACGCGGGGTTGAGCAGCGAATGATCGATCATTCCGGCCAGGTCTTCGTAGCTGTAGTCCATCGGTTCACGCCCTCCAGCGCGGCTGACCCTCTCGGCCCGGCTCCACCGTCCTTCTGGCGGAAGCTAGTGGGAGTCGAACCCACCCGCGGTACGCGAGCGCACCGCACGCCGGGTTTGAAGCCCGGGCCCGGCACCGGCCAAGATTAGCTTCCAGTCTGATTCTACCGAGTGCGCCGCACCCAGGGAGCCGGTGGATCGAGACCAGGGGGGAAGCTCCTCTCATCAGCGAGCACGCAGTAGAGGCCGGTGCCGGCGAAGTGGCCCGGACGCCCGAAGAGAAGGCTAAGCCGACAATGCCGTAATTCGATCACGGTATGATGAAAACGCGGGGATGATGGTGAACCCACGCCTGCCAACCACCTTGCAAGCCCTGCGGGATTCCCGCTCCTACGGATGACTCGGGGATGCGAGTGAACGAGAACTTTCTGAGATCCGCCCTGGCCAAGGGCCAGTTCTTCTATTCGGCGGAACTGGTTCTGGGGCGGGACCACGCGGTGGCCGAGGCGGAGACCTTCGTGAAGGAAGCGTCTCAGCAGCCGGATGGCATCCGGGTCATCAGCGTCACGGATCTGCCGGGAGGCAATCCGGCCCTTCCCCCGGAAGCCTTCGTCTCCTATATCGCCGAGCATAACCTGACGCCCGTCACGCATCTCACCGGCAAGGACGGAAACCGTTCCTTTCTGGAAGGCCGCCTTCACGCCCTGGCACGTATGGGCGTGGAGAACATCCTGGCCCTGACGGGGGACGCCCAGAAGGACGGCTTTGCCGGGAAAGCCAAGCCCGTCCACGATCTTGATTCGGTGCTCATTCTCTGGCTGATCCAGGCGATGCGGAACGGCATCAGTTACAGCGTGGGATCGAGGACGGTTCAGAGCACTCCGTATGACTTCCTGGCGGGGGCCGTGGTGAACCCATTTAAGGTCCGTCAACCGGACCTGATGATGCAGCTCTACAAACTGGAACTGAAGATCGCCGTCGGAGCTCAGTTCATCATCACCCAGTTAGGGTTCAACCTCCGCAAGCTCTTCGAGCTGAAGCAGTACCTGGTCCGGGAGGGTCTGGAACGTGTCCCTGTGCTGGCCAACGTGTATGTCCCGACTGCAACCGTAGCCCGCATGATGCAGACTGGAGAACTGGCGGGCTGCGTAGTTCCCGACGCGCTCATCCGGCGCCTGGAGGCGGAGAAGAAGCCGGAGCGGCTGGAGCGCGCGGCGCTGATGGTGGCTGCGGCCAAGGACCTGGGTTTCGCGGGCGCCCACATCGGCGGCTTCGGCCTTTCCCATCGGGATTTCATGACCATCATCGAGCGCGCCGCCGCCATCGGGAAGGACTGGCGCAAGAGGATGGACGAGCTGGTGTTTGAATACCCCGACGAGTTCTACCTGCTTCCTCCGGGCAAGGACGGCCTCAGCGATGGAGCCGGGAGCTATCAGCTCACCCGAATCAAGTCAGGGGCCTCTTGGAAGCAGCGGCTCTCGATGGCGGTGCATCGCCACCTGGTCGCGGAGAATTCCTTTGCGGCGCGTTTCTTCGCCCGCCGGCTGAGGGCCGGCAACCGGACATCGGCCGGGGATTCCTGGCGGCATGGCCTGTGGTACAGGCTGCTTGGACCGTCCTCCCTTTACCGGCAGGCGGCGCTCGGGTGCGTGAGCTGCGGCGACTGCATTCAGGATCACCTGAACTACGCGGGTTGCTCGATGCGGTGGTGCTACAAGGAGCTGCGCAATGGGCCCTGCGGCGGCTCCCGGGTGGACGGAACCTGCGAGGCTCGCCCCGATCTGCCGTGCATCTTCAACCTCGTCTATCTCAGCACCCTGGCGCTGGGCGAGGACCCCAGGAAGTTTGCGCGATGCCTGGTCCCACCGAGAGACTGGTGCCTGGACCGCACCAACGCGCTGGCCAACCGCCTGGTGGGGCTGGACAATCTCTGCAAGAGAACAGCAGTGCAGGCCGTCGGAAGAACAGAGGAAGTCCGGTGAGCGGAGGGCGGCAGCCACGGGGCCGTTCCCGGCGGAGAGAGATATGTTCATCATAGGTGAGCTTGTTAACTGTACGCGCAAGCGCATTCGCGCCGCGGCCGAAGCCAGAGACGCCGGTTACATCAAGGAAGTCGCCCTCAAGCAGGCGGACGCCGGAGCCAGCATGCTGGATGTGAACGGCGGCATCGCCGGGCAGGAAGCGGAGTG
>JBEKLJ010000139.1:0-9387 GCA_050010255.1 Bryobacteraceae bacterium
AGGCGCTCGAAGATCTCCGGATACCGCAGTGGCAGCTCGATCATCTCCCGGACCCGCTGGATGGCCTTCCCCAGACCTCCGATGTCCTCGTAGGAGATGTGGCTGGGGCTGACCTTCTCCGACTCGGGCGCCTCAATGCGCACGACGGTGTCCGGCCGGATCAGTACTATCTGGCGGGGGACCGTATCCACCACCCGGAACTCCTGGAACCGGGAGCCGAACAGGGTGGCGCGGACCCGGTCGCCTACCCTTACGGGGAGATCGCTGAGCAGCTTGCCGACGTACTCGCGATCCTTGGGCTGGCGAAGCGCCTGGGCGCCCTCCGCCACCAGGGTGATGCGTTGGGCCGGCACGGCCTCCACCAGCGTGAGGCTCACCTTCTCTCCAATGGCGGCGCCGGCGTTGCTGCGGGTGAGACCGTCGATCTGCACGACCTGCTTGCCCCGAGCTTCCCGGAACGCCGGCATCACCTTGGCGGCGGTCACCTTCTTTCCGGCGATTTGGACGATGGCGCCGACAGCCGCCCCGAGGCGGGTGATGTCGGCAGGGTCGAGTCGTGCCAGCCCGTGGCCCACATCCTGGGCCTGGGCTTCCGAGACTTTCAGAGTGACACTAGCGACTTCCGGGGTCTCCATCCGCCAGCTCCCTTCGGCGTCTCTGACACGGGCCTCTTCAATGGTCGTGATTGTGGCCGGGCAGCAGAATTATCGTCAGAAGCGCGAAGTTTCTACAGGAGTGCTCTCAAGAAACGGGCGCGATCCGCCGTTCTAGATTGCAGGCGAGCCCGGCGGCGAAATGCAGTGGGAAGCGGAACGCCTTCCGGCCCAATCCAGCAGAGCCTGGCGGCCGAGGGCGGGCAGCCCCTGCGCTCGTGCGTAGAACGAGGAGACTATGGGTAAGAAAAACGAAGGCAAGGACAAGGACAAGCCAAAAGTCGATGTGGCCCTCGGTTTGGGCGGAATCTTCAAAGGATTGGGGAACTTCCTGGAGATGGCCGCCGAACTGGCTGAGAAGGGCGAGAAGCTCCAGACCGAAGGGGGGGAGGGCATGCACGTCCGCTCCTTTGGGAGCCCGAAAGGCCTGCAGGCTGTCTACGGCGTTTCGGTCCGGGTCGGCGCGGGCGGCCAGCCGGTCGTCGAGCGCTTTGGCAACCTGCGGGAGAAACCAGGCAAAGGGCCGGTGGTGGACGACGTACGGGAACCCATTGCCGACCTTCTGGATGAGAATGATCACTTCCTGGTGGTGGCAGAGCTTCCCGGCATGGAGGACTCCGCGGTCCAGTGGAAGATCCAGGATGACATCCTGACCATTTCCGGCGAGTCCGGAGACCGGAAGTACCACAAGGAAGTGCTGCTGCCATCGCCAGTGGATGAGAAGAAGGTTTCCAGTTCCTACAAGAACGGGATCCTGGAGCTGAAGTTGTGGAAGCTGAGCGCCCCGTAGCAACCGGGAACTGGCTTTATTTGTACGGAATTGTGCGCCGGTCCGAGCTCGATCTGGCCGGGGTCAAGGGCATCGAAGGGGGCGGCGATGTCTTCCTGGTGCGCGGGGGCGAGCTGGCTTGCGCCGTGAGCCCGGTCTCTCGCGCCGAGTATAACCAGGAGACCCTGACCGCCCGCGCCCAGCAACTGGACTGGATTGCGCCGCGCGCCGTCCGCCACCAGCAAGTGGTGCAGCGCCTGCTGGCAACCGGAGCAGTCATCCCGTTGAAATTCGGAACGTTGTGCTCGACCACGGACGACGTGCGGGACATCCTTCTGGCTCGCCAGGAACCGTGGTTGCGGCTGCTCGAGTTCTTGCAGGGGCGTGAGGAGTGGGGAGTTAGAATCTACGCCGACGCGAACCTGACCAGGCAGGCGCTCGAGCAAGAGTGCTCCGCGACGGACGGGGTTCCGCCCGCATCGCCGGGGGAAGCCTACTTCCTGAAGAAGAAGCGGCAGAAGCTGGCCAGCGAGCGGATGGTCGCCCACATCGCGGCACTGGATGACCAGATCTATGGCCGGCTGGCGCCCTGCGCAGTGGACGCGCGGAAAGGCTCCTGCCAGGGTTCCCCCCCCGAAGAGCCATCCCGGCTGTCCGTTCTGAAGGCTGCCTTGCTCATGGAACAGGATCGCTCGGCTGCTCTTGAGGAGATCGCCGGCCAACTGGAGGCGGACTACCGGGAGTACGGCATGGTGGTCGAACTCACTGGCCCGTGGGCGCCCTACAGCTTTTGTGGAGGCCTGGACAAGGCTCCGGCGGGCGATGGCACGGCGCGGGTTCCCGAACCTTGCGGAAACTGATCCACGTCCCCATCGTCCACGGACCGGAGGACTTGGGCACACAGCTCGAGGCGGTCAGAAAAGCCTACGTGTCCCGGCTCGGCATCAGGGCGTGGCACCAGCACCTGATGCGCATTGAGCAGTTCTGGAACGAGGTTCGCCAACGCCTGCGCCCACTCCGCGGGCAAGCACAAAAGCTGCGCATTTACCAGGACGGCCTGCCGGTGTGCGGCCAGGAGATCGAACTGGCGCGCCAGCTCGCGGCGCAGGGCAGCCGGAATCACCGGCTCCTGGTGGAACTCGTTGAGGCAGGAGCCGTGCTGGTGGGGACGGAAGACCCGGAACTGCTGCGCCAGGAGCACGCACGTGCAGGCCGCGCCGCGGCGGTCGCCGAAGCGGCTTCGGCTGCCCGCTACGATGACCTGATGGAAGCCCGCGACCGCTATGTTGCCCGCCGCATTGACGTCACTCTCGCAGAGCCCGAACTCGGATTGCTCTTCATGGGCGCCCTCCATCGAGTGGTTGAGAAGCTCCCCAGCGACATCCAGGTGGTGCGGCTCGGGTCGAAGACGAAGTATTGACCCGCCCAGCGTGTCGGCGAGTGCAACCACGCCCTGCCGCTAGCTGGAAGCTGAAAGCTGAAAGCTGGTAGCTGGTAGCTGGTAGCTGGAAGCTCACGCCCCCATCCTTCGGATCTCGAGTCGGCCTCGAATGCTATACTGCGCGCGATGAAGATCCTGGTGCTCAACTGCGGCAGCTCCTCGGTGAAGTACGAGCTAATTGAAACCGACCCGGCGCTGATCGCAGCCGACCAGGACCGCTCGCTCGGCCAGGGCCTCATCGAGGACTTCAGCTCGTACGAGGATGCGGTCCGATCGGCCATCTCAAGCGTGGTATCGAGCCCCGCCGAGATCGGAGCCGTGGGGCACCGCATGGTTCACGGTGGGGAACGGTTCAGCGGCGCCGTTCTGCTGAACGATTCCATCGCGGGGGAGATCGAGAGCTTCAACGAGCTGGCTCCGCTGCACAACCCTCCCAATCTGGCCGGCTACCGGGCCGCGCGCGCCATTCTGCCCCACTGCCCGCAGGTGGCCGTGTTCGACACCGCCTTCCACCAGACCATGCCGCCCCACGCCTACCTGTACGCCATCCCCGAGGAGCTGTCCCGGCGTTACCGCGTGCGGCGCTTTGGATTCCACGGCAGCTCCCATCGCTATGTCACGCTCCGCTACGCGCGGATTCACGGCTGCGGTCCTCAGGCCTTCAAGCTGATCACGTGCCACCTGGGAAACGGCTGTTCGGTGAGCGCGGTCGATGGCGGCAGGTCGGTGGACACGTCCATGGGATTCACCCCCCTGGAAGGGCTGGTCATGGGTACGCGCGGCGGAGACCTCGACCCGGGTGCGCTGCTGTACCTGATGGAGAAGGAAGGACTGGACGTCGAGCAAGCCAGCCGGCTACTCAACCGCCAGTGCGGGCTGCGCGGTCTTTCCGGCACGAGCCACGACATGCGGGAGGTGCTCGCCCGGAGCGAGCAGGGCGACGCCCGCGCCCGCCTGGCGGTCGAGGTGTTCTGCTACCGGGCGAAGAAGTATATTGGCGCCTACTTCGCGGTCCTGAACGGCGCCGATGCCATCGTCTTCACCGGCGGCATCGGGGAAAACGCGCCGGCGATTCGCGCGCGCGTCTGCGAGTCCCTGGGCGCGCTCGGCGTCCGCATCGATCCCGCCAAGAACCTGCAAGCCCGTGGGATCGAGATGGACGTGTCGGAGGAGGCCGCCTCGACCCGCGTGTGGGTCATCCCCACCCACGAAGAGCTGCTTATCGCCCGCGAGACGCTGGGCGCGGTCCTCAGCGCGCCGCCGCCTGAAGCGCGGTGACGACCGCCACGTTGTAGACGTCCTCGGCCGAGCAGCCTCGCGAAAGGTCGTTGCCGGCCTTGGCCAGCCCTTGCAGGAACGGGCCGATGGCCACTGCGCCGCCCAGCCGCTCCACCATCTTGTAGGCGATGTTGGCCGAAGCCAGGTCGGGGAAGATCAGCGTGTTGGCGCGGCCCGCTACAGTCGAGCCGGGAGCCTTAGACGCGCCCACGGCGGGCACCAGTGCGGCGTCGGCCTGCAACTCTCCGTCCACATCGAGCTCGGGCGCCCGTGCGCGGACGATGCGGAGAGCCTCGACCACCTTCTCCACCGCCTTGTGCCGGCTGCTGCCCTTGGTCGAGAAGGAAAGCAGGGCCACCACCGGTTCCGCATTGAGCAGCGTGCGCGTGCTTGCGGCCGTGGCGATGGCGATCTCGGCCAACTGGACCGCAGTCGGCTCGATGACGATGGCGCAGTCGGCCAGGGCCAGCAGACCGTTGTGTCCGTACTGGCGGTTCTGAACGGCCAGGATGAAGACGCTCGAAACCGTTCGAACGGCCGGCTGCGTGCCAATGCACTGCAGCGCCGCGCGCACGGCCTCGGCCGTGGAGGTGGAAGCCCCGCCCACGCTGCCGTCGGCGTCGCCCGCGGCCACCATCAGCTTGGCGAAGTACAGCGGCCGCCGCGCGATCTCGCCGGCTTCGAGTTGTGTGACGCCCCGCGCCCGCCGCCTCTCGTGGTAGATGGCCGCGTACTGGCTGGTCTTGGGCCAGGTCTGGGGATCGACGAAGGTCACGCCCGCCGGCTCCCGCGCGGGTTTCGACGCGACCAGGATGGGCTCGAGCAGCCCGTCCCGGGCCAGCCGCTCGGCCGCGGCCTCGATGCGCGGGTCATCGCCCTCCGGAAAGACGATTCGCTGCCTCCGCTGGAGTGCGCGGACGCGGGCGACTTGCGCCGCCATGAACTCGGCAGCGGACGAAGGAGTGGGCATGAACGTCTCATTGTACCTAGTAGGCCCCGGGCGCGCCCAACCCGGCCCGCACTTTTCAGTGCACCCGTAGCGAAGCCACTTGCCGAAACGGGATAGCGCTGCCGGTCCCGGTTTCCGGGCAGGTTGCGCAGCCCCATTAGCATCTGCTAGCCTAGCGGGTACTAACAATGCCAGGAGGAACGCAGTGAGCATCGCCACGCGCATGACATCCGAGGAGAGACGCGCGGTCATCGTGGAGGCGGCCGTGCGGCTGTTCTCCGAGCGCGGCTTTCGCGGCACCACCACCCGGGCGCTGGCCGAGGCGGTCGGCGTCACCGAGCCAGTTCTCTATGAGCACTTTAAGTCGAAGCGTGAGCTGTATGCCGCCATTGTCGAGGCCAAGTCACGGGAAGGCATGGCGCGGGCCGAGGCGTGGCTTCAACCGCTGGCCGATGCCAAGGACGACCGGGCGGTGTTCATCGGCGTGGGCCGCGTGATCCTGGAGTCCTTCAGCGAAGACCGGGCCTACGTCCGGCTGCTGCTTTCAGCCGCACTGGAGGATCCCGAACTCGGGGCGATCTTCTATGAGCGCCAGCGGGAGGGCCGGGAAAAGCTGGCCGGCTACATCGCCGAGCGGATCCGGGACGGGGCGTTTCGGCCCGTGGATCCAGCCATCGCGGCGCTCGCTTTCATTGGCATGCTGTACTACCACGGCCTGGTCGGGCTGCTGTATTGCGACGATTTCATCAAGGTGAGTCCGGAGGAGGCCGTCGAGCAGATGGTGGGCCTGTTCCTCCGCGGCATTTCGAGTTCAGTCAACGCGCAATAGCAGATGGAAGGCAACATGAGATTCCTAGCAGGTGTATCGCTGTTATCGGTCCTGTTGATGACTGGCTGCGGCCAGCGCGGCCAGACGGACGCCGAGGCGGGCTCCCGCACCCAGACGCCCGAGCCGACCCGCATCCGGGTGGCGGCGGCCGAGACGCGCCCGCTCGGGCGCGCGGCGTCGGTGACCGGCTCGCTGCTGCCGGACGAAACGGTCTCGGTGAGCGCGGAGGTCGCCGGCCGGCTGGCGGAGATCCGCTACGACTTCGGGCAGAGCGTCCGCAAGGGCGACGTGATCGCCGAGCTGGACAAACGCGAGTTCCAGTTCCAGCTCGACCGCACCCGGGCGGCGCTGGCGCAGGCGCTGGCGCGCATCGGCCTGGACCCGAGCCAGGAGAACGTGACGCCGGACAACACCCCCGCGATCCGGCAGGCCAGGGCGCAGCTCGAGGACGCCCGGTTCAAGTACGAGAGCGCCGCGCGACTGGTGAAGACCGGCGACGTTTCCCAGGAGCGGAACATCGAGCTGGAGAAGGCGTTCCGCGCGCGGGAGGCGGCCTACGAGGCAGCGCGCGACGACCTGCGGACGCAGATCGCCTACATCCAGGCGCTGCGCGCCGAGGTGCGGCTGGCCGAGAAGCGGCTGAGCGACGCGACCGTGCGCGCGCCCTTCGACGGCGCGATCACGGCGCGCCTGGTTTCGCCCGGCCAGTACATGCGGGAGAACACGCCCATCGTGACGCTGGTGAAGGCGCATCCGCTCCGGTTGCGGCTGGAGGTGCCGGAGTCGGTCGCCGGCGAGTTGCGGCTGGGCATGACCCTCACCTTCACCACCGACGCCGCTCCGGGCGCGAAGTTGCATGCGCGCGTGACGGAGCTGAACCCGGCGCTGGATCCGCGCTCGCGGTCGCTTACGGCCGAGGCACGGATCGCCGAGCGCGACCCGCGGTTGCGGCCCGGCCTGTTCGTACAGGTTGAGCTCGCGCTGGCCGAGAACGCCAGCGCCGTGGCGGTGCCCAGGGAGGCGCTCTACCAGATCGCGGGGCTGACCAAGGTCTTCCTCGTACGGGACGGCCGCGTCTCCGCGCTGAAGATCGCGCCCGGCGAGGAAATCGACGGCTGGGTGGAAGTGCCCGCCGGCCGCCTCCGCCCGGGCGACCAGGTGGCCGTGAGCAAGCTTTCGATGCTCGTGGATGGCGCGCAGGTGCGCATCGAGGCGCAGAGGTAGGCCATGCAGAAACTCGCGCAAATCTGCATCCGGCGGCCGGTCTTCGCCACCATGCTCATTCTGGCGCTGGTGGTCCTGGGCGTCGACGCCTACCTGAAGCTCGGCGTGGACCTGTTCCCGAAGATCGAGTTCCCGGTGGTGACGATCACGACCACCTTGCGCGGCGCCTCGCCCGAAGAGATCGAGACGCAGGTGACGCGGCGGATCGAAGAAGCGGTGAACACCGCCAGCGGCATCGACGAGCTGCGGTCCGTCTCCGCCGAGGGCGTGTCGCTGGTCTACGTCACCTTCGTGCTGGAGAAGAACCCGGAAGTGGCGGCGCAGGAAGTCCGCGACAAGGTTTCCGCCGTCGTCCGCGATCTGCCCCAGGACACCGACCCGCCCGTCGTCGAGAAGATCGCCACCGACGCCTCGCCTGTGGTCACCATCGCCATCGCGTCCCGGCGCGATCTGCGGGAGACCACCCGCATCGTGGATGAAGGCATCAAGAAGAACATCGAGTCGATCGACGGCGTGGGCCAGGTGCGGTTCATCGGGGAGCGCACGCGCCAGATCCAGGTGTGGCTGGACGGCGAGAAGCTCAACTCCTACAACCTGAACATCGACCAGGTGCGCGGGGCGCTGGCGGCGCAGAACGTCGAGGTGCCGGGCGGGCACGTGGACCAGGGGGTGCGCGAGCTGAGTTTGAGGACGCTGGGCCGCGTGGAGCGCCCGGCGGACTTCGCCAACATCATTGTGGCCACCGTGAACGGCGCGCCGGTCCGCCTCCGCGACATCGGATACGTCGAGGACGGCGTCGAGGAGCCGCGCTCGCTGGCCCGGCTCGACGGCCGGCCGGCCGTGGCGCTAGAGGTGCGCAAGCAGGCGGGCACCAACACGCTGGACGTCATCCACGCCGTCAAGGCGCGCATCGAGCAGCTCAGGAAAGGCCTGCCGCCGGACTTCGAGATCACCTACACCGGCGACCAGTCCACGTTCATCGAGGAGTCCTTCAAGGCCGTCCAGGAGCACCTGATTCTGGGCGGATTCTGCGCCGCGTTCGTGGTGCTGCTCTTCATCCGGAGCTGGCGCTCCACGCTGATTGCGGCGGTGGCCATCCCGACCTCGATCATCTCCACCTTCTCGCTGATGAACCTGATGGGTTTCACGCTGAACCAGATCACGATGCTGGCGCTGGTGCTGGTGGTGGGCATCGTCATCGACGACGCCATCGTGGTGCTGGAGAACATCTTCCGCAACATGGAGGAGAAGAAGCTGCCGCCGATGCAGGCGGCCGTCGAGGGGACCAAGGAGATCGGACTGGCGGTGATGACGACCACTCTCTCGCTGGTCATCATCTTCCTGCCAGTGGCCATGATGACCGGCATCGTGGGCCGGTTCATGTCGAGCTTCGGCTACACCGCGGCGTTCGCGATCCTGGTTTCGCTGCTGGTGAGCTTTACGCTCACGCCGATGCTCAGCTCGCGGTTTCTCGCGCCCGGCAACGGAGGCAACGGCGCCTCGACGAAGGACACCGTGCTGTTCAAGGCCCTGGCGGTGCCCTACCGCAAGATGCTGCACTGGTCGATGGCGCACCGCTGGGCGGTGGTCGTGATCGCCGCGCTGGTGGCGCTTTCCTCGGCGCCGCTGTTCATGGCGCTCGGCAAGGACTTCCTTCCGAGCGACGATCAGAGCGAGTTCGAGGTCTCCATCCGCATGCCGGTCGGCTCGTCGCTGGAGGGCAGCGAGGCCGCGATGCGCGATCTGGAAGCCGAGCTCCGGCAGCTCCCGGGCATCCGGAACCTGCTGACGCTGATCGGCTCGGATGTGCGCCGCCAGGTCGATCGCGGATCCATCCTCGTGGAGCTGACGCCGGTCGGCCAGCGCAAGGAATCGCAGGAAACCATCATGCTGATGGCGCGCGAGCGCCTGAAGAAGTACCGCGACCTGACGATCGGCGTGCAGCTGCCGGCGATGTTCAGCGGCAGCGGCCCGCGCAAGGACATCCAGTTCTTCATCCAGGGCCCCGATTTCGCGCACCTGGAGAAGTACATGGGCGAGGTGCTGAAAGTACTGGCGGCGACGCCGGGTGTGCGGGACCTGGACAGCTCCTACGAGCCGGGCAAGCCCGAGCTGCGGGTGCGGATCAATCGCGACAAGGCGGCCGATCTCAACGTCAACGTGGCTTCCATCGCCACGGCGCTGCGCACGCTGGTGGGCGGCGACCCGCAGGCGACCACCTACCGCGAAGGCGAAGACCGCTAC
>JBEKLJ010000140.1:0-9373 GCA_050010255.1 Bryobacteraceae bacterium
GAGCGGGGCGCAGTTACTGCAGCCGCTGGCGATCGCGGTGATTGGGGGGGTGGCGGTATCGATGGTGCTGTCGCTGGTGATTACGCCGGTGCTGTTTTGTTGGTTGCGGGGGAGGGGGTTGTGAGGGGGGCCCCAAAAATGATCCGCTCGCCAAGCACTGGGCACCGGCTGGGGAGTGGTGGGGCAAATGGTGTTTCACGGGGGTGATCCGGCTGTTGCAGGGAAGGGCTGTTGCCGCCAGCTATCCGGACATCCGCTACTGGACCTTCCTCGAAGGCCCTCTTCCCAAGCTGGACGTCGCGGGTCCGAGTCCCGTCTCCCGCTCCATCTTTTCAACAACTTCCAAGCCGCCGCTCAACGCTGTACTCCGTTGTACTCCATTTACATGAGTCGCAGCATCTCTTCCAGCCGATCCAGCGCCTCTCTCCGCCGCTCGACCGACGCCTGGGTGTCAAAACCCGTTCCGGCCGGGAGCGCGGTGTAGAGCGGCAATTCACGCTCGGGCCATTGCCCTGTTCGAATATGGTGTGATCAGCACTGCAATCGCTTTCTCGGCTGGATCAGGTCCCATGGGACCGACGGTCCCTACTGATGACTGGGAAACGCACTCCATCGGAGCCAAGTGACGCTCCACTGCCGGACCGGGAGCGACGCCTTGGTCAGGCCGCCTGTAACCAGCGCATCTATGGAGAGCCCGATTCGACGCAGGGCAAGAGTCTCGCGCGTCAGTACGGGTGCATTGCAGCCAGGGCATCACTTCCGGAGAGCGGCGCGGTTGGCAGCGAGCACCGGAGGCGGTAGGGGATTGGCGTCTCTGTCGATGGCGGCGACCAATTGGATCAGCGGGTCTTTGAGCCGTTGCGGGATGGCGGACGTTTGCAGGTAGTGAAGCGTTCCGCGGTAGGTCCAGGCCGATGGCGCATGTGGGTTGCGAACCGCTTTGTCGAGCTGCTCGAGCCGGGCGGCGGCAGCCGGATGGTCGCCAGCGGCTACGAGGGCGGC
This sequence comes from Bryobacteraceae bacterium, assembly GCA_050010255.1. GTDB lineage: Bacteria > Acidobacteriota > Terriglobia > Bryobacterales > Bryobacteraceae > JBEKLJ01. The sequence goes on from JBEKLJ010000140.1 coordinate 1,003, forward strand.
GTAAGCGATGGTGAGCATCGGAATTTCGTACTTGGCGGCTTGAGGGCCGGCAAGCAGCTTGTCGGCAAGATTCACGGCGTCGCGGTAGCGGCCGGTGGTGAGATTCGCCTCCGCGAAGTTGGCCTCGGCGGATTGCCGCTCGGCGGAGTCACGCGCGTTAGCATAGACCCGGCGGTTGATTTCGTAAGCGCGTTCGTAACTCCGCGGATCGGTCGGGGCCATCCAGTCGTGATGGAGATAGGCGAGTTGCTGCCACAGCGGTACGCTGTCGTACCTCTGGCTGAGGCGCTCGAACAGGTTCACTGCCTCCGGGACGCGGTTCTGTCCCACGTAAATCTGGCGCAGGAGCTGATAGTTCCAAGCGTCCTTGGGGTCCGCCTCGATGGCCTTGAGGGCGAGGTTCTCGGCCTGCGGGTAGTCGCGGTCGCCGAAGAGAATGACAGCCTGCACGAAGTAGGCCGAGCTGGAGCGGGGATCGAGCTCGGAGGCGCGGGCGAAGGCGCGGAGGGCGCCGGTGCGATCGCCTTTTGCCAGCAGGATCGAGCCCTGAACGATGTAGGCGTCGGAACATAGCGGATCGGCCTCGATCGCGCGGCCGGCCTCTGCCTCCGCGTCCTGGATCCGGGGTGCGTTGAGGTAGCGCCGCGCCCTGGCAGCGTGGCCGAGGGCCAGCAGGTGCGCCGTTTGGGTGTCGTCAGGGCGGGACGTCCGGGCCTGCTGCAGGTACGTGATCGCGTCGTTCAACCGCTCCTCGGGGGCGCCCGGCTCGAGCGCGAGACGGTAGTTCGCAGCGCCCAGCACGAACACGACGTCGGGCATCTGTTCCGCGTCGGGGCCGGCGTCGCGCACCCTCTCCGCCAGGGTGATGGCGCTGCGAGGGTCGTCGCGGTCGAGAGCGGCCTTGGCGGCGGCGGTGCTGAGCATCTCGGTGACTTCGCTGGCGGCGGCGCGGCGAATCTCACTGGAGGCGGCTGTGCGGGCAATCTCATCGAGAACGGCGTGCTCTTCGGGCTTGCCCATTCGGCGGAGCGAAGCCAGGGCCGCAAGCTGCACCTCGCGAGTTCCCTCGAGGCGCTCCTTGGCGTTCTCGGCGCGTTTCGGATCGACCCGGGCCAATGAGTCGAGCTCAGCGGAGATGGCGCTGTCCGAGCTCAGAACGAAGGCCTTAAGGGCGCCAGCGGCCTCCGGCGTGCCGACGGCTTCCAGAGCATCCAGCAGCGGCCGCTTTCGGTCGGGGTCGAGATCCGAGGCCAGCGCCTGCTGGAAGATCTCAACGTTGCTGGCAAGGAGGCTGCCAGCAGCCTTCTGGAGCCTCTCCACGCTCAAACGGCCGGGCTGCTGCCGCGGGCCGTAGCGAGCCATCTGCACCAACAGGCTAAGCATCTCCGGCCGGAGCTTTTGATCCTTCAGCGCCTTGGCGAGCGCCTCCCGGGCCTCGAAGTTAATCGCAACCGGGTCCGCCACAATGATGACGAGACTCTCCACCATGGCGCGGCGGGTCTCCTGAAGGGCCGGATCGGGAACAGCCAGAAGGGAACTGAAGATCTCCACCAGGCCGTGCTGCGACTCCTTGGGATAGCGGCGGGCCAGGAACCGCGCGGTCTCGGCGACGAGCCGCTCCTGGTCCGACGTCCCAGGCTGCTGGCCGGATTTCCAGCCGGGTTTGGCCATGACACCGACGGCGCCGCTGATGGACTTCAGCAGCGGCCGAGCCCTGTTGTTGGTCGTGGCGACGCCCTCGTAGAGAAGCACCAGCGCCAACGGCAGGAGCCAGGTCCCGAGCATCAACAGCGGTTTGGGCCACAGGCGGATGCGGTAGTTGAGCCAACTGGCGCAGTACCGCAGTCGCCACCATGCCCCGGCTTCCGGCAGCAGCGCCTTCAGAGACCGGAGTGAGCCTTCACTGGGACGGTGCACCAGCGCGCGCAGGATCCGCCCGCGGACGCTGCCGCCGGCGGTGGGCCAAAGCGCGGCGAGGGCGGGCAGCGATTCCTCGCGGCGAACGCGGGCCAGGGCGCGCAGGACGGGCCCAGGCGTAGCGCTCTGAGCGAGGCAGTCCACCAGTTGCTGGGGCGGCAGCACACGCGCAAAACGGCAGAGGAGGCGCCTGGCCCAGCGGGCCTGGACGGCGTTCGACCCCTGGAGGGCGGCGAGGACGACGGCGGCGGCGTCCGGATTGGCGAGAAGCGCCTGGTAGACCCGGTTGCGGCGCGAATCGGCTTCGAGGCTGCGGCGCGTGCGCAAGGCGAGGTACCCGGCGCCGGCGATGTCGACGATCCAAGAACCATAGAACAGGCCGATGGCGCTGAGGCCGTAAAACCACTTCATCAAACGGGGAACTACCTGGGCGAGGCGGTTGGCGAATCCGGACACCGGTAGGTTGGCGACGACGAACAGGTCCGGATAGGCAAGCAAGATGACAAAGCACGCGACACCCAGCAGCTCGAGTCCGAAAAGAGCGAGGCCGCGGCGGACGCGCTTCATCATGAGGCTGGCGAGGCCATGTGCCACGAGGAATGTGGTGGGCAGGTTGGCCAGCAAGAGCAGGAAGCCGAGGATAGACGCGAAGCGGGAAGGCGCGGAGCTGGATTCGGCGGCGCGGAAAGCGAGCAACTGACTGGCCAGCAGGTTCGCGAAGAGCGCCAGCACGGCCACGCCGGAAGCCGCTCCAGAGTGCCCAACCCAGGCGGCGGCGACGCCCGCCACCTCAATCGAGAAAAAGAGCGCAGCCAGCTTGTAACGCCGCAGCACGAGCAGCGCGAGTCCGTGCAGGCCGCAGTTGGCCACCACGACCAGAAGTGCAAGCAGCGCCTGGAAAACAGTCGAGACCACGGCGCCCACGCGCACGGGCGGACGCGGCGCGAGTGGCGGCCTGCGGAGCGTCTCGAGCGCCCTGGCCTGAAGCGGCTGGGAGCGGATGGTGGCGAGGGCGGTCGCGGCGGCTTCTCGGTCCTGGCTTTCGCCATGGAGGGCGACGCGGACGAGGGCGTCGATTGAGGCGGGCGTCGCCAGTGCGGCCAGCGTATCGACCACAGCAGCACGGATAGGCGGTTCGGTAGCCGGGTCAACGAGCAGGTTCTCGAGCAGTGCGGCAGTGGACGGGTCGTGGAAGAGGCGCAAGGCTTCCACCGCATTCTGCCGGTAAGGGCTAGCGCAATCGACGGCCTCGACGCCGACTCGATCGCGGAATTCCTCGATGGTGAGGCGCTGGAGGGCGTCGAGCGCCTGGCGGCGGACCGGGGCTTCGGGGTCCTCCAACGCGAGGCGGTAGAGCTGGTGGCGGACATCCGGCTGGTCGTAGTCGCCCAACAGGCCGGCGGCGCGGATGCGGACGTCGGCTCGAAGCTCGAACAGGGCCCGGACAAGCGTGGAGACTCGCTCCGACTGCTCGGGGAGTCTGGCGATCCAGTAGCGGGGCGTTTCGAAGTCGCCGGCATCGCCGTAGCGGAGCGCGAAGTGGGCCATGAGGCTGGCCTGGTCAGGGGAGGCACACAGCTGGCGCCGCCGCCGGTGGAGATCGTCGAAGCGTTCCTCAGGGATGAGGGTGCCAAGTTCCTGCCAGGCGCGGACGGCCTCGGCGAGAAAGCGCTGAGCCGGCTGAATCTCCTGTCGCTGCTCTTCGAGCCGCGCCTGAAGCGCGCCGGCGAGTTGAACGGGCCGGACGTCGAAGCCGCCGCAAGAGAGCGGGCGCATAAGAGCGGGCGGCTGCTGGAGCCACTGGATGGCGCTCGTGACCGTCTGTTCGGAGATGCCGAGCCGCGGTGGAACGTCGCGCAGATCGGGCGTGGCGCCAGCCGAAGAAACGATGTTCTCGAGAACGGCCTGGGCGGCTACGGCGGCATCGGGCCCGAGATCGGCCTCGAGGTGCTGAAGCCGGTGGCCAAGATAGCTTTCGAGAATGCCCCGCAGTCGGCCGGCGGCACGGTATTCCAACAGGCCGATGGGGACGCCGGACCGCCGGGACGGGCTGCGCACGAACTCGGAGTGGATCGCCTGGGCCAGCGCCGGGCTGGCCCCGGTCGCCCCCTCGCTGTCGAGATCCTCCTGGAGCGCCTTGAGCAGCGCTGGATCGTAGCTCACCGGGCCGCCGGCCTCGGCCGCCGCCAGGCCTTCGAGCCCTTCGGCGAGAGAGAATTCAGGCAGTGGAACCAGATTCTCGGCGAGTTCGGGCGCGACGTCGCGCAGCGAGAAGATGTCGCGGAGGTCCTGGTCGCGGACCACGACGGCCAAGGTGCAGGCGCCGCTGCCGGCGCGGACAGCGGCGAGGAGCTTGCGGAGCTCCTCGCGGCGGGGGCGGTCGGGCAGGGACAGGATGCGGTCGAAATCGTCCAGAAGGATGGTGCCGGCAGGCAGGGAGCTCCAGTCGATGGGAGTGTTGCGGCCCTGGATCTGGAGCTCGCACGGCAGTTGGTCGGAACATTCGGCCCACCCGACGGGCCCCTGCTCGGCCAGCAGCGGCAACACCGTCTCGTGGAGGAGCTCGCTCTTGCCGGTGCCGCGCTTGCCGTAAAGCACGATCAGCTTGCCGCGCGCGGCGGAGAGGACGCGCACGATCTCGGCCGCCTGCTTGGCCGCGGCGGCGCTGGTTTGTGTGTCAGGCATGGGCCACTGCCTTGGAAGCTTCCGCCGGCGCGGAGAGTTCCGCGGGGAACAGCTCGGCGAAATTGTCCTTGAGCCAGTTCGCCAGCATCATCTTGCTTTCCACCGGAACGATCTTGATGATCTTGCGGAAGAAATTGCGGCCCAGTTCGTCGGGAATGTCCTCGACGAAGCTAATGATGTCGCAGACGTTCAAGGCGACATCGAGCGCCTGGCCTTCTGTCAGCAGCACTTCCTCATAGCGGGCCAGGTTGATCTGGGCAGCGCTGGCGAGGATGTTGCAGACCGCCTGGATGTGGGCCAGGGTGAAGGGGCGAGCCGAACGCTGCGTGTCGTCGTAACGCCTCATGATGGCGCGGATCACCTGGGGGTCGAACTGGATCCCGGCCTTGCGGGCGAGGCGGCTGATGATCCCGCCGACCAGGCGGGCGTCGAGCCGGCGAACGGAAAGCGACTCGGCTTTGGTATCCAGCAGCGCACGAACGTAGCTATCCTCGTTGACGCCGACGCAGAGGAAGGAGAGGTTGGCCGGCGCGAAATCGGCCAGGTGGCTCAGACAGCGCATCAACTGGCGCTGGCCGGGTTCGGTCTCGGGGTAGCGGCTGACCACTCGCTCGAACTGGTCGAGCACAACGACAACGTGCTTGGGCGTGGAGGCGGCCAGATGCTGGATGGCCGTGCCGGCGGCGCCATCGGGCAGCGGCAACACGCGGCCGATGGCCTGCGGCAGCCACGACTCGAGCGGACCCTGGCAGCGGAGATAAACCGGGAGAAAGCGCTCCGGGTTGAGGCTGGCAATGAGTCCGGCACGCACCAGGGAGGTCTTGCCGACTTTCGGTGGGCCGACCAGGTGGAGCACCTTCGGCGGCGCCTGGAAGCGGGCCAGTAGTTGCTGGATCAGCTTTTCCCGGCCGTGGAAGGAATCCTTGTCGCCGAGATCATAGCTGATCAGGAATTTGAACGGGTTGACCTTGGGTGGCGGAATATGGGCCGGACTCGCCGTCAATTGGCTGTGGAGATCGGCGAAAAACGTGTCGAAGTAACCCGATTCGCCGTCGAAGACCCAGGACTCGGAGTGGCGGTTGGACATGATTCCGGCCAGGCCGGGAGGCGCGCCGGTCGGGTTCACGCAGAAAACGTTGCCGGCCTCGGCGTCCCTGCAGAAGGCGCGCTCCACGCAGGAATCCGCAAAGGCGTAGCCGCAGACCAGGACATCCCGGCGGGTCAACTCGCCGAGCAGCGTTTTGATTTCCTCCCGGTATTCGTGCATCTCGTTGCGGGTGAACAGAAAGGTGTCCCCGCCCTGCAAGCTGCCGTGCATTTTCAGCAGCTTCACCCGCGGACCGGGCATCTCTAGCGCCGTTCGGACGCCGTGGTCGTCGCGATAGTCGCCGCGCACAATGGTCTGGAAATCGTCGCCATCCTTGAGGCCCACGCCGCGCAGGGCGGTTTCCAGAAGGCGGTCGAAGTTGAAGGTGATGACCAGATCGAAGTAGCCGTCGGCGAGCAGACGGGCCAGGCGCAGGTAACCGGGCGAGGGCGGCTGCTTCAGATAGGGCTCGAGGAACAGATCACGGGTTGCAGCGGAGGAGCGGGCCCAAAGGCGGTCGAAGCGGTCGGCCACGGTGCCGTCGGTGAGGTCTGTGCCGTAGCGCCCGAGCAGCCCCTCCATGATGGTGGTTGTCGCGGGGACACCGGAGCTCAGCGAGGCGCCGGCTCCCAGCATAATGACGCACTTCTTGCCTTGCTGTTCCCTCTTGTCACGGAGCAGGTTGGCAAGCGCCTGGACCCTTGGGCTCATAGTCCTCCTCCCGCGCGGGCCTGGATGGCGGGTAGTCGGCTGGGTACTGCCAGTATACGCCGATCTTGTTGGATTTAGAAGCTGTTTATCAGGTACCGGCCGCGACTACGGCGCGGAGAAAGGTGACAAATCGCCCGAAATAACCTGGATATGCGCCCGGTCGGTGGCCCCGAAATCACCAACGCCGTGATTGAGAGCATGCCTTTTGCCCAGCCGTACACCTCGGGCGTGTTGAGTTTCGCCGCCGAGGAAACGGCCAAACTGGACGACTCAGCCAAGCAAGAACTCATGGACAGCTTCGAGTCCATGGTCGCCCCAGGAATGGAACCGGACCGCCTCAGTTGGGTGTGGGTTCAGCACCGGGAGCACGGGCGGACGGAACTGCATTGGGTTGTCGCCAACGTGGACCTGGAGACCCACAAGCGCTTCGCGCCATACTACGACCGAGCCGACCGCGGACGGTTTGCGGCATGGCAGCAATACCAAAATCATTCGCGCGGACTGGCCGATCCGCAAGACCCGGAACGCCGGCGCGCCAGCGTACACAACTGCCGGTTACCCGTGGAAAAGAGGAGCGACACCGCGGCTCTGGAGGAGCACCGTCAGCGTCGGTGTGCGGACGGCGAGCTCAGAGACCGGGCGGCCATCGTGCAATATTTGACCGGCGAACTCGGCTTGAAAGTCCTTCGCCGGGGCAAGGACTACATCACCGTGCAATACGGGGAGGCGAAGAATGAACGATTGCCGACAGGTTTGCCCATCGCCTTTTCCAACGCCCGTTCAAGATCTTCGGCCGGCACGGGATTGGTGGTGGGGGATTTCATCGCTTGCTCCAATGCTCCTTCGGCCCTATGGTACGGGGCGGAAAACCCAGGCATAGCCGTACCTCTGTTCGTGCCTTGGGTGGGTTTGAACCCATGGCGGGTGCAGGCCGGTTGTGAAGACCAGGAGCAGTGCGAGCCAGATCACGAATCTCTGTCTGCTGTTCATTGGTAGAGATCCGTCTGGAATGATGATACGCTTCTTCTATGAAGTGAAAGACCGTGTTGCCGCCCGACCTCCTGCAGAACTTCTTGACTCACCAGAAAGAGAGCAGGAGGTGTGCCGAAATGCAACGCAGACGGACTTCTATGAGTCCGAGCCGCTGAAAACCCCGATGTTAGCCGGCCCCCGCCACCATGGTCCGAGCTGGCGCTCTCGCTTGGTCGGTTCGCGCCTTTAGCTCTTTTTCCAACTCAGCTAAGTTACTCCGGAACTCCAGAACCCACGCCTTGGTCTCTTGCTCGACTTGGCCCCGAATCCCAGAACTGAACGACTTACACAGCTGAATAAGCCCCTGCAAGTGCTCAACGGTGGGTTCGTTACCGTGCAGTGTCGCCGTGACCCGAGTTCAATCGAGTCGGAATTCGTCCAGGGAGGTCTCGATTGAAAGCGCCGCTGTGATGTACCGAATCCAGCCAGTGGAGAATCCGAAGAATCGGTCAAACGCAATCGTCGCGGCAGCGACAGCGATCAACAAATAGCGGGGTTGAAGTAGTTGAAGTAGCGTTCGTCGCGGCTACTGGCTGTGTACTCGAGGCCCAGCGGTCCCATGATTCTAGAGTAATCGTAGTTGTCGGCCAGTCCGATTGCCAGAGGGATCAATAACTGGTAAACGATGATGAGGACGACAGCCCCTGCCGTCAGCCACTCCAGGTAGCCCAACTCAAACAACACGTGAGCAACACGGTGCATCCGATCCGGGTTGCTCTAAGCCAGGATTTCCATATTGGCCTCTTCGTGTCAGATAGTATAGGCGCATCTGCGGCTCCTGGAGGGACAAGGCTAGAGCCTTATCCTACTGTGTCGTGGAAGGATTGGAGGGAGCGGGCGTAGGCCATGAGGTCGGCGGCGGGGGCGGTGCCCATGGCGCGGAGGCGTTCGAGGAGGCGGATGACGAGGAAGATGAGGGACTCGGCGGGGAGAGAGAAC
>JBEKLJ010000141.1:0-9361 GCA_050010255.1 Bryobacteraceae bacterium
GCCCGGCCAGCCACCAAACCACACCTCCGGCGGCCGCGAAACCCAGCCCGTAGTAGACGCCGTCAATCACCATGCGACCACCATATTTTCGCACACCGCGCTCCGCTCGCCCGCTCAACTCCGCCTGGGGCGAGTTCTCCAACTCGCCACCGGGCCCTCCGGCCCGCCCGCGTGGGGCGAGTTCTCCAGCCCGCCACGGCGTCCTCCGCTTTGGGGCGCGAACTTCAGTTTGCAGCGTCGGCTTTGCCGTCGTTTGGCATCCGCAGACGGACAGCCGACGACCCGGCGGGTGGGGCGAGCTCTCCAGCTCGCCACCGGGCCCTCCGGCCCGGCTTGAGAATCATCGCTGACGTCTCAAAGCCGGAAGCTGAAAGCTGGAAGCTGCTAGCTTGCTATAATACGAGTCCCCATGGCGATTCTCGACATTCAGGCCATCAAGGAGATCCTGCCCCATCGCTATCCCTTCCTGCTGGTCGATCGCATCGTCGAGCTCGAGCCGGAACGCATCGTCGGCATCAAGAACGTCACCGCCAACGAGCCTTTCTTCCAGGGGCACTTCCCCGACCTCCCGGTCATGCCCGGCGTGCTGATCGTGGAGGCGATGGCGCAGGTCGCCGGCGTGCTGGTGCTCAAGGCGCTCGGCACTAAGCAGCGCGCGGTCTTCCTGGCCTCGATCGAGCAGGCCAAGTTCCGCCGCCCCGTCGTTCCGGGGGACCAGCTCCGCATCGAGATGAAGGTAGGCAGGCGCAAGGCCAGCGCGGTGAAGATGTACGGCACGGCCATGGTGGATAGCGTCGTGGTCGCCGAGGCCGAGGTCATGTGCATGCTCACCGACGCGCCCACGGCCGCCGACCCGCCCGCGGCCGCCTCCGCCCCCGCGCCCCAGACGGCCCCCGCGCCCAAAGAAACGTAGCGGCATGCCCGTTCATCCCACTGCCATCGTGGACCCCGGCGCCCGCCTCGCGGACTCTTCGGAAATCGGCCCGTATTGCGTCCTCGGCCCTGAGGTCGCTATCGGCCCGCGCACCCGGCTCATGGCTCACGTGTATGTCGAAGGCCCGGCCTCGATCGGCGAGGACAACCTCTTTTTCCCCTACTCCACCATCGGCGTCGCCTCGCAGGACATGAAATACAGGGGCGAACGCGCCGAAACCCGCATCGGCAGCCGGAACCGCATCCGCGAGTTCGTCACCATCCACCGCGGCACGCAGGGCGGCGGCCTCCTCACCTCAGTCGGCGATGACAACCTGCTCATGGCCTACGTCCACGTCGCGCACGACGTTCGCATCGGCCACCACACCATCCTCGGCAACGCCGTAACGTTTGCCGGCCACGTCACCGTCGGCGACTGGGCCGTCATCGAGGCCTTCACCGGCGTGCACCAGTTCTGCCGCATCGGCCGGCACGCCTTCATCGGCGGCTACAGCGTCGTCACCCAGGATGTGCTGCCGTTCTCGCTCACCGTGAGCGAGCGCGGCATCAAGACCTTCGGCGCCAATCGCATCGGCCTCGAGCGCCGCGGCTTCCCCGAGGACCTCCGCGAGGCTCTTCAGAAGGCCTTCCGCCTGCTCTCGCGCTCCGATCTGAACACCTCGCAGGCCCTCGAGCGCATCCAGGCGGAGCTCGCCCCGTGCCCCGAACTGACGGAGCTGCTGGAGTTCATCCAAAGCTCCCAACGCGGAGTCATCAAGTGAAACTCCTCTCCGCGCCTCTGCGCCTCCGCGGTGAGTAGATGCCCCGCTACGCCCTGATCGCCGGCAACGGGCGCTTCCCCCTGCTCGCCCTGGAGAGCGCGCGCAAGCTCGGCCACGACGTCGTCCTCATCGCCATCAAGGAAGAGGCCGCGCCGGAAGTCGAGGCGCTGGCCGCGCGCTGCTACTGGATATCCCTCGGTCAGTTGGGCCGGCTCATCGAGATCCTCAAGCAGGAGGGCGTCGCCGAGGTGATGATGGCCGGCCAGGTCAAGCACGCCCGGCTCTTCTCCGGCATCCTCCCCGACTGGCGCCTGCTCAAGCTCCTGGCCACGCTGCCCGAGCGGAACACCGACGCGCTCATCGGCGCCGTCGCCGAGGCGCTCGCGGGTCAGGGCATCCGGCTGGTGGATTCCACCGCCTTGCTGAAGCCGCTGCTGGCCTCCGAAGGTCCCATGACCGCTCGCCAGCCCAGCCAGGACGAGTTGGCCGCCGTCCGCTATGGCCGCCGCATCGCCTCCGCGCTAGCCGGCTTCGACATTGGCCAGAGCGTCGCCATTTGCGAGGGCGCCTGCGTGGCCGTCGAGGCCATGGAGGGCACCGACGCCATGTTGCGCCGCGCCGCCTCGCTCGCCAACGGCCGCCCGCTCTGCCTGGTCAAATCCAGCCGCCGCCGCGCGCACCTGCTCTTCGATGTGCCCGTCGCCGGCCTCGACACCATCCCCGTGATGAAGGAAACCAACACCACCGTCCTGGCCGTCGATGCCGGCCGCACCCTGCTCCTCGACCGCGATCAGATGCTGGCCGCCGCCGACGCCGCCGGCCTTGCCATCCTCGGCCTCCCTCCGGAAGACTGAGCGGCTGGGGCCGCGGTACGCGTCCGGTGAACCCACCCATGGGGCCCAGGGCCCAGAAATGGGCCGCATCTGAACGAGTGTCGCCCAGTTTCCGGTAGCGCTACATCACAGTCTCGACTTTATCGAGACCTCCACGAGCTGCCTGAAGTGCGAACATGGTCCACATGCGTCCGTTCGCGATGATCATTTTCGGCTTGGCCGGCGTGGCCTTTGCGGTGGCCCAAGACCCGGGCGATCTGTTGAAGAAGTACGGACCTCCAGACGTCGAGCGGTACCGGGTGAACTCTGACATAGCTGTGACCGTGGCCTATGGTGCGGGCCGAACGCCTTGTGAATTGTTGGTGCAGCGTCGTCCATCATCGATCCTCCGCTCCGGCACGACAACCAACCCGATCTCTTCGACTGTTGTGGACAACCTCCTCAGCGACCTCGTGCCGGAGTCGACACGCCACGGAACACCGAAGATCATGGACGAGCGAATGGGCTGTGCTGCTCAGTACACCGCAGACTACGACAACGTACGCATCACCCGCCAGACGAATGAATGCACGTCGGGGAGCGATGAAAAAGTCATCTCAGTTGCGGTGGAGTGGAAAACTGCGCAATGTACCGGTGATTAGCGCGGCTAACAAGACGATCGCGAGTCCGCTATTTCCTGCATCGCGCGTTGGAAACGGCGCTACCGGAAACTGGGCCCGCAGCGCATGCCCGGCCGTGACTCTGGCCGGATGAAAGACCGCTCAGCAGGGCGAGTGCGGGGACCTGCCCGGGAAGCGCTGTGCCAGGTGTCGGCTCGAAAGCCGACGCGGCACGCTCAAGAGCATGCGCTACGACAACCGCCGCGCCGGCTTACAGACGGATTAAGCTCCGCCTCAGCCCCGCGCTCCGCCACCCTCTCCCCGTGGTGCTATTCTTTTCTGGGATGTTCAGCGGACACCGTCGCAAGGTCAAGCTGCTCTTCGGCCTGTCGGATGTCCTCATCGCGGCGCTCGCCTTCGGGCTCGCCTACCAGAGCCGCGCCTGGCTGCCCTTCGAGCGGACGTTTTACCTGCCATTGCCCGTCAAGACGCTGCTGCTCGGTGTCTCGGCGCTAGCCTGGCTGTCCATCGGCCTCTCGCTCGGCATCTACGACCGGCTCGACTTGGGCCGTCTCGGGGTCACCGTGCGCGATACCTTGCGGCAGTCGCTGCTCGGCCTGGCCGCCGTCGTCCTGTTTCAGTACCTTCTGCGGCTTGATCTCAGCCGTTCTTTCCTGGCGCTGTTTGGCGGTTACAGTTTCCTTCTCCTTTGCCTGTTCCGGCTGGGCGCGGTCAACCTGATGGGCGTCATCCGCCGGAAGTACGGCGTTCCGTATTACGTCGTGGTGGTCGGAACGGGCGAAAGCGCACGGGGACTAGGGCGGGCCCTGGAGCAGTCAGGCCGGTACGGCGTGCGGCTGTTGGGTTTTCTCGCCGACCGCCCCGAGGGCGCGCCCCAGAGCATCCGGCTCCAGGCCGATTACGACGTCCGCCCCCTGGGCGAGCTTTCCGCTTTGTTGCGGAGACAGGTTGTCGACGAGGTGCTGTTCGCCGTCGAGGGCCGCAGCCTGGCCGGCCTCGATGATGTCCTGGTGCTCTGCGACGAGGAAGGCGTGCGCACGCGCGTGGCGCTCGACTTCTTCCCTCACGTCAACAGCGAGATGTACCTGGACCAGCTTGGACCTTTTCCGCTGCTGAGCTTCGCCGCCGCGCCCCACGACGAGGTGCGCCTGTTCCTCAAGCGCGTCACCGACGTGGCGCTGGCGGCGGCTGCCCTGGTGATCCTGGCCCCGTTCATGCTCCTCATCGCCGTGTTGATCCGGCTCAGCTCGCCCGGCCCGGCCATCTTCAAGCAGGCCCGCTGCGGGCTCAACGGCCGCCGCTTCACCTGCTACAAGTTCCGCTCCATGTGCCGAAATGCCGAGCAGATGAAAGCCGAGCTCGAGCACCTCAACCTTAAGACGACCGCCTTCAAGATCCCGGACGACCCCCGGCTGACACCCCTCGGGCACTGGTTGCGGAAGCTCTCCATCGACGAGCTTCCTCAGCTTTGGAACGTGCTCCGGGGCGATATGTCGCTGGTGGGGCCGCGCCCGGCCGTGCCTGGGGAAGTCGAGCAATACCAGGGCTGGCAGCGGCGCCGCCTGCGGATGCGCCCTGGCCTGACCTGCCTGTGGGCGCTCGAAGGCCGCGATCACCTGGACTTCGACGCCTGGATGAAGCGGGACATGGAGTACATTGACAACTGGTCGCTGGCGCTCGACTGGAAGATCCTGCTGCGGACTATTCCTCGAGTGCTGACCGGGAAGGGGGCCTACTGATTATGCACCTCGTTCCTACCCAAGCCGAGGTCGTCGCCCTGCTGCGCCAGACGGGCGCTCTCCGCCAGGGCCATTTCGAATACCCCAATGGCCTGCACTCGAACGAATACCTGCAAGTGGCGCTCGCCATGCAGTACTACCAGCACGCCAGGACGCTCAGCGTCGGCCTGAGCCGGCTGCTGCGCGCCGACTCGGAAATCCACGCCCTCATCCCCCAGCTCTCCATCGTCGCGCCGGCCACGGGTGGGCTGCCCGTCGCTTACGGCGTTTGCGAGGCGCTGCGCGCTCACCGCGTCTACTGGGCCGAGACCGGGGACTGTGATGGCAAGCTCCGCTTCCGCCAGTACATCGAGCAGGTCCGCGGCGAGCCGGTGGTGCTGGTTGACGATATCCTCCGCACCGGCAAGAAGCTCGGCGAGTTGAAGCAGCTCGTGGAGTCTAACGGCGCCAACGTGCTGGGCCTCGCGGTCGTGGTCTCGGAGCCGACGCCCAGGACCCCCGACTTCAGCCCGCTGCCGCTCTACTACCTCGCCAGGGTGGACACTCGGTACTTTGCCGACGCCGCCTCTTGCGAGCTCTGCCGAAGCGGCGTGCCCCTCGAGAAGGTCTGGGTTTAGCCCGAGCACGGTTCGGGTTTAAGCCCGACCTCCGCGAACCGCAACGATATAAGCTTGTCTTATATTAAGGAAAGATAAGATCAATTTATCTTAAATCCCCCTTGCCATTGCCGCCGGTCTTCGATAGGCTTACAGACAGACCCTGCCACGTCGCGGGTGCAATTCCTTATAGGAGATAGCCATGACTGCTATCGAGTCCACGGCGACTCAGACCAACAACCCCTACGAGCTCGCCCTACAGAATTTCGATGCTGCTGCGGATGCGTTGGAGCTCTCCCAGGACGTCCGCGCCATGATCAGGCGTCCGGAAAGGGAGCTGGCTGTCAGCGTTCCCGTCCGGATGGACAACGGTGGAATCCGCTGCTTTCAGGGCTACCGCGTGCAGCATAGCACCGCGCGCGGCCCGGCCAAGGGCGGGATTCGCTATCACCCTAACGTAACCATCGATGAAGTTCGCGCCCTGGCCACGTGGATGACCTGGAAGTGCGCGGTCGTCAACATCCCCTACGGCGGCGGCAAGGGCGGCATTACCTGCAACCCCAAGGAACTCACCTCCGGCGAACTGGAGCGCATGACCCGCCGCTACACCAGCGCCATCTACCCCATCATCGGGCCGGACCAGGACATCCCGGCGCCGGACGTGTACACCAACTCCCAGGTAATGGCCTGGGTCATGGATACCTACAGCATGATCAAGGGCTGCCCGGTACCCGGCGTGGTTACGGGCAAGCCGCTCTCGATCGGCGGCTCGTTGGGCCGCAATGAGGCCACCGGCCGCGGCCTCTACTACTGCGTCCTGAGCATCTGCGAGCACCTGAAGCTCCCCCTCAAGGGCGCCAAGGTTGTCGTGCAGGGGTTTGGGAACGCGGGCTCGATCTCGGCGCACCTGCTCGACAACGATCAGGCTTACGTGATCGCCGCCAGCGATTCCCGTGGCTGCGTCTACAACAAGAACGGCCTCGACATCCCGAAGCTCATGATGCACAAGGAAACCACCGGCAGCGTAACCGGTTTCCCGGGTTCCGAGCCCATCGAGCCCGCCGAGTTGCTCGCTCTGGAGTGCGACATCCTGATTCCCGCCGCGCTCGAGAACGTCATTGACGGGGACAACGCCCCCAAGCTGAGGACCAAGATCATTGCGGAGGCGGCCAACGGACCGCTCACACCCGATGCCGATCGGATACTCGAGTCCAAGGGCGTCTTCATCATCCCCGACATCCTCTGCAACGCCGGCGGCGTCACGGTGTCCTATTTCGAGTGGGTGCAGAACCAGCAACACCTGCGGTGGGACTTGCAGGAGGTCAACAACCGCCTCGAGCGCGTCATGAGGACCAGCTTCATCGAGGTGTACGAGCTGCGCACGGAGCGGCGCGTTGGCATGCGGACTGCCGCCAACATGCTGGCCATCGGTCGCGTCGCTGAAGCCACCAAGGTCCGCGGCCTGTATCCGTAATCGGTTCTTGATTGCCGGGGGGGCGGGGCGCAACCCCGCCCCTCAGGCAGACCTAGTCCCAGCCGTAGCGCTCCTCCGTCCAGGGGTCGCCGTGCATGTGGTAGCCGTTTCGCTCCCAGAACCCGGCTCGGTCCTCGGCCAGCAACTCAATGCCCGCCACCCACTTGGCGCTCTTCCAGGCATATAGGCGAGGCACGATGAGCCGGGCTGGCCCGCCGTGCTCCAGCGTCAGCGGCTCGCCGTCGTGAGAGAAAGCCAGCAGGGCGTCCTCGGCCAGCAAGTCCGTGAGAGGCACGTTCGTCGTCCACCCGGAATCGTAGCCGTGGACGAGGGCGAACCGGGCGCCGGGCAGCGGCCCGCCGGCTCGGTCCAACAGCTCGCGGGTTCCGACCCCCTCCCAGAGGTTCCCCAGCCGCGACCACCGCGTCACGCAATGGAAGTCGGCGAAGACCCGAACCCGCGGCAGCTCCTGGAACTCCGCCCAATTCCACTCCACCGGACGGGCAACCAAGCCAGACACGCGGAAGCGCCATGTTTCCAGATGGATGCCCGGCGGACCCGAGGCGTCCAGCACCGGCCACGTCAGCGTTCGTGATTGCCCGGGCGGCAACCGCTCCTGCCGCCGCGCATCTGGGCTGACGATGACCCCCGGCGGCAGATTCGGCGGCGGGCCGGTCTCCGGCGCGGCGGTTTCCGGCCCTTGCAGCTTGTCCTGATCGGCCATAGGCCCCCCTCACCTGATTCTATGCCGTTTGGGAGGGCCGAGTTTCCCAGGAGAGGCCGGGGCGCCGCGGGCCACCTTAAATTTGTGAGGCTGCCGAACCTGCTGGGGTGGGTCTGCGTCCTGGCTGCGTTAGTATGCGCGCCGCTGCTCGCGGGCGGCCCCGGCGACCGTGCCGAGCACGTCGGGGGGACGCTGGCGGAACTGCCGCGCCAGGCCGGCCTCATCGACGTCACCGATCAGGCGGTCTTCCGCTTCCAGACTCACGGCGCCGCCGTCCAGGTGCCCTACGAGAACATCAACCTGCTTGAGTACGGCCAGCAGGTCAGCCGCCGCTACCTCCTGGCCGTCGTCATCTCTCCGGTGCTGCTGTTGAGCAAGAAGCGCCAGCACTTCCTCACCATCGGCTATACCGACGATCTGGGGCGCCAGCAGGCGCTGGTTTTCCGGGTGGACAAGGCGCACATCCGCGCGGTGCTGGTGAGCCTGGAGGCGAAGACCGGCCGCAAGGTGCAGTACCAGGATCCCGAGGCGCGAAAGGCAGGCAAAGGATGACACCGCTCCAGCTCGCTTTGTGGGTTTTGCTGTGCCTGCAGCCGCCTCCAGAGCCGGCTTCGCAGCAGCCCGCTTCGCCGCCGCCGGCTTCGCAGCAGCAGCCGCCGCCCTCCAGCGACCTGGAGCGCACCAACCTGAAGCAATTGCTGACGCTGCGGCGCGTCTACGTCGACCGCCTGAACGGCGGGGAGACGGCGGTGCAGATCCGCGACATGATCATCAGCGGCCTGGAGAGGGCCAAGCTGTTCGTCATCACTGAAAACGCCGAACGCGCCGACGCCTTCCTGCGGGGCTCGGCCGAGGACCTCGTCTTCACCGACACCTTCTCTTCGAGCGATGGCATCAACGCCCGCGGCGGGATCGGCGGATCCACCGGCGGCAGCACCTCGAGCCGCAACCACCGCGGCGCGTACGCCAACGCCGGCGTCGGTGAGACCGACTCGCTGCACACCGCCGAGCGGAAGCACGAGGCCACCGCCTCGGTGCGGCTGGTCACCAAAGACGGCGACGTCATCTGGTCAACCACACAGGAGAGCACCGGATCGAAGTTCCACGGCGCCAGTCTGGATGTCGCGGAAAAGATCACCAGACAACTGCTGGCGGACTTCGCGCGCGCCAGGGGGCTCCCGGCGCTAAGTGACTCGCATCATTAATTTTTCCTAAGAATCGGATACCCAGATATTAAGCTGGTGTATACTGATTTCAGTCAGCTATAACATAGCATCCCCGGCGACGGGACCCAGCCCGTCGCCAGCCCCTCTGAGTAAAGCCCCAGGTTCCCAGCCTGGGGCTTTTAAAGTTTGGAGCCGAAAACGGGGCCAGGCTACTCTGTCCCGAGCGCAGCGAGTGGACAGAGCTGCCTGTACCCGTTTCCCCACGTAGCCAGCATCTGGTCACAATCCGGCTCCCGTAGGGGCCGATCATGATCGGCCCCTACTGCGCGGGCCAACTCGCTGAACACAATGGACTTGCGCAAGCGAAAAGTGGCTGTCTCTCTTGAAAATCCCTCCGGGCTAGCCCGAATATTTCACGCGGCCTCTGGCAAAGAGCCGCCGACTCTGGCATAAACATTTGTGGAAGCAGATGTTTCGACCAAGAGAGGACGGCTCTTTGCTATGACACAGTGTAC
>JBEKLJ010000142.1:0-9271 GCA_050010255.1 Bryobacteraceae bacterium
GCGCATCATGTCGGTTCCGGTGGGCGAGGCGCTGGTCGGCCGCGTGGTCAACGCGCTGGGCGAGCCGATCGACGACAAGGGCCCCATCGCCACCAGCAACTTCAGCGCGATGGAGCGGGCTGCGCCCGGCGTCGTGGACCGCCAGCCCGTGAAGGAGCCGCTCCAGACCGGCATCAAGGCCATCGACAGCATGATCCCCATCGGGCGGGGCCAGCGCGAGCTGATCATCGGCGACCGGCAGACCGGCAAGACCGCCATCGCCCTGGACGCGATCATCAACCAGAAGGGCGGGGACGTCATCTGCATCTACATCGCCATCGGGCAGAAACGCTCGACGGTGGCCCAGGTGGTCAAGACGCTGGAGGAGCACGGGGCGATGGATTTCACCATCGTGGTCGCCGCCACGGCCTCCGTCCCCGCGCCGATGCAGTACATTTCGCCTTACGCCGGCTGTGCCATGGGCGAATACTTCCGCGATTCCGGCCGGCACGTGCTGTGCGTCTACGACGATCTCTCCAAGCACGCCGCGGCCTACCGGGAGATTTCGCTGCTGCTGCGGCGCCCGCCGGGGCGCGAGGCCTACCCGGGCGACGTCTTCTACCTGCACAGCCGCCTGCTGGAGCGCGCCGCCAAGCTCTCCGACGCCCTGGGCGGCGGATCGCTCACCGCGCTGCCGATCATCGAGACCCAGGCCGGCGACCTTTCGGCCTACATCCCCACCAACGTCATCTCGATCACCGACGGCCAGATCTACCTCGAGGCCGACCTGTTCAACTCCAACATCCGGCCCGCCATCAACGCCGGTCTGTCGGTGAGCCGCGTCGGCGGCCACGCCCAGATCCGCGCCATGCGCCAGGTGGCCGGCACGCTGCGCCTGGAGCTGGCGCAGTACCGCGACCTGGCCGCCTTCGCCCAGTTCGGCTCCGAGCTCGACAAGTCGTCGATGGCCCAGCTCAACCGCGGCAAGCGGCTGGTGGAGATCCTCAAGCAGCCGCAGTATCAGCCGCTCGCGGTCGAGAAGCAGGTCCTGGTGATCTTCGCAGGCACCAACGCCTACCTGGACGACCTGCCGGTGGAGGACTGCCGGGAGTTCGAAGCCGAGCTATGCCGCTTCGCCGAGAACGCGCACCCGCAGCTTCTGGCGCGCATCCGCGAGCAGAAGACACTGGATGACGCCCTGCGCGCCGACATCCACGCGGCGCTCAAGGAGTTCAAGGAGCGCTTCCTCGGCGAGCGGACTGCCGGGGCGGCGGTCCTAGCCCGGAGCTGAGCGATGCCCTCTCTGATCGACCTGCGGCGCCGCATCCGCTCGGTGAAGAGCACGCAGCAGGTCACCAAGGCGATGAAGATGGTCTCGGCGGCCAAGCTCCGCCGGGCGCAGGGCCGCGTGCTGGCCGCGCGGCCCTACGCCGCGATGTTCTCGCAGGTCCTGGGCGACGTGGCCGCCGCGGTCGCCGGAGACGAGCGGCTGGGTTCGCACCCGCTGCTGGCCCGCCGGCCCGAGCAGCGCATCCTGCTGGTGCTGTTCACGGCGGATCGCGGGCTGGCCGGCGCGTTCAACGCCAACCTGGTGCGCGCCTCGCAGCGTTTCCTCGCCGAGCGCGGCGCGGGAACGGTGCTCCTCGAGACGGTCGGCCGCAAAGGGCGCGATTTCTGGCGCAAGCGCAAGGGGAACGTCGTCGGCGAGCGCGTCGGCATGGTCGAGAAGGCCGCCTTTGCCGACGCCGCCGCCATCGCCCGCGATGCCATGGCGCGCTTCGAGGGCCGGGAGATAGACTCCGTCTTCCTGCTCTACAACGAGTTCAAGAGCGTGCTATCGCAGAAGCTGACGGTTGTCCGCGTGCTGCCGATCGAGCTGCCCCAGGCAGGCGCCGGCCTGGACTACATCTATGAGCAGCCGCCCGAGCAACTGCTGGGAGCGCTGCTGCCCCGGTACGTCGAGATCGCCGTCTATCAGGCGATGCTCGAATCATCGGCCGCCGAGCACGCGGCGCGCATGACGGCGATGGATGCGGCCGCCTCCAACGCCGGGGACATGATCGAGAAGCTGACACTGTATATGAACCGCGTGCGCCAGGCCAGCATCACCACGGAACTCATCGAGGTGGTGGGCGGCGCGGCGGAGCAGTAGGCGCGCGAGGGCGCGCCAGTGAGTCCGCGCTTCTCACCAGGACGGTGACGAGCGCGACGCAGGCTAGGAGGTTGTTTCATGGCTTCGAATGCGGGAGGGCCCGGCGTCGTGCCCGGGCAGCGTGCCAACGGCCGCGTCATCCAGGTGGCCGGGCCCGCCGTTGACATCCAGTTTCCCGAGGGGCAGATTCCGGTCATCCTGACGGCTATCCGGATCACCAGCGAGGGCTTCGATGCTCCGACCCCGATCGACATCATCTGCGAGGTGGCGCAGCACATCGGCGAAGGCCGCGTGCGCACCATCGCGCTCCAGCCCACCGACGGCCTGGTGCGCGGCATGAAGGCCGAGAACCTCGGCCGCCCCGTGGAGGTGCCGGTCGGCCGCGAGGTGCTGGGCCGCGTTATCAACGTGATCGGCCAGCCGGTGGACCACATGGGTCCGCTCGAGGCCAAGGAGTTCCGCCCCATCCACCGCTCCGCCCCCAGCTTTGAACAGCAGGCCACCGAGCTGAAAATGTTCGAGACCGGCATCAAGGTCATCGACTTGATCGAGCCCTACCTGCGCGGCGGCAAGATCGGCCTGTTCGGCGGCGCCGGCGTCGGCAAGACGGTCATCATCCAGGAGCTGATCAACAACATTGCCCTGAAGCACGGCGGCGTGTCGGTGTTCGGAGGCGTGGGCGAGCGCACCCGCGAGGGCAACGACCTGTGGCTGGAGATGCAGCAGTCCGGGGTCATCGATCCGAAGGATTGGCGCAAGTCCAAGTGCGCCCTGATCTACGGGCAGATGACCGAGCCGCCCGGCGCCCGCTTGCGCGTCGGTCTCACCGCTCTCACCGTGGCCGAGTACTTCCGCGACGATGAGGGCCAGGACGTGCTGCTGTTCATCGACAACATCTTCCGCTTCACGCAGGCGGGCTCGGAAGTCTCGGCGCTGCTGGGCCGCATGCCCTCGGCGGTCGGCTACCAGCCCAACCTGGCCACCGAGATGGGCGAGCTGCAAGAGCGCATCACATCCACCAAGAAAGGCTCGATCACCTCGGTGCAAGCCATCTACGTGCCGGCTGACGACTACACCGATCCCGCTCCGGCCACCACCTTCGCGCACCTGGACGCCACCACGAACCTCTCGCGGCAGATCGTCGAGCTGGGCATTTACCCGGCGGTGGACCCGCTGGCTTCGACCTCGCGCATCCTGGATGCGCACGTGGTGGGCCTGGAGCACTACACGGTGGCGCAGCAGGTCAAGGGCATCCTGCAGCGTTACAAGGACCTCCAGGACATCATCGCCATCCTGGGCATCGACGAGCTGTCCGACGAGGACAAGCTGACGGTGGCCCGCGCGCGCAAGATCCAGAAATTCTTCTCGCAGCCGTTCCACGTCGCCGAGCAGTTCACGGGCCTGCCCGGCAAGTACGTGAAGGTCGAGGACACGATCCGCGGTTTCAAGGAGATCGCCGAGGGGAAGCACGACGATGTTCCCGAACAGGCGTTTTACATGCAGGGGACGATCGAGGAGGCCCTCGAGCGCGCCGAGCAGTTGAGGAAGGCCGCGGCCTAAGGCGATGGCGGACACGTTCCTGCTCGAAGTGGCCACCCCCGAGCGGCTCCACGTGCGCGAGCGCGCCAGCGAAGCGCAGATTCCGGCCGCGAACGGCTACGTGGGCATCCTGCCCGGCCACGCGGCCCTGCTCTCCGAGCTCGGCTCGGGCGAGCTGAGCTACACCCGCGACGGCCGTCGCCGCGCGATCCACATCGAGGGCGGCTGGCTCGAGGTCTCCGGCGACCATGTCCGCGTGCTCGCCAACACGGCCCAGGCGGGGGAACAGTAGCCCGCGGCGGGCGACCGCGTGGAGCGGCCTTTCCAGGCTGCCATGCCGGCGTTCACGCCGGCATTAGCCCGCTTTTCTCACCACGACCGTGGCGAGGCGCGATGAGAGGGCCGCAGCAGGTTGTTGGTGAGAAATGCGGGCTAGTTTCAGGCGGCCTGGTTCCGCTCGCGGCGGGGTTTCGCCAGAGGCAGCGTGAGCGAAATCCGCTGGTAGGGCACTCGAGGGATGAGCGAGCCTCGTGTGCCGCGGCTCAGTTGAACGAAGCCGTAGCGCTCCATGGTTTTCAAGGTCCGGGAGAGGTTCGACTTCTTCCTTCCCGTCAGTTCCGCCAGGCTGGCCAGCGATTCGGGCTGTGTCTCGGCAATGACTCCCAGCAGGGCGCGGTTCCGGTCAGAGAGCACTCTGGCAAAGCTCTCCGCCGAGCGAAACCACACCTTCGGTTCGTCGGCAGCCGGGTGGTATTGGCCCCTCGCGATCCCGAGCGTCCGCGCCTTCATCTCTTCGTAGCTGGCGATGCCAACGCGCAATGTCCTCATCTCACAGAACCCCCCTTTCCTCCAAAACCTTGTCCACCTCGGCCCAGAAGTCTTCGAGCACGCCGGAGTCTGCCTCCCGAGCCCGATTTCTCACCGGTTGCAAGATTATCACCCATTGATAACCATTGCAAGCCCGGCGCTCGCGGTTCGGTGCTAAGCACTGAACCGCGACCGTCAGGGACTGTGGAAGAATTCGGGGACACTCCGGGCTAGCTGCGGCGACTCTTTCATCTCCGGTAGCGCGGACGCGGCGGCTGTTTGGAATCAGGGTGCGCCGGATGGAGGCTCTGCCCGTGCCGGCCGGTTAGGGCGCGGCGGCGGAGGAGCAAACAGGTCGAAGCTGGGCCCTTCCCGGGCCGCTGGAGTCGCTCGGGATCGGCAGGATGAGACAGACCGCCCCGACGGAGGCGGTTGGATGTACAATCGATGCTGGCCAGGATGGGAAAACGGAAACCCTGGTTGACATGAGAGGCGAGCCGAACTCCACCCAGGAGACGGGGGACCCAAGTGGTTCGGGGCGCAGCCCGGTGCATCGCATCGGACGGGGCACTTTCAAGCCCTAGCCCGGCAGCTAACCTCGCAGGCTGATTTGAGAGACATGCCCCCTTGGGCAGGGGCTGAAGGAACGGCCTCTAGTGGATTTACCCTCCAGATCGAGCGCCACCAAAGTCGTCGTTGCCACCACGGTCATGCTCTCCTTCATCAGTTTCTGGAGAGTGGCTGCCATTGTTCTTTGCGACCTCGGCTCGTCGGCGTTCTACGTGGGCGGCATCGCGGAGACCGCCATCGGGAAGTCGGCGCCCTGGTTCGTGTTCGCGATCATGCTGTTCTCCTACGCGGTGCGCGCCGTGTACATCGAGAGCTGCAGCATGTTCGTGCGCGGCGGCGTTTATCGCGTGGTGCGCGAGGCCATGGGCCCCGGACTGGCGAAGTTCTCGGTCTCGGCGCTGCTGTTCGATTACGTGCTGACCGGGCCCATCAGCGCCGTCTCGGCCGGCCTGTACCTGGCGGGGATTCTCAACGAGACAACGGCCTATATCGGCCACCCCGGCGCGCACGTCCATCCGGAGTATTTCGCCGCCGGCTTCGCGATCTTGGTGACGCTGTACTTCTGGCGCAAGAACATCATCGGCATGCACGAATCGAGCCAGAAGGCGCTGCGTATCATGCAGCTCACCACGGTCATGGTGGTGATTCTGATCGTGTGGTGCCTGGTCACGGTCTTCCTGCGCGGCTACCAGCCCGTGCCGCTGCCCACCTCGGCCAACATCCACTACGGGCCGGACGCGCTCGGCTGGCTCCAGGGAAGCTGGCTGGCGTCGCTCACCGCGATCATGGTTTTGGTGGGCCTGGGCCACTCGGTGCTGGCGATGAGCGGCGAGGAGACGATGGCGCAGGTGAACCGCGAGATCGCTCATCCCAAGCTCAAGAACCTGGAGCGGGCCGGCTTCGTAATCTTCATCTACTCGATGCTGTTCACGTCTCTGGTCTCCTTCTTCGCCGTGATGCTCATTCCGGATTCGAACCGGGTCCACTTCCTGGACAATCTGATCGGCGGCTTGGCGATGAACCTGGCCGGTCCGCTGCCGGTCAGGCTCCTGTTCCATGCTTTCGTGGTGGTGGTGGGCACCATCATGCTCTCGGGAGCCGTCAACACCGCCATCGTGGGCTCGAACGGCGTGCTGAACCGGGTGGCCGAAGACGGCGTGCTGCCGGACTGGTTCCGCCACCCGCATCGCCGGTTCGGCACCACGAACCGGTTCATCAACCTGATCGTCGGGCTCCAGATACTGACCATCGTTCTGAGCGCCGGCAACGTGCAGATGCTGGGCGAAGCGTACGCGTTCGGCGTTGTGTGGAGTTTCGCCATGAAGGCGCTCTCGGTGCTGGTGCTGCGCTACAAGCTGCCGGAAGCGCGCGAGTGGAAGGTGCCGCTGAACCTGCGCTGGGGCAAGACCGAGATCCCGATGGGCCTGGGCCTGATCACGCTGGTCCTGTTCGCGATCGCCATCACGAACATCCTGACCAAGAAGGTAGCCACGATCAGCGGCCTGTCTTTCTCGGCCGCCTTCTTCGTCGCGTTTGAGATCTCCGAGCGGATCAACCGCCGCCACCGCCTGGCGCACTCGCAGGAACTCGAGAAGTTCCGGCTGGAGACACTGGACCAGATCACCGAGTCGACGTCCCACATTCGGCCCGGCAGCGTGCTGGTGGCGGTTCGGAACCCCAACCAGCTCGCGCACCTCGAGCGCGTGCTGAGCAAGACGGACACGAGCAAGATCGACATCGTGGTTGCGACCGTCAAGCACACCGGCCAGCCCGGCTTCGGCGAGCACGACCTGACCGCCGACGAAGTCTTCTCTACCGACATTGCGAAGCTTTTCAGCTTGGTGGTCACGCTGGCCGAAAAAGCCGGCAAGCACGTCGAGCTGATGGTGGTGCCGGGGCGCGGTCCCAACCGCACCCTGGTCGAGACCGCGCAGCGGCTGCAATCGTCGCTGGTGGTGATGGGCCTGTCGGGCAAGATGACCGCGGCCGAGCAGGCCAAGCTGTTCGGCGATGCCTGGGAGGGGTTGCCCGAGCCGCGGCCGCAGCTCTCACTCCAGATTTACAACCAGTCTACCGGAGAGACGCTGTACTTCAACCTCGGGCCGCACCCGCCACGCCTGTGGCCCGAGGACTTGCACCTGCTCCACCGGCTGTGGCTCGAGCTGAGCGAGCGCGGTCTGGGGTCGAAGCTGCACCACCGGGACGTGATCCGGGTGGCGCTGCGCCGTCTGGATTCCGAACTGCATTCGCAGCAAGCTGGGGAGGTCATGGACAGCCTGCGGCAGGAAGTGGCGCAGGAAGCCGAAGAGCCTGGGGCGGAGAAGGATCAGTGAGGGCTACGCGCCGCCCTCCAGATCTCCTGCAGGCGGCGGATGGCGGAGGCCGGTTCGGGAGCCTGGTTCACCGCGCGCACAACGCAGAAGATGCCGGCCTCCCGCAAGCCGCAGCCGAAGGGTGTGAGAAGATCGGGCGAGTCACCCCAAGCGTGGATGGTCACATGCCCGCTTTCGACAAAGCAAGGTTCTTTTCGATCCGAGCTATGCGCAGGTGCATTCTGCTTCTCTGTCTGGCGTCTTTGATGCAGAGCACCGCCGCGGCCCAGGTCACCGGAAGACTGTCGGGGACCGTGGAAGACGCCGGAGGCAAGGCCCTGGCCGGCGCGCGTGCGACGCTGACTCTGCCGGAATCCTCGGTTGTGTACTCTTCCACAATCACCTCCCGCACCGGCGCGTTCCTTTTCCCGGCTCTGAGGCCGGTGTTTTACGACCTCACCGTGGACGCCCCGAACTTCACGACGCAGACGCTGAAGAACGTCGAGGTCGATCCGGCCGCCGAGACTTCGCTGCCGCCGATCCACCTGGCGCTCGGCCACGCCAGGCGGGTGGCGAAGGCTCCCGAGCAATCGCTCGAAACGGCCAGTGTCGATGTTGCGTCCACGGCGAACTACGATCAAATGGGCCGGCTGCCGCTTCCGGGCCGGGACCCGTTCTACCTGGTGGATATGCTCCCCGGTGTGCAGCACAACGGCCGCGCCCCGTTGGCTATTTATGGGCAGTCAGCATCGCTGGCAAACATCACCTACGACGGCCTGATCATGCAGGAAAGCTTCATGCGTGCGAACAGTCTGGATTCCACCACTCTTTCGCCGCGCACCG
This sequence comes from Bryobacteraceae bacterium, assembly GCA_050010255.1. Lineage (GTDB taxonomy): Bacteria > Acidobacteriota > Terriglobia > Bryobacterales > Bryobacteraceae > JBEKLJ01. The sequence continues at coordinate 8,203 of JBEKLJ010000142.1, forward strand.
ATCAGATCAGCGAAGCGACCGTCGTGACCGGCGCCATCTATGGCTGCGGCTGCTCTCAGGTGGCTTTCAGCACGCCAGGCGGGGGCGCTTCGTTTCATGCCTCGGCGTACTGGCTGGCGATCCCGAAAGGAATCACTGCACAGTACTGGGCCGACAACAGCCGGAATATGCCTGCCACCACGAATCTCAGTCAATTGGGTGCGACTTTCGGCGGCCCATTGAGGAAGGATAAGTTGTTTTTCTTTCTGAACTATGAAGCCGACCTCGACCGCTCGACCGTGACCCGCACGGGCGATGTACCTGGCAGCCCACTTACCAGCCGGGATCCACTTATGCAACAGGTTCTGGGACTCATTCCATCAAACCCGTCGGGAAAGTACCGGGGAACGCAGAACAATGGCGGCACTGCCAGTATTGGACTGGCGCGGTTGGATTACCTGGCTTCGGCCCGGCACAGCTTCGGCCTGACTTTCGCGTTCAGGAACAGTTCCACGGACGATCCCTCCGACTCCTCCGTGTTCGGGCGCAAACCAACGACCACCGTCGGCGTCTCCTCGCCTTTCTTCGCAGCTTCATGGCGCTGGTCTCCGACTGCCCGCCTGACCAACGAGGTCCGCGCTGGCGCGAGTCTGCCCGGCATCGACTTTCGCAACTCACTCCGTTCCAGGTTTGGTTTTATTGCGATCCTGAACGACCCGAATGTTTCAGTCAGCCAGCCCATGTCGGGCGTCGACCCTCAGGGACGCGACGATCACCTGCATAGTTACCAGGACAACCTGACCTGGACGGTTGGCAAACACTCGTTACAGGCCGGCCTCTGGCTCCAGCAGTATCGCCTGCAGTCGTATGGCTTCAATAACGGGCCGCTGGACTCACTGACGGTTCCGCGCTATGTCGTCAGCGACATTGCCGAGGGCGCCATCACGGAAGCCGATCAGCGCTTCAACATCGCTTCGCCGACCTCCGGATACTCGAGCGGATCCACGGCGCGCAGCAAGCTTTCCGCGAATATGATTTCGGGCTACTTCCACGAAAACTGGAGACTGCTTCGCTCTCTGACGATCAGTCT
>JBEKLJ010000143.1:0-9254 GCA_050010255.1 Bryobacteraceae bacterium
GTTCTGGTTTCGCTTCCCGCCGAGCGAAAGAGCCGCGCAGCCATGGAACACCGGCGCGGCGAAAGCGATGCCCCTCAGGTCCTCACGGCGAAGAGTGTTTTTAGGCACGCTGTGAAGTCCGATTTCATTCAGCCTTGGGCCCGGACTCGCAATCCAAACATTCCAAGCAAGGTATGTTTCGAATGCCGGTTGCGTGCCGTGACTCGAAACGGCCGAGTGTCGCCATGAGTGGCGACGCGGCACGCCAGGTGCGCGCGCTACAAGAACGCCCATAACGGCACGGCACTGAAAAATGTGGCATTGAGCTGTGAAGTCCACGCCACAAAACCGTTCGCCCTACGGACGGATTACCGGTGCGCCGGGCCGCGCGCGCGGCCTCGGCCTCGCCGCGCCGCGCCGCCAGAGTTCAAGGGCTGCGATGTGCAGCACTTCGCCCCACGAGTAGCAGGCGCTCCGTAGCCGGGTCCGCCCGATCCGGCCTTGGGCGATGTAGAGATCAGTAAAGTGCCGTGGCTCCGCGCCGGTACGGGTTCCGGCTTGCAGGCCCGGCGTTGTTTGGGTCCGCGTCACGTTCATGTTGAATTCTCCTTATCAAGATTCAAGCCCTCGGACGGCAGTTGGACCGAGGGAGCGAAGCCGGATGACCCGCGGCACAAGAGCGCCGCTTACGGAATTCAGGCATGTCGCTAAAGTCGAGCACGCCGTTTTCGTGGAGGGCCTTGATGAGCGCCAGCCATTCGGCCTTGCCAGGCCGTACACCGGCCCGCAGACTCGCCAGGATGCCATCCGCTGCCTTCAGAACGTCGCGCCCCAGGCGGAGCGCAATCGACATCCTGTCGGATGCGGATAGCTGATAGTCCGTCATTGTGGCCGCTCTCTTCTACTGCCCCGAGACCGCCGGCTCGTCATTCGACCAGAAGATCTGCCGCAGTAAGCCGCTCGCCATGTCCGTTACGGTTGCGCCCGTGGCGACCGTGGCGTTGAGTGCCGGGTTGTTCGAGTCGTGCTTGATCGGTGTGAGCGCCGTGCCAGAGGACTGCGCTGTCGAGCGGCGAAGCTCGAACCAGATCAGCACGCCCGTGACGGCGGCGGTCTGGTTGTTGATGATCCACACGCGCCAGACCTTCACGACCTTCCCGGACGCCGCCGGGTTGAAGATCGCCAGCATCAACTTGCCGCTCGCGAAGGCGACGCCAGTCGCGGCGACAGTGTATGTGTTGAGAGCCATCGATTAGTCCTCCTTCACCACGAGAGCTCCGGGCGCGAACCGGCCGGAGTCGTCCTGCTGGATGGTCTTCGGGGTTGTCAGCGCGTCCCAGTACAGGAGTGTTCCGTTCGAGAGCGCGTTGAAGATCCCGAATGCGATCGCCTGGAGCCGGATCATCATTATTTGCAGAATCCGCGAATCGCGGGCGGCGCCAAATCCAGTGATGTTGTTTAGTGTGCCGTCAGCCTTGCGATAGGCGTTGCGCAGCTTGGGATTGCTGAGCGCAGAGAACATCAGTGTGCCGTTGACGGTGCTGAACAGTGTGTGGCGCTAACCCGGTTTTCGTCTCACGGTTGTGGCCGCCCCGCCGATAAGGATATTGCGGAGCCTATGCGAGGTCGAGTGCGACTCCAACATCAGAAGCGTGCCTTGGGACTGGCCGCGGCAGCAGTTTCCGTGCTGGCCGGCTGGCTCATCTGGCACGAGCCCATCGGCCCCTGGCTGACGGGGACGGAGCCGGTAGCGAGCGTCGGCCGCACGCGCGCCGGCGCCCGGGTACGGCTGCGCGGCGCCGTCACCTACTCCGATAGCGATGCGCTTTATCTCCAAGACTCGACCGGCGCCGCCAAGGTGCGCGTGGCCGGCCGAAAGTGGCGGCCGGGCCAGAGAGTGGCCGTCGAGGGCAGCCTGTCGGCGGATGGCACGATCGTGAATCCCGCGATTCGAGCGCTCGGAGTGGCGCCGCTTCCGGCTCCCACGCCGGTTTCCACAGCCCGGCTGTACACCCGCGCCGAAGCGCAGGGCGTCGTGCGCGTCGCGCGCCAGCAGGGAGACCGCCTGCTGGTGGACATTGTGGCCGCCGGCCGGCGCTACTCGGCATTGGTATTGGGGGCCGGGGGTGCGCGGCCCGAGCAGTGGACCGATGCGCTAGTGACCGTGCGCGGCGTGCTGGCGGCGCCGGCGCAATTCCTGGTATCCGGCATGAGCGACCTGACGATTCAGCAGCCGCCCCCGCCGCAGCCGCCGCTGGCGCCCTCGGTTCACAGCCTGGTTGTGGATCGGTCGCTGGGCGCCTCCGGGCACCGCGTGCGCGTGCGAGCCGAGGTAGTAAGGCGCTTTCCAACCGCGGCCGGGTCTGCGGCGGTCGTGCTGATCAAGGACGGAACCGCCGCGATCACCGCGCGAGCGGCGGCCGGCGCCGTCCCGGCGGTGGGCGATCGAGTGGAGGCTTGGGGATGGCCGGCGGTGGGGAACCTCGGACGGGTCTTGCAGGACGCGACGTTTCGAACGCTCCCCACGACCTACGCCCTCGCCGCGCCGCTCGATTTGCCGGTGCTGACCGACATTGAGGCGATCCGCGAGATGAAGGAGACGGAAGCCAGGCGCGCATATCCGGTGCGCATCCGCGGCGTCGTTATCGGCGTGGACCCGGTGTGGAATTTCTTCTTCATTCAGGACCGCACTGCGGGGATCTATGTCGATGCCAACCCCCGGGTCGACGATCTGCGCCTCGGCGAGGAGGTTCTGCTCGAGGGACTCACCGGGCCGGGCGCCTTCGCTCCGGTGGTGATTCAACCCTATGTTCGGGTGCTCGGACAAGGCGCGCTGCCGCGGCCGCCGCCGCTATCGGCCGAGACGGCCGCCAACGGCAGCTCCGACTCGCAATGGGTCGAACTGGAGGGCACGGTGCGCTCGATCCAATCCGAGATGGGCCATGTGCAGTTCGACCTGGCGACTCCCGTCGGAAGGGTTAGGGTGCAGACTCCCGGTCCGGCGGCCGGCAGCCATCCCGAGCGGCTCGCGGACGCGAAGGTGAGGGCCCGCGGCGTGTTTGCGACCATCTTCAACGACGACCGCCAACTCGTCGGTTACCGGTTGTGCCTCACGTCCATGGACGAGATGGAGGTGCTCGATCCCTCTGCCGGTCCCTTCCAGTCGGCTGCGCGGCCCATAGCCGAACTGCTCCGTTTCTCGCCGTCGGATGCAGGCAGCCACCGCCGGCACGTGCAGGGCGTGGTCACGATGCGGCGGGAGAATTCGCTGTACATCCAGGACGAAAGCGGCGGGTTGCTGGTAAAGGCCATGCATGCCGCGGTGGAGCCTGGCGACCTGGTTCATGTGGCCGGGTACCCCGCGCCGGGCGAGTACACACCGGTGCTGGAAGACGCCGTGGTCGAGCGCGCCGGCAAGAGCCGGCTCCAGCCGCCGTTGATTTCCGCCGATCGGGCGCTGGGAGGAAAACTCAGCAACCAACTCATCCGCATCGACGCGCGCCTGCTGAGCCGGACCATTGCCGCGGGACAACAAGTGCTGGTGATGCAGTCCGGGCCGTACACGTTCAATGCGCAAACGCAGACCGCGGGAGACAACGCGGGCTCGTTGCGCGACCTGCGCCCCGGCGCCACTCTGCGGCTCACTGGGATCTGCTCGATCACCGCCGACAGCGCCAGCAACGTGGAATGGTGGTCCAGAGCCCCGGTCGCTTTCAGTGTCCTGCTCCGCTCGCCGGAAGACGTCCAGGTACTCCACAATGCGCCGTGGTGGACATTGCAGAACACGCTGGCGGCGCTGGGCGTGATGGTCCTGCTCATCTGCCTGGCACTCGCCTGGGTGGTCATCCTGCGCGGGCGCGTTCGCGCGCAGACCGCGGCCCTGGAGCAGGCAACCCGGCTGGCCGAAGCGGCGAACCGCGCGAAGAGCGAGTTCCTGGCCAACATGAGCCACGAGATCCGCACGCCGATGAACGGCATCATGGGAATGACTGAGCTGGTGCTGTCCACCGATCTGAGCCCCGAGCAGCGGGAGTTTCTCTGCGCGGTCCGCTCGTCGGCCGATTCGCTGTTGGTGATCCTGAACGAGATCCTCGACTACTCCAAGATCGAGGCCGGTAAGATGGTCCTCGATCCGGTTCCGTTCGACTTGGCAGAAATGGTCGGCGAGACGATGAAGAGCATGACGGTGCTGAGGCACCGCCAGGGCCTGGAACTGGCCTACCGGGTGGATCCGCAACTGCCGCCGATGTTGATCGGCGATTCCGCGCGGCTCCGCCAGGTCCTGCTGAACCTCGTCGGGAACGCGATCAAGTTCACCGCCGCCGGCGAGGTCGAGGTTCGCGTATGCCGTGAGGAATCCGGCGCCGGCCTCGAGCGGCTGCACTTTTCGGTGCGGGACACGGGAATCGGCATCGCGCCCGAAAAGCAGCAAACGATCTTTCAGGCGTTCGAGCAGGCCGATACGTCCACCACCCGCCAGTATGGCGGCACCGGGCTGGGACTGGCCATCTCCTCGCGCATCGTCCAGCTCATGGGCGGACGGATATGGGTCGAGAGCGCTGCCGGGGCCGGATCGACGTTTCATTTCACCGTGGACCTCGCACCGGCCGAGGCCCCCGCGGAGTCTCTCGCCCCGGCCAGCGAGGACGAGCTGCGCAGCGTGCCGGTGCTGATCATTGAAGATAATGCCACCAACCGGCGCATCCTCGAGGAAATGATGCTGCGCTGGCAGATGTCGCCTGAGGCGGCCGAGTCGGGCCCGGACGGGCTGCGGCGGCTGAAAAACGCGGCCGCCTCCGGACGGCCGTTCCGGCTGGTTCTCCTCGACGAGCAGATGCCACAGATGGATGGCTTCGAAGTGGCGGAACGAATGCGGGCAGACTCGGGACTGAGTGCCGCCGCCATCCTGATGCTGTCCTCTTCGGACCGGAGCGGAAGCGCGGCACGCTGCCGTGAGCGCGGCATCAAGACGTATCTCACGAAGCCCATCAAGCCCGCCGAATTGAAGCAAGCCATCTGCCGGGTATTGGGGAAAGTGCGGGAGGAACCGGCGGCCGGGAGGCCCGCAGCCGAAGATGGGCGGGCCGCAGCAGCACTGAGGATCCTGGTGGCAGAGGACAACGCCGTCAACCAACGCCTGGCGGTGGCGATGCTGGAACGGATGGGCCACCATGTGACGGTGGCCGACAATGGCGCCGAAGCGCTGGACCGCTGGCGCCAAGGCGGCTTCGATGTCATCTTTATGGACGTGCAGATGCCCGGGATGGATGGTTTCGAGGCCACTCGCCGCATCCGGCAGGAAGAGGGGGCGAGTGGCGCCCACACGCCGATTCTCGCCATGACCGCGCATGCGATGAGCGGCGACCGGCAGCGCTGCCTGGATGCAGGGATGGACGACTACGTCTCCAAGCCCGTCAGCCGCAGGATACTGGCGGAGGCGCTGGCGGAGTGCGGCCGGCGCGAGAGCATGGCCGGGGCGGCGTAGCCCTGATCAGGACTGGCGGGTACTCCGCGAGCATTCTTCCTCACCGTTGTTGAAGCATGTCCGGGCGCTTGACCAAACAAGCCCCAAGCTCGGTGGACACTCCCTCCGCTGTCGGACAGCCTGCCCAACGGATATATCGCAGCATTCCCGCTCCCCTTTGCTGTCGGGCACCCATGCTGTGACAGGCAGTAGTCGCTGAATCGGCGTGTCTTATCCCAGCTCCTTACATTGCGGCGATCGTAACACCGTTTCAGACCGGGCTCGCTCTCAGTGGGTTCGCGGGTCCCGTAAGAGCCGGCTGGACGTGTGCTCATTGTAGCATACACCTGAATCAACTCCTTTGATCGCATGCACTTAGCCCGACAGCAAGCTAACAGAAATGCTTTTCAACGAACATACAGTAGCCGCCAAGACGCCTTCGCAACGTGCCCCACACAATAAATGGGTAGCCTGCTACAACGTCCCAGATTGGTGGGAAGGCAATCGCGACAAAATCTGCGCCGCTTGCGACGGCGATGCCGATGTGCGTTGATCAGAAGACGAAGCAGATGACCGGTCGAAAGCTGTCGATACCCTTTGAAGCTGAAGGTTCGCCGCGGGACTGTTTATCGCCTACGCCTGGGACAATGTTAACCGCCCAGTGCACCTGGAGCCCGCACGTGGCTCCGGTCCGGTTTCAGCGACAGCTCATTCGTAGTCAATGCAGTCCATTCATAAGGAGCTTTGGAACAAGTCATGAATCGAAAGAATAACCCCATTCTGATTGCGGCAATGGCCTGCACCATCTGCAGCGCAGGCCCGGCTGTCGACACCGTACGCGTCGACAGCGGCGTCCTGAAGGGGACCGTAAGTGGCACTACAGTGGCGTTCAAAGGCATTCCCTTCGCTGCGCCCCCAATCGGAGGGAATCGCTGGCGGGCGCCTCAGCCTGTAACGCCGTGGGAGGGAGTGCGGTCCGCGGTGGACTATGCTCCCGACTGCGCGCAGGAACCCTTCCCGGGTGATGCCGCGCCCCTCGGAAACCGGCCTTCCGAGGATTGCCTGTATATGAATGTCTGGGCGCCAGTGGAGCGATCCGCCGCGAAACTGCCCGTCATGGTCTGGATCTATGGCGGCGGTTTTGTGAACGGGGGCAGTTCCCCGGCCGTCTACGCCGGCACTCATTTCGCCGAACGCGGCGTAGTCTTCGTCAGTTTCAACTATCGCCTCGGTCGCTTCGGCTTCTTCGCGCATCCCGCCCTGACCAGTGAGAATCCCGAAGGTCTCCTTGGTAACTACGGCTATCTGGACCAGCTTGCGGCCTTGAAATGGGTGCAAAAGAACATCTCGAGCTTCGGTGGGGATCCGGGCAACGTGACCATCTTCGGGGAATCCGCGGGAGGCATGTCAGTCCTGACGCTGATGACGTCGCCTCTCGCCCAGGGGCTGTTTCACAGGGCGATCATCGAGTCCGGCGGCGGTCGGTCGGGCATGGGAAACAAGCGGTTGTACGAATCCAGGCCCGGCCAGCCTTCGGCCGAGGAGGTCGGCATCGCGTTTGCCAAGAAGGCCGGGATCGAGGGCGTCGACGCTGCCGCGCTCGCAAAACTGCGCGCCCTGCCTGCGGAGCGCGTCGTTGACGGTATGAATATGATGACCATGGGTAACCCGACGTATTCCGGGCCGATGATTGATGGCCGGATTGTGACCGGGACTCCGGCAGAGGTCTTTGCGGCCGGACAAGGGGCGAAGGTTCCAGTCATGGTGGGCGCCAACAGCAGCGACATCGGTTTCTCCTTCGCCCGAAGCATGGACGAATTGTTCTCTCGTTTCGGCAACAAGGCCGACCTCGCGCGAGCTGTCTACGACCCTGAAAAGTCGAACAACTTTCGCGCCGTCGGGATGCTGGTCGCGTCCGATCAGATGATGGTCGAACCGGCAAGGTACGTCGCTCGTACCAGGGCGGCCGCCGGCCAGCCTGCTTACGAATATCGTTTTTCGTATGTCGCCGAGTCGATGCGCAAACAGTGGAAGGGCGCGCCGCACGCCACGGAGATTCCGTTTGTTTTCGACACCGTAGCCGAGCGCTATGGCAGGAATCTGACCCCCCAGGATGAGGCCGTCGCGACAGCCGCAATCTCATACTGGGTAGCTTTCGCCAAAACTGGCGACCCGAACGGACCAGGGCGTCCTCATTGGCCACGCTATGCCGCAAAAGAGGACGTCCTCCTGGATTTCACCAACACCGGGCCGGCTGCCATGCCCGACCCGTGGAAGTCGCGTCTCGATCTGACCGAGGCCGCGGCGCAGAATCATTGAGAACCAGCATGCCCGAACAACAGAGTTCCATGACATTTCTCGCGACCGTCCTGCTGACGGCTTCGCTATTCGCCGAGCGGAAGAGCCGCGCAGCCATGGGAGACCGACGCGGCGATCAGCGACAACCCTCAGCTCGTCACGGCGAGGGGCGCAAGCGTCTCCCGGCTCTCTTCGGCCAGCGGCGCCGTCTCGATCCCCCATCGGTCGATCCACAGGGACAGTGTCAGCAGACCCCACAAGTGATATCCGACGTTGGCTCGCCGCTCGAGGTGATCGCGAAGGAGCCGTTCGACCGCCTCCGGCCGAAACAGGCCGGCCCGGCGCACGGCGCCGGCGCTCAGCGTGTCCAGAAGCAGGGGGCGCAGCGGCCCCCGGAGCCACTGGTGCACCGGGATGTCGAAGCCTTCTTTCCGGCGCTCGAGAACAACAGCCGGGAGCTTGCCGCGCATTGTTTCCTTGAGGACGTGCTTCAACCTGGAGCCGCGAACCTTCATCTGGCTGGGCAGTGAGGCGGCAAACTCCACGATGCGGTGATCGAGGAACGGCGGCCGCACCTCCAGCGCGTGCGCCATGCTCATGCGGTCGCACTTATACAGGATGTCGTCCGGCAGGTAGTAGCGCTGGTCGAGCCAGAGGAACCGGCCGAGTTCGTCGATCTCGTGGGCCTCGGGCGGGAGAGCGGCCAGAAGACTGGCCAGCGGCGGCCAGCCGTTCCGGATGAGGAGCGCGGCCTTCTCATCCTGCGAAAACGTGCCGCTCCAGTAGAAGTGCGCCTCCACCGGGGAGAGTAGCGAGCCCGAGAGAAACCGCTTCAGCTTGTACTCGAAGCTGACCTTCTCGTCCGACACGGGCCAGCGGCGCAGCAGGCGGGCGCCCAGGCGCCGCCAGGCGGCCGGGACCCGGCGCAGGTGGCGCGCATACCGGTCGGCGATGTAGGTGCAGTACCCGCCGAACAGCTCGTCGGCGCCTTCTCCGCTCAGCGCCACCGTAACGTGCCTGCGGCTCATTTGCGAAAGGAACCACACGGGCAGCGCGCCGGCGTCGGCGCCGGGCTCGTCCGAGTGATAGGACAGCGCTTCGATGGCGCCCTGAAGATCGACGCCCGGGTTCAGGTCGAACTCGTGGTGCTCGGTGCCATAGACCTTTGCCACGGCTCGGAAAAACCCGCGCTCGTCGCAACTCTGGCCGCTGAACGAAACCGAGAACGTCTTCAGGCGTGACGGGGAGGCTTCCGCGGCATAATGCAGGATGGTCGACGAGTCCAGGCCGCCGCTGGCCCAGATGCCGAGCGGAACGTCCGCGACCAGGTGCTCACGGACGGATTCCCTCAGCAGCGAGTCGAGCTCCTCGGTTGCGGCGCCCAGGCTGTGAGGCTGGGGCCGCAGCCGCAACTCCCAGTACGCGCCGGAGGTCACCCGCCCGTCGCGCCATTCGAGCCAGCGGCCGGGCCGCAGCTTCTCGATGCCCTCGACCAAAGTGTAAGGGCACGGCG
>JBEKLJ010000144.1:0-9251 GCA_050010255.1 Bryobacteraceae bacterium
CTCGGCGGCCAGGAACAGCATCTGAGCAATGACCAGGTTCGAGACCGTGTCATCGAGCGGCGTCCCCAGGAAGATGATGTTCTCCTTGAGCAGCCGCGAGTAGATGTCGTATGCGCGTTCGCCCCGGGAGGTCTGCTCAACCACCATGGGGACCAGAACGGAATTGCGCATTCGGATTTACCTCCCACCACCCGGCCGAGCGGGCCATTCCTCAGCTTTTCTTGCTGCCGCCGGCAACTACTTTCCTGCTTCTCCGCGGTTTCTCGAGCGCCTTGCGCTTCTCTTCCAGCGCCGCTGCCAGATCGGCGATGGTCGTCTTCTCCAAGTATTCCATAATCTTCGCCCGCAACGCCTTCCAGGAGTCGTGCATGCCGCACGGAGCGTCGTCGGTGCACTCGGCAAGCCCGCTGACGCACTTCTGGTAGCCGGTGAGCCCGTCCAGCGCCTCCACCAGTTGGCTGAGGCTGGTCTGGCTGGGCGGCCTGCACAAGCTGAAGCCCCCGGTCGGTCCCTTACTGGAGCGCAGCAGCCCCTTGCGCGCCAACTGTTGCAGGATCTTCGCCAGGAAGTGGGTGGGGATGCCTTCTTGCTCGGCAATCTGCCGCACCATCGTGTACTTTCCCTCCGGGACCTGCGCCAGGTTCACAAAGGCCCGGATTGCGTACTCGGCTGAACGCGAGTAGAGCATGGTAGGTTCTCCCCTCTTGAGAGCCACAAGCGCACTCTTTTATCTTGAAACAGGATCCCTAGGGAACGCAACCGGATTTCGGAGTCCAGCCCGGATTCATCACCCGCCCGCATGTTTCACCACGATCGTAGCGAGGCGCGATGAGAGGGCTGCAAGAGCATCCAGCGACGCCACCCGGCGCGCTCGCGGTTGGCGCCCGCAGGTCCGTAACGGATCGAGGACTCACCCCGAGCGCAACTTGAGAAGATACCGGCCTCCCGCAAGCCGCAGCCGAAGGCGTGTGAGCAGATCGGGCTAGGTCCATTTGTCGCCGGTGTTTGGCGTCAGCGGCCGTCTGATCGCGGAGCTGAGGGGGGACACGCCGTCACGCGGCCGACGGCATCCCGGGGCGTGGTACGATCAGTCCTTCCGCCATCCGGCGCGGCTTATTCGACCCATGAAACGACTCGGCACGCTTCCGGCCTGCGCGGCCGCATTCATTGCCGCCTATTTCCTGTGGCTTACCGGGCATGGACTCTGGACCTACTTCCACCCCGATGACCTGATGAACCTCTACGGCTGGTGGGCGCAGCCGGTGTGGAAGCTCGTGACCTCGAACCTGCTCTACTTCTCGCCCGCCTACCGGCCCATGGGCGGCGTGTTCTACAGCGTCCTGTTCGCCATCTTCGGCTTCGACCCGCTGCCCTTCCGGGTCGCCGTGTTCGCGCTTCTGCTGGGCAACTTGCTGCTGGTGTACTTGCTGGCGAGACGGCTCACCGGCTCGCGGGAGGTGGCGGCGCTGGCGGTGCTGCTGGGCTGCTGCCACCGCGACCTGTACGCGATTTACGAAAGCACGAGCGCGGTCTACGACGTGCTGTGCTTCTCCTTCTACTATGGCGCGCTGCTTTACTACGTCCGGATCCGGCAGAACGGCCGGCGCCTCGGCCCCCTCCAACTGGTGGTATTCTGCGCGCTTTATGCCTGCGCGCTCAACTCCAAGGAGATGGCCGTCACCCTGCCTCTGCTGGTTGGCGCCTACGAACTGATCTACGCCCCGCCGGATTCCTGGCGCCTCGTTAACCTCTGGATCTGGCTGAAGCGGGAAGGCCGCGGCGCGGTGATCGCAGCGGCCATGACCGTGCCTTACCTCATCGGGAAGGCCGTCGTTCCTGGCCCGCTGGTCACTCCCGCGTACCTGCCGCGGTTCTCCGCGTCCCTGTTCCTGTTCAAATGGCAGGACTACCTGGGGCAGCTCTTCCAGGACGCAATCCGATTCGACGCGCTGGGGACGACCGTCCTCTTGCTGGGCCTGCTCGTCGTCGCCTGGCGCCTGCGCCAGCGCGCGGTCTGGTTCGCCTGGGTCGTCCTTGTGGTCAGCATGCTGCCGCTGGTCTTTACTGCGCCGCACCGTAGCGGCTACGTGCTCTACATCCCGCTGGTGGGATGGGCGCTGTACGCCGCGCTCCTGCTGGTGCGCGGACGCGACGCTCTCCTCCAGGCATTCCAACGTCTCCGGCAGCGCGCTGGCGCCGCCGCGGGCCGTCCCGTGCCCCCCGCGTGGGTGCAGGTGCTCCTGTTCGTCGGGGTGGCAGTGGCTCTCGCCCCCGTCAATCAGCGGGTCGCTCCGGACGAGCACTGGGTGAAGCTCCACCAGACGCAGGTTCAATCCGTCGCCGAGGTCTTGCGCCGGGAACACCCGGCCATGCGGCCGCGGGCGAGCGTCCTGTTCATCGGCGAACCGCTGCCCGACTGGACGACCACGTTCCTGCTGCGTTTGTACTATCGCGATGACACGCTGACGGCCAGCCGCGTCGGCGCCGACCACCCGGACGCCTCCCGCCCGGGGTTCCCCGGCTACGACTACGTGTTTCGCTGGCAGGGGCAGGAACTCAGGACCCTGAAAGCGCCGCCGCGCTGGGCGGTGGAGATCGTCAACGCCAGCCGGCCGAACGCTGCCGGCTTCTATGTGGGAGAGACGCTACGGGCGGCCGTGAAGGCCCCTCCGAAGGAACGTGTAGTGGTCACGGCGCGCCGGGACGGCGGCCAGCCCGCCACCCTTTCCCGTGGCACCACGGATTCCTCGGGCAGGCTGACCGTCACGCGCACACTGACCGCCGAAGACCTTGGCTCCTGGGAGGAAGACTGGGAGATCGGGGGACACGCGGTCCCGACCCTGCGCTACCAGGTCCAGCCCCGGCCTCCCGTCACAGTTCGCCTCAGCAACCAGACCCGGCCCGCGGCGCGGGACTTTGTGGTGGGAGACAAGTTCCTGGTCGTCATCACGGGTCCGGCCGGCGAGGCCGTGACGGCGAAGGCGAGCCAGAACGGAGGCGCGCTGGCGAGCGCCACCTTCGGGTTTACCGATGCCGGCGGACGCTTATCGGTCAGCGGCGAGATGCGCAAGCGGGAGCTCGGCGCTTGGCAGGAAGAATGGGCCGTCGGCGGCGTGCTCGCCAAGCCCCTCAGGTTCGTCGTCAGGCCGCGCTGAGCCGTCGGTGCTGGCTTGCGATCAAGAGCCGGCCCGGCCGCCGGAGCGGCCGAGCCTGGGAGGGAAATGGGCGTTAGGGCTGGACTGGGGGCAGCGGGCTGGGCGGGCGCGAGACCCTTCCTTGCGTCGCCTCGCCAATCGAGATACTGTTAGCCTCCAGCGTGTCGCCCGTGGCCATGTCGAGCTGCACCTTGGCCTTGGCGTAGCTGCTGGCGGCCGTCACCTCGGTGGAGCGCGCTTGCGCCAGGTCGCGCTGGTACTGGATCACCAGGAAGATCGTCGAGGCGCCCAGGGCGTACCTCTTCTGCTCGGCATCGAGCGACTGCTCGGCCAGGACACGGGCCTTCGCGGCCGCCTGGTAACCCGCGCGGGCCTGCTGCTGCGCGATCATCGCGTTCTGAACATCCACCCGGATTTGGTTGATGAGCGACTGCTGCTGGATCTCCTGCTGACGCATGCTCAGCGCATCCAGGGCGTAATCCGCCTGGGCGGAGCGGTTGCGGATCGGAAAGCTCAACTGGATGCCTATCGCGTAATCGGGAAAGTTGCGAGCTAACAGTTGCCGCATCACCTTGCTCGTTCCGCCGATGAAGTACGGGTCGGCAAGCCTGATGCTGCCCTCCGGCGGCGGGATCGGGTTGATTTGGCCGGCCAGGGCGTTGTTGGTCAGGTTCACCATCATGTCCAAGGCGGGCAGCAACTGGCTGCGGGAACCTTTCAGACCGATCTTCGCGCTATCGAGGTTGATGCGCGACTGGGCCAGCTCCGGCCGGCCCGCCATGGCCTTTGCCACTAGGTCCTGGATCGGAGCCACGGCCTCCGTCGCCGGCACCGTGATGTGGTCGGTCGGAATGACGTGGGCCTCGGCTATGGACGGGCTCGCCACGCCGACCCTGCTGAGCGCGTTCTTGAGCAGGGTCTCTTGCTGGAGCAGGGCGGTCTGCGCCACCACGAGCTGCTGCTGGTTGGAGGCCACCTCGGCTTCCGCGCGCACGATCTCGATCGGGGCCAGCGTCCCAATGTCGACCTGCTTCTTGTTGTCCTCATACAGCCGCTGGGACAGCGCCAGGGCCTGCTGCCTCACATTGACGTTCTCGATGTCGCTCACCAGGTCCCAGTAGGCGCCGATCACCGCCGAGACGGTCTGGATGACCTGCTGCTTGAAGGCCAGGTCGGTTACGCGCATGTTGTTCTTGGCGATCTTGATGTTCCGGTTGTTGACCGCCAGGCCGAAGCCTTGCAGGAGCCGCTGGGTGATCTGGAGGTTGAGGCTGCCGTTGGTGTAAGGGTTGAAGTCGATGACGCTCGAGTTTGTCTTGGCCGTGCTCTGGCTCCAGGCCAGGCTGACGTTGGTGCCCGTGGAGAACCCCTCCTGGATCCCCGCGTTGTAAGCGCTGTTGTTGTAAACCAGGAAGTTCGTCCCGGTGGTGAACGAGTTGGTTTGGGGCGAGGTGTGGTGGCCCCAATAGCCGGCCACGTAGAAGGAAGGATCCAGGTTCGGGATCGTGGTGCCGGTGGCTGTGATGATGGTGCCGCCGGTCCCTGCCGCGCTCGTCGTTCCGGTGCTGCCGCCGGTGCCGAAGGCGCCGCCGGTGATCTGCGACAGCGCTGCCGTGGTGGAGGTCTGAACGCTGGCCGGCACGCCGCGCAGCAGGCCGCCCGCCTGGGAGCGCAGCAGGCTGGCTTCGGCCTGCGGGCGGTTGTACCGCTGCCACTGGATGTCGAGGTTGTTCTCCAGCGCCAGCGCGACGGCGTCCTGCAACGACAGGTAGATGTTGCCGGCCCTCAGCAGGGACTCCAGCCGGGTGGAGTTCGCCAGATCCACCGGCGTGATCTGTCTGGGCTCATACGGCCGCGTTAGACCGGAAAACCGGCCTCCGGAGCGGGTCTGGACATACTGCGCCGATGCCGCCGGCGCCAGCAAGAACAGCACACCCAACAGGGCAATCCCGGATTCGAAGCGTCTCATCGATGGACTCCTAGTGCGGGCCTGATAGCCCTCAAGCAAGAGAGTACGGGGCCAGCCAGTTGGCGGTTCCCGGAAACTCTCATCCTAGCGCACACGCTGAACCGCGTGTGCACGGTCACGCTCTGGCAGAACTTGGAGCACGAAGGGTGCCAGCAGCAAGCGCTTGATTCTAAAGAGCACTGCGCGTGTCGAGTTGTCCGCTCTTGGGATTGTGCGTTCGCCGCCGGGCGGACCGGGGAGCGAGCGGCCTGCGTGTCAAGTTCCCTTTCCACGGCAGAGGGCAGATCGTGTCGAGGTGAGGCGGGCCTCTGCCGGCTGCGCCGGAAGGAGAAAGCCCACCCTTGACATTTTATCGAGTATGGGGCTAAATAGTCTGAGTCCCGCACAAATGGGGTCGTCGGCGTGAAGGCGATGCAGGTAAGCACGAGTTGGGGGTTAGTGTTTCAGCACCTGCCGGTGCGCGGAAACCAGGTTGCGAGCGGTGGGGGGCGGGACCGCGGGCCTCTTTGCCTGCGCCCTTTCGGAAGGCTCAACGCAGGTTCGCGCAGCCGTCCGGGGCGCGTCCCCTCTCTAGCGGCTCCCGGGCCAGGGTCGCCGACACCGGCTGGCAGGATGCGGGCATGGAGACCAATATAGTTCCAGGCTTGAATTAAATGCGCTCTCTTGTCCCGCCGAACCTCGGGGCCGCCTCTAGCGAGTTGGCGCGCGACATCAACCGGCGTCTGCTGCTGAACCTGGTCCGCAGCCGCCAGCCCATCTCCCGCGCTGATCTGGCGCGCTTCTCGGGTCTCCAGCGGAGCACCGTCTCGCTGATCGCGGAACAGCTCATCGGGGAGCAGTGGATCATCGAGGGATCGACCGGGCGCTTGCCGCGAGGACGGCGGCCCACCTTCCTGCGGATGAATGACAAGCGGGCCATTATCGGCATCGACATACGGCCGCTGCAAACCACGGTGGCGCTGGCGGACGTGAACGGTCATTTCATTTCCCAGGAAGCCATGGCGACCCCTTCGAATCCGGAGACGGCCATGGAACTCTTGACCGTGCGGCTGCGGCACCTGCTCGGCTCGCACTCCGGCACGATGTTCGAGGGGGTGGGAGTCAGTTTGCCCGGACGAGTCCACCTTACGTCCCAGAAACTCGTTTTCGCCCCCAACCTCAAGTGGCCGGAGTTCGACCTCAAGACGCCCATCGAGCAGGCCACCGGCCTGGACGTCACCCTGGAGAACGCCGCCAATGCCTGCGTTCTGGCGGAGGCGTGGTTCGGCCGATGGCAGGGCGTCCGGCATCTGGTCGTGGTGACGGTCTCCGAGGGCATCGGGACGGGCCTCTTCGTGAACGGTCAACTGGTCCGGGGGTTGAACGGCATGGCCGGCGAATTCGGCCACGTGTCCCTTGACCCCAACGGACCCGCTTGTACCTGTGGCGGACGTGGCTGCTGGGAGGTGTTCGGCTCCAACCGCGCCGCGCTGCGGTACTACCTGGAGTCGGCATCACAGACCGGAGGTCCCACCTTCCAGGACTTACTGGTTCTGTCCGAGCAGGGCGATTCGCTGGCTGCGAAGGCTCTGGAGAATATGGCTCACTATCTCGGGCGCGGCATGCGGATGATCGTCGCCGGGCTTGCCCCCGAGGTGATCGTGGTTGTCGGCGAGCTGACGCGGGCCTGGCATCGTTTTGGCCCAATCATCGAATCGGAAGTGTCGGCGCAGGCACTCGCCGGAACCGCGCCGGCGATCTTTCCGGCCCAGGATGGCGCGGGGGCCCGTCTTCGAGGGACGGTGGCACTGGTCTTCCAGAAACACTTCGGCGCGTATCTTCCAGTATGAATTGGCGAACCAACCAGGTCGTGAGAGCGAACGCTGTGCCACAGCAGGCGGCCCGGGCGAGGTTTGCAGGCTCATTCGTTCAGCGCATCACCATCTTCCCGATCGTGACTGCTTTGGCCGCGGTGTGGTCGACGGTCCTGGCGTCCGCTCAGGAAGCCCTGATCGTTTTGCCGAGCACCGGCGTTGATACCCCTTTCGGGTCCGGTGCGTTCGGCCGGCATTGTACTTTTGCGAGCTACTAAAGCTTGGAGGTCGTTTTATGCGAGTTGTGCAAAGTCTACTAAATGTTCTCCGAGGTACTCGACAGGGTCCTCGGTGGATCGTTGTTTGTTTCGCTGTGTCGCTGGCCTTGCTGGCCCTGTCCGGCACAGCGCAGGCGCAGGTTCTCTATGGCTCGCTGACGGGCTTGGTCACGGATGCGAGCGGGGCGATCGTACCCGGTGCGGCCGTCCAGGCGCTGAACACAGGCACTGGCGTGGCAAGGCAGGCTACCACGAACGAGCAAGGCATCTACCTTTTCTCGGACCTGCAACCGGGGGTTTACAGCGTCACGGTCTCGGCCAAGTCTTTCACCAAAGTGGTGAACGAGGGCGTGACCATCACCGCCAACCGGGCCGTCCGCGTCGATGCGGCCTTGCAGGTTGGCCAAATTACCGAATCCATCCAGGTGTCCGTCTCGGCGATAATGCTCCAGACGGAGCGGGCCGACGTGAACACGCAAGTGGACCAGGTTCAACTCAACAACCTGCCGATGACCTCTTCGGCCGGCCGCAACTTCCAGGCCCTGTATAAGTTCGTGCCCGGCTTCAGCATGGTCACCGAGGGCATCAGCTCCGACGGCGGCAACCCCCAACGCACCATGACCGGCAACGTCAACGGCAACTCGTTTCAAAGCAACAACGTGAAAATCGATGGCGTGTCCAACAGCTACATCTGGCTGCCGTTCAACTCTGCCTACGTGCCGCCGACCGAAGGCATCGAATCGGTCAGCATCGTCACCAATTCGGCTGACGCCGAGCAAGGCAACGTGGCCGGCGCCTCGGTCAACGTGATTACCAAGTCGGGCGGCAACGCGTTCCACGGCAGCGCCTTCGAGGACCACACTGACAGGTCGCTCAAAGCCCAAAACCTGTTTCAAACCTTCGGCACGGCCAAGCCGGCCTACATTTTCAACCAATACGGCGCATCGCTCGGCGGCCCCGTCCGGAAGAACAGGATCTTTTTCTTCGGCGACTGGGAGGGGCTCAAGCGGCGCCAGAGAGCCGCTCCCGTCAAGACCGTGATTAACCCCGCCGCCATCTTCGACGGCTCTGGCAACGCCAATCTGTCGGCTGGCGCGGCGATCTACGACCCCAGCACCGGCAATCCGGACGGAACCGGCCGCACGCAGTTCGCGGGCAACATCATTCCAGCCGCCCGGATCGATCCGGCGTCGAAGACAATCCTTGGCCGAATCAACGCGGGGGGCTTTCTTAACAGCGTTGGCCCGACCGCGACCAACAACTACCTGGCCGGCGGATCCACCCAGATGAATCGTGACACCGGCGACGCGAAGGTCAACTGGGTGCCGAGCGACAGGCTCACCGTGTTTGGCCGGTACAGTATTTCGCAGGCGACCCTGGTCGATCCCCCGGTGCTCGGCCTGGCGATGGGCGGCGCCAGCGGCGGCGGGCAGGTCGGCACGGCCCCCTCGCGCATCCAGAACGTCGGGGCGGGCCTCACCTACACCATCTCGTCGAGCATGCTCATCGATGCCAATGCCGGATACATCCGGCAGCGCCTCGGCGCCACGTATGCGCCGGATCTTGACCTGGGGAACTTCGGGCTTAACACCCTGCACATTGCCGGCACCAACGGCAACACCTACCTGGCCCAGGGCACGCCGGCCTTCATCGTCACCGGCTGGAACTCGATGGGGAACTCCGACACCGGCAACCCCTTCCTGTTCCGCGACAACCAGTACCTCTACAACATCAACTTCGGCTGGATGACGCATTCGCACAGCCTGCGGTTTGGTTTCGAGAACGGGCGCGACGGCATAAATCACTTCCAGCCCCAGGGCGGAGCCTTCCAGACCCCGCGCGGCTCCTTCCGGTTCATCGGCAACGTCACCGCTTTGAAGGGCGGGGCGGCCGCGACTCCGGCCAACTCGCTGGCGCAGTTCCTGCTGGGCCTGCCCGATGAGGTGGGAAAAGCCGTTCAGAATGCCATTCCGAACTCGCTTCGCTGGCGGACCTACTCCTTCTATGCGCGGGACGCCTGGCAAGTCAGCTCCAAGCTGACTATCACCTATGGGCT
>JBEKLJ010000145.1:0-9114 GCA_050010255.1 Bryobacteraceae bacterium
CAGCCTGAAATCCAGGTCCTACCCGCTACGGCCAGCAGTGCTCTCGCTCAGCGCGGCACCGCCACCCCGTTTTGCCGCGTCCGGCGCGCCAAACCGCTTTCCGCGTGAAACATCCGGGCTAGAGCTTCCACCTGGCGCCGTGGCGGATGTGGAGCACTTCAACCTGCTTCTGCCTCTCCAGGACGCGGTAGATCACACGATAGACATGGGGCTTGTGGCCGTACAGCAAGTGCCTGAGCTGGTGCTTCTCGGGCGTCACAGGGCAGCGGTTCGGCCGTTCTTCCAGGCTGAGAATAGCGTCCTTGAGAGCGTTGTACCATCTAAGGGCCGCGCCGGAATGCTCGGCGTTGATGTCCTCGTATAGGCGGGCAAGGTCGCGCTCGGCGCGGGAAGTGATGTTAGCGAGATATGCCATGCCTGGCTTCGAAGTCAGCGAAAAACTCCCTCGCCGGCCGGGCCTTTCCTTTTTTCGCGTCCTCCAGGCCCTGACGGATGCCTTCCTGTGCATCGGAGCGGGCGGCAGTGTCGAGCAAGCGCTGATAGGCTCCGGCGTCCTGCACGACGGCCGCCGCCTTCCCCTTCACCGTGAGCACTAGAGGGTGCTTGCTCTTGTTCAACTGTTTCATGAAGTCGCCGGACCGGCGGCGGAAGGCTGTCAGCGATTGGATGTCCTTCGCGATGTCAAGCATGGGGCTTCTCCTATTGAAGCACCTTTTTAGGTGCTACCAGAATACCACCTCTCCGTGAAGCGGAAATGGCCCCGCCGAGCTCCGGCCTGGCTGATGTCTTTGGGCGCTCGGTGGCCAGAGCGAGGCTTGGCGAGCCGAAACCGCGCCCTCAAGCTCTTTGAAACTGCAACGCTCTTGCAACGGTGTTGCTGAAACTTCAGGAAACACCACGATACACGGCCCCACGAAGAATCAACAGGAGGAGGCTCCGGGGAACACGGGGAAACCTTGTCAAGTACCTTCAGGTTCTAGTGGGGGCAACTCCGTGGAGGTTCAAGTCCTCTCATCCGCACCAAGGCACACACCAACACCCGACACACACTCCCGCACCCTGTCTTGAGAGGGCCTCTTCGTTGCCCGTGGGCCGCTTCTCTATGGAGCTGCCAGCCTGCGATTGGCTAAGCGGCGCTCTACTCCTTATACAACCACGCGCCGGCCACCGCTCCGAGGACCGCCTCGACCAACCCGACCAGCACTCCGATGGCCATCAGTCGCCGCGGGAAGAGGTGCAAGACCATCGGCGTGATTGTTGGCAGCAAGCAGCCGAGTACCCAGACCGCGGTGCCAGCACAAAACGCGGTCTTGACTCCAGCCCCGTACCGCGGCCGGATCGCGGCATACAGCCAGATCATCATGATGCCTACGAGGAAACCTACAACGAGGAAAGCGATGATCTGAGGGCTAGTCATCGTTCCGGGTTTCCCGAGCGCTTGCATTGCGTCAGCCCACCTCTCCTTCAGGAGAAAGGTGTTGACCAGAAAGTCGATCACGTTGATAATCAGCCCTGCCAGCAGGCCGCCAAGAACGACTCGGCTCCAGTTGATCTTTCCCATAAGGGGCGCCTCCTGGAGAGTCCCGAACCATGCCGGGACTCCCCTTCTGCTCTTCAGACTGAGGAGTACTATACACCCAACTGCGCCTGCAGGGAAGACTCCACCCCAGTTTTCGGTCCCGGAGGTCTCCGGCGGCCCCGGAAGCGGCCAGTTTTGCCTCTTTGGAGGGCCCCAGAACCCAGAACGGCCGCTTCTCCAGCCGATTCCTAAGGGGCTTTCCTCCCGCCGGCTGCCTGGCCGCCGAAATCAGCTCCCCTCCACGGTTCGCCCGGCCGGTCGGCGGAACTTCCAGCTCTGAGGTTTCGTCTACCCTGACTGGTTCGGCTAGCCTAGGGTGTGTGCGCGCGCGCAGCGCTACCCGGCCGCGCGTGCACTTGAACGAACAGCCGGGCCGGAGGAGGACCGTAATGCAACTGTTGCGACGGGCGTCGCTCTGTGTTGTTCTGTGCGCGCTCGGCTCCTACGCGCAAACTCAAACCACCCAGCCTGCGGCAGCCCCCAGGATTGCGTTTGAGAAGTTCACGCTCTCCAACGGCCTGCAGGTGATCCTGCACGTGGACCGCAAGCTGCCCATGGTCCACGTCAACATCTGGTACCACGTTGGGTCGAAGAACGAGCGCGTCGGCCGCAGCGGCTTCGCGCACCTGTTCGAGCACATGATGTTCGAGGGCTCCAAGAACGCCAGCAAGAAGTACTTCGTGTACGCCGAACAGGCGGGGGCCAACCTGTTAGAGGGCGGCGTCAACGGCACGACGAACTGGGACCGGACCAACTACTTCATCACCGTGCCGTCGGCCAACCTGGAGAACGTGCTGTGGCTAGAGTCCGACCGCATGGCCACGCTGGCCGATGCCATCACCAAGGAACGGTTCGAGAACCAGCGCGAGGTGGTGCGGAACGAACGGCGGCAGGGGCTGGAGAACGTGCCTTACGGCCGCTGGATCAAGCTGATCTCCGAGAACCTGTTCCCATACCGGCACCCCTACGCCAACGACGTCATTGGCTCGCACGAAGACCTTCAGGCGGCCACGGTCGAGGACGTTCGGGACTTCTTCCACACTTACTACACGCCCAACAACGCCTCTCTGGCCATAGTGGGCGACATCGACCCGGTGGCGGCCCGGAAGCTGGTGGAGAAGTACTTCGGCGGGATCCCGGCCGGGGTGGCGCTGGACCGCCCACCGAGGTCGCTGCCCGCGCTCGAGGGAGAGAAAGTGATTGAGGTGCGCGACCGCGTGCCGCAGGAGCGCACCTACTTTGCGTGGGTCACGCCTGCGTACTTCGAGGCCGGCGACGCGGAGCTGGACCTGATCGCCGGGATACTGACCGACGGCCTGGCCTCGCGGCTCAGCAAGGTGCTGGTGTACGAGAAGCGCCTCTGCTCGGACGTGAATGCGTTCCAGTTCTCGCGCGAGGCCGCGGGCGGCTTTGTCGTGCGGGCGACCGCGCGGCCCGGCGCCGCACTACCCGAGGTCGAGCGCATCATCACCGAGGAGATCGCGCGGCTGGCCCGCGAGGGCCCCACGGAGGCCGAGCTCGACCGCGCCAAGACGAAGTGGGAGTACGGCTTCGTCAGCGGCCTGGAGCGGATCGGCGGATTCGGAGGCAAGGCCGACCGGTTGAACGAGTACAACACGTTCCTGGGCGACCCCGGCCGGTTTGACGCCGACCTGGCGCGGCACCGCAACCCGAGTGCCGCGGACATTCGCGACGTGGCCACCCGGTGGCTCAACACGCCCAACCGCCTCATCGTCCGGTTCCACCCCGAGCCCTCGGGGCGCCCGATGGAGACCGCGCTCGACCGCGGCAAGCAGCCCGAACTCGGCGCCGACCGTCCGTTCCAGGCGCCCGAGGTGCAGTCGGCGCGGCTGGAGAACGGCTTGCAGGTGTTCGTCATCACGCGCTCCGATCTGCCGAAGGTGGCGGTAGGGCTCTGGACGCGGGCCGGCAGCGCCGATGACACGGCCGCCCGAGCGGGAGTGGCCGACCTGACGGCATCGACCTTGCGTATGGGCACCAAGACCCGCAAGGCGCTGGAGATCGAGGACGCCATGGGCGACCTGGGCAGCTCGCTGGCCTCCGGCGCCGGGCGTGAATCCTCTCAGCTCGGTTTCGAGGTCCTGAAGCGGAACCTCGCGCCCGCCGTGGCCATTTTCGCCGACGTGGCGCTCAACCCTTCCTTCCCGGCCTCGGAAGTCGATCTCCAGAAGAAGCGGCGGCTCGACGCTCTGGCCCAGGAATCCAAGAACCCGAATGGCATCGGGTTCCGCGTGGCCGCGATGCTCTCCTATGGCGCCGATCACCCCTACGGCACGCCGGCGCGGGGACTGCCGGGCACGGTGGAGAAGCTCACCCGGGAGGATCTGGTCCAGTTCCATGCGACGTATTGGAAGCCGGCCAGCTCGGCGCTGATCTTTGCCGGCGATGTTTCGCTGGAGGAGGCGCTGGCGCTGGCCCGGCAACACTTCGGGAGTTGGGCCGGCGGCGCGCGGCCGGCGCGCGCGATTCCGGCGCCGCGACCTTACGGACCGGGCAAGGTGTTTCTGATCGACCGGCAGGACGCGCCGCAGACGATGATCATGCAGATTCTGCCGGCGCCGCGGCGCCAGAGCGACGAATACTACGCGCTCCAACTGGCCGACGCGGTCTGGGGCGGCGCGGCCACGGCGCGGCTGGGCGAGAACCTGCGGGAGCAGAAAGGGTATTCCTACGGTGTCTTCTCGTCCCCGACGCTCTATTCGGAGGCGGGCGCCTGGATGGCCTACGGCGCCGTGCAGGCGGACAAGACCAAGGAATCGGTGATCGAGTTCGTCAAGGAGCTGGCCTTCCTGGCGGGGGAGAAGCCCGCCACCGCCGAGGAACTGGCCAAGGCGAAGGCCAACCGCATCCGCGGCTACGCGCAGCAGTTTGAATCCATGCGCCGCGTCGCGGACCAGGTGGGGAGCCTGTGGACGCTCGGGCTGCCGATGTCCGAGCTCCAGCGCGAGCCGGCTGAGCTCGGCGGAACGGCGCTGGAGGCGGTCAACGCCGTCGCCAGGAAGTACGCCGTGCCGCAGAACTCGATGCTGCTGCTGGTTGGCGACCTCTCGAAGCTCGAGCCGGCGGTGCGGGGGACGGTGCAGGGCGAGATGGTCGTCCTGGATGTCGAGGGGCGGCCGGTCAAGAAGTAGACCCCGTTCATTCTCTTCGCTTAGGGACGCCGGTGGCCGGCCGGCGTCCCGGGCGCGCTCCGAGCTCCGCGCCTGCCCTCCCGGCGCGGCTCTTGTCGTGGCGCGCGCTTCAGCGTGCAGCGTCGGCTTCAGCCGACGTCTGGAGCAAGGCTTCCCGGCTTGTCGCTGGACTCGCCCTGCGTCGCCAGGAGTGGCGACGCGGCAGGCACGTCCGGAACGGATCCAAACGACGGAAGTGCCCGCGCTATGGCGTTGTGATCAGCGCCACGCGTGTGAGGCCCACGCCCCGCGCGAGGTCGATGACCTGCGCGATTTCGTGGAAGTCGAGGCCGCTCTCGCCACGCACAAACACGACCGCGTCGCCGCGCATCTCGAAGATGCGCGCCAGGTGCGCCCGCAGCTCGGTGGCGTCCATACGCTCCCGGTTGAGCTCAACCACACCGTTCGGCGCCACGCTGATGACTATGTCCTGCGGCCGGGGGCCCAGGTCCGGCTCCCGTGGGGGCTGGGGGACGAGCGCCTCGAGGCCTTTCGGCGCGACCGGCGCGACCAACATGAAGATGATCAGCAGCACCAGCAGCACGTCGATCATCGGCGTGACGTTGATCTCGGCTTTGTGCCCGCCTGTTCCACTCGCTGTCATGCCCATTGCCGCGTCCTCCTGTGCGATTGGAACCCAGCGGGACGGCGGAAGTTCCCCACTAGGCCTGGGCCGCGGTGCGCCGGCCGGGCAGGCTGCGGCCGATGAGCCAGGCGCGCGTGTTGTTCTGCCAGTCGCCCAGGAGCGAGCGATCCTTGCGCGAGGGCTTTCCGCGAGGCACCAGCGCCAGCTTCGCCACCGGCTTGAGGCTGCGCGGGATCAGAGGGGGGGCGTCTCCGAAGTGCCAGTCCGCGCCTGGAAGGGCAGGTACGCGGCGCCGAACAGGCCCGCTTCGTTGCCGAGGAGCGCCTTGTCGATCCGGGTGACGCTGTTGCGGAACGTCAGGGACCGGCGTCTGATCTCGGCCAGCATGGGCGGCGCGAACAGGTCCCAGGCGCCCAGCATGCCGCCGCTCAACAGGTACAGCGGGAAATTGAAGATGTTCACCAGGGAGGCCAGGGCGATGCCGAGCGCCGTACCCATCCGCTCGAAGCAGGCCTGGGCCTTGAGATTGCCGGCCAGGGCCAGCTCGCAGGTTTCCTTGGAGGTGAGGCTCTCGCCCAAGCCCATCATGCGCGCAAAGGCACTGACGGCCGTGGCGGAGGCGTGCTTCTCCAGGCAGCCGACGTTGCCGCAGGCGCAAGGATTCCCCTCTGGCACGACGGTGATGTGGCCCAGCTCGCCGGCCATGCCCAGGGACCCGTGCAGCACTTTGCCGCCGTAGATGATGCCGCCGCCGATGCCCGTGCCGAGCGTCAGCAGGACCAGGTCATCGACGTCCCGGCCCGCCCCCATCCACTTCTCGCCGAGTGCGGCGGCGTTGGCGTCGTTTTCCAGCAGCACGGGAGTCTGAAGCAGCCGCTCGATGGCGTCGCGGGCGGCGAAGTTCTCGAAGCCCGGCAGGTTCGGCGAGGCGGTGACGATGCCCTTCTCCATGATGATGAAGCCCGGAACGCCGACGCCGATGCCGGCCAGTTGGCCGGCGCCCGTGGAGGCGCGCAGCTTCCGAATCGAGGCGACCATGTCGGAGATGACCGCGTCGCGCCCGGCCGAGAGCTTCGTGGTCCCCTCCACTTTGTCCAGGATTCCGCCGGTTCGGTTGATGGCCGCGGCGCGGAGGTTCGTGCCCCCCAGATCGACTCCGATCGAGTATTCCGTCATGAGCACGCATGATAGCAGATCCGTCCATGGCGGCAGGCGAACGCCGACGCCGCCGGGCGCCTGCCTGAATCCTCATCGAGCGCCGCGCCCGTTCCTCCGCGATGCTCTTGCAATCCCACCCGTTCGGGACTAGCATTTGTCATGGAGGACGTAAGCAGATGAGAACGTCCCTTATGGCGCGTCTCGTGGTTGGTAGCCTTTTTGCCGCGGTGGTCCTGCTCGCGCAGGCCGACGTTCCACAGGTGAGATCGGTTGAACCGGCCACGGCGAAGGTTGGAGACGTGCTGACGGCCACGGGCGAGAACCTTGACAGGGCCAACGTGGCTGAAGCGTACCTCACCGACGGTACGAATGACTTCAAAGTCGCCATTACCGAGCAGGAGGCCGGCTCGCTCAAGGTCAAGGTGACGGCCAATGTCAAACCCGGGCGGCTGGCGCTCATGGTTCTCACCAGGGGCAGGGAGCCGAAGCTGATCGAGCAGCCGGTGAAGGTCACCATCGAGGAATAGGTTCCGCCACCTGCGTTGTCAGGCCTCGTAGGCCGCTGCTAGGTCAGAGCCCGGGGCCCTGCCGTTGGAAGCGTGTTGAGCGGCGCGACCTGCGTCTGGCTGTGCGGCGCTTTCTACAGCGGCGACAGTCTGGCGAGCGCCCATTCGGCATGCGGGCCGACGAGCGGATCGGGATGCGAGGCCAGCCGCTCGAGCGCCGGACGAAACCTCTCTAGCCCGCTGTTGCCCATGGCGATGGCGACGTTGCGCAGGAAGCCCGCGTAGCCGGAGCGCAGCACCGGCGTGCCACGGAACATGGCGTTGAATTCCGGTTCGGTCAGGGCGGCGAGCTTCTCCAGCGGCGGCGCGAAGAACCTGGCTGCTAAGGCTGGTTCCAGAGTTGCCGGCGCTTCGCCATTCCAGGGGCAGACCTCCTGGCAGATGTCGCAGCCGAACACGTGCCGGCCGATGCCGGCGCGCTGCTGCGGCGGCGCCTCACTGCGCAGCTCGATGGTGAGGTAGGAGATGCAGCGGCGCGCGTCGAGGGCCCAGGCCGGCTCGGCCCGGCCGGTAGGCACGATGGCCTGGGTCGGGCAGGCTGCGATGCAGCGCCTGCACGTGCCGCAACGATCCGGGGGCTGGCGGTCAGGCTCCAGCTCGAGCGAAAGCAACAACTCGCCGAGGAAGAACCAGGACCCCGCGCCCTCCCGGATGAGGCAGGTGTTCCTGCCGATCCAGCCGAGGCCGGCGCGGCGGGCATGGGCGCGCTCGAGTAGCGGGGCTGTGTCCACACAGATCTTCCACTGGAAGGGCCTGCCGATTGCGGACTGGAGCCGCTGGACCACCCGCCTGAGCCCGCGGCGGATCAGCCCGTGGTAGTTCTGGCCCCAGGCGTAGCGCGAGATCCAGGCGCGCTCGGGGGCGTCGAACTGGGTGGAGTAGGGCTCGGGGCCGTGGTAGAGCTTGCCGACGCACAGGATGGACCGTGCCGAGGGCAGGAGCGCGCGGGGGTCGGCGCGCAGGCTGGCGCGGTGGTCGGTGAGGTAGCACATGTCGCCCGCCATGCCGCGGCGCACCCATTCGGCGTACCACGCGGCCTCGGGCAGGCGCTCGGCGGCGGCGATGCCGGCCAGCTCGAAGCCGCAGTCCAGGGCCAGGCGCTTGAGGTCTCCGGAACGCACCGTATCCCCCATTTTCGCCCCGCGCGGCCCCTTCCGGCTGAAAGATCGGCGCTCCGTTGGAGCCGCTAAAATCCCCGTACAACCATGAAACCAGGCAGTTTGACCGGCTTTGGATGTGCCCCGGTGGCGCCAGCCTATATAATTCAGCAATCGGCTCTCATACAGGAGGACTGTCATTTTGAGTACCGCGACACTCTCGCCCCCTGCCGTAAAGAGTTTCAAGATCGTTCAACCTGAGAGTACGCTAGGCGGCTCGCAGATCGAGCCGGTCCACCGCGGCCTGCCGAAGATCACCCAGTCGCTTTGCCCGGAGTGCATCCGGGTGATTGACGCCCTGGTGTTCGAAGAGGACGGGCGGGTCATCATGGAGAAGACCTGCGCGCAGCACGGCTACTTCCGCGACGTGGTCTTCTCCGACGTGAAGATGTACCTGCGGATGGAAGAGTGGCACTTCGGCGACAACCGCGGCGTCAGCAATCCCGCCATCCCGAATGCGACGCGCTGCCCGGATGAGTGCGGCCTGTGCTCGATGCACGCCAGCCACACCGTCCTGAGCAATGTGGACCTGACGAACCGCTGCAACCTCACCTGCCCGGTCTGCTTCGCCAACGCCAATGCAGCCGGCTACCTCTACGAGCCGAATCTGGAGCAGGTGCGGCGGATGCTCCAGGCGCTGCGGGACGAGGCGCCGGTGGCCAACCGCATCGTGCAGTTCTCCGGCGGCGAGCCGACCATCCACCCGCAGTTCTTCGAGATCCTGCGGATGGCCAAGGAGATGGGTTTCAGCCACCTTCAGGCGGCCACCAACGGGATCCTGTTCACGGACCTGGAGTTTGCCCAGGCGGCCAAGGAAGCTGGTCTGCACACGCTCTACCTCCAGCTCGACGGCGTGACCGACGACGTCTACCTGAAG
>JBEKLJ010000146.1:0-8885 GCA_050010255.1 Bryobacteraceae bacterium
TCGGCCTGGGCGTCGAGCAGCGCTCGCACCACCTCCTGGCGGCCATACTGCGACGCCACCATCAACGCCGTGGCGCCGTCGCCCCGCTTGGCGTTCACATCGGCCTGGGCGTCGAGCAGCGCTCGCACCACCTCCTGGCGGCCATACTGCGACGCCAACATCAACGCCGTGGCGCCGTCGTCCCGCTTGGCGTTCACATCAGATCCGGCGGCGAGCAACGCCTTGACACGGGGTAAATCACCATTGAAAGCCGCGTTGATGAGATCGTCCCCTTGCGCGTTGGTCCGCGTGCTTGCTAAAACGCAGGCCAACATCACCAGGATGCCCGAGATTACCGAGTGTTCGCGTAAGCAGGCCATTTCAACTCTCCTTCCCGAAGATCATAGCGCGGCCGCCCCACGTACGCAGGCTTGCCGAAACGACACCATCGACTACCTGGGGTAGTCAAAGCGCATCCCATTGAGCAGCAGCCAGATGGCCAGGGGTGCCGGCAGGCAAAGGGCAGCCAATCGGCAGGCAATGGAGCGGTTTCAGGCACGCAATGCGGCCGGTTCGGGCAGGCAATGGGCGATCACAATCGCGCTCCGGGCGGAGCAATCTGCGAAACGTCGCTCAGCCTGGCCCTGTGCGTCCGTGTGCAATCGATCACCCGCATCCCAAGGCGCGCGGCGCGGCCCAGCGCGCTCTCAACCCTGCTCCGCCCCTTCGCCGGCGCGGCGGCGTTTCACTTCGATGTTGAGGCGCTTGATCTTCTGGTTCAGCGTGGACAGGGGCACGTTGAGGTCGGCGGCCGCCTCGGTCTGGCTCCAACTGCACTGCTCCAGGCGCTCGATGATCACCCGCCGCTCGAAGTCCGCGACGGCGGTATCGCTGAAGTTCTCCGGCTCCTTCTTGCGGAAGAGATCGGTGATGCGGTTGCGCGCCACGCGAAACAGCCAGCCGGTGACGTGCTCGATCGGCATCAGCAGGCGGTTCGCTTCCACCAGCTCGTAGAAGACGTCCTGCAGAATGTCCTCAGCGTCGCGCGGGTCGGGCACGCGCCGGCGAATGAAGTTGCGCAGCCGGGACTGCTCCCGCTTGATCACTTCGGAGATCCGCTGGTCCTGTTCGAGTGCCATCGGCTCCGAGCTCGCCGCGTTCTTCACCTACGGTTGTAAACGAATGAGGGGGTACGGATCTCCCGCCGACTAGGAGGCTGGGGCGTCGATTTGTTGCACCTTCGCACCCCAGATTAAGAGCCAAAGCAACATCGGCAATTCCCCAGCCTCGAAAACCGTCAGAAACCGTGACAGATGCGCGTACTGCGGCAGAACCAGCGTGGTAAAGGCACTGACCAGATACGGGAAACCTGCAAGGATCAGGAAGACGCCCAGCACGCGGGGGATGAAGCCCGATCGAATGACAAGAATCCCGAACGGAAATAGCCACAGCCCCCAGAAGATCGCGGCAACGAAGAGCCCCTGGCCGTGCAAACGGAGGAACAACAACACCAGGGCATCCAGCTGACGCTTGTCAAACACCGACAGGAAATCGGCACCGCTGACGAGGATCAGCGCGGCGATCTCGTTGAGCACATTGAGGAGCGAGATCGGGACGGAGACCAGGAGCAAGGTCAGCATCGCCAGAGCATGTTTCTCGTTAACCCCCTTGAATAAGCGGTATAGGGCCAGAACCGCAAAAATAAGAAAGATCGAGACTATCAGTTCGCTCGCGATGCCCATGCGAAGAAGGGTCTCGGCAGCCCGAACGTGATTGGCCGTCGCCGTTGCGTCTCCCGGCACGAGCAGGGTGCGGGGGACATAGATGAGGGAAAAGGGGGCGGTGATACAGGCCAATACGTAAAGGAGTCCCGCGACTCTTGCTTGTTTCTTGATTGAGTTCATGTCCTCTCCCTTCTCATTCGCTGCTTTGAGCGCCGTCGACATGGCTTCATTGCTCCTTGCTCTCGCTCGTGGCTGGGCCGAAGCCGCAACGTCCGCGCCAGCTTTGCCGGAATCGTTCCCGCTCCTCAGGGGTCATGTGCTTGGAGCGGGAGAGACCGTGGCCTCCAAATCCGCCGAAGAGGATCCGGCACAGCGCCAGTATTCCAAGAGCTTGCCAGAAGGTAATCTGGCGCCAGCCGAAGATCGGCGGCAGCAGCCAATTCCACAGTTGCAGCACTACTTCGCCGCCGATGGCGATAAATAGCAGCATCCCCAGAACCGCCAGCGGAGCGATGAGAATCAACCTCTTCAATCTCGGTCTCATGTTCAGTCCTTCATCCTTTCGTAAACTCGTCGTAGATGCTTTGCAATCGCTCGCGCAGATGCAGCACCGCATAGCGTTTGCGCGAGAGCAGCGTATTCACGCTCACGCCGGTCTCGGCGGCCATCGCCTTGAAGCTGCGCCCTTCCAACTCGTGCGCAACAAACACCTCGCGCTGCTCCTCCGGCAACTCCTCGATTGCCAACTCGAGTTCATCGAGAAGCACGTTGCGGGCGTAAAGCGCCTCCGGTCCGGCAGCGGGCGAAGGCAGCAGGTCTTCCAACTGCAGCAGTTCGTCGTCCTCGTCCGCGACGGCGGTATCGCTGAAGCTCTCCGGCTTCTTCTTGCGGAAGAGATCGGTGATGCGATTGCGCGCCACGCGAAACAGCCAGCCCGTGACCTGCTCGATCGGCATCAGCAGGCGGTTCGCTTCGACCAGCTTGTAGAAGACGTCCTGCAGAATGTCCTCGGCGTCGCGCGGGTCGGGCACGCGCCGGCGAATAAAGTTGCGCAGCCGGGACTGCTCCCGCTTGATCACTTCGGAGATCCGCTGGTCCTGTTCGAGTGCCATCGGCTCCAAGCTCGCCGCGTCCATCACCTATGGTTGTAGACGAATGAGGGGGTACGGATATTGTAGGTCGCTAGCCCGATCTTTTCACACGCCTTCGGCTGCGGCTTGCGGGAGGCCGGCATCTTCTCAAGTTGCGCTCGGGGTGAGTCCTCGATCCGTTACGGACCTGCGGGCTCACCCCGTCGCGCGCCCTGAATCTACCGGCCTCGCGCGGCGCCTCGCTTCGAACGGTGTGAGGAGATCGGGCTCGGCGAGTAACCCTGAGGCGTCCCGGCTTTGCCACTTCCCCGCCCGGCGCGGCGCAGCGCGCCCTACCCCTGCTCCGCCCCCTCGCCGGCGCGGCGGCGTTTCACCTCGATGTTGAGGCGCTTGATCTTCTGGTTCAGCGTGGACAGGGGCACGTTGAGGTCGGCGGCCGCCTCGGTCTGGCTCCAACTGCACTGCTCCAGGCGCTCGATGATCACGCGCCGCTCGAAGTCGGCGACGATCTCGAACAGCGAGGCGTCCGGCGCCAGCTTGCCGGACTCGTCCCGGCGGATTCGCAGGCCGCCGGCCTGCAGAAGGTGGTCGGGCAGGACGTCCACCGTGACGACGGGTTGGGAAGCCAGCACCACCGCCCGCTCGACCACGTTCTCCAGCTCGCGCACGTTGCCCGGCCAGGTGTGATCCATGAGAATCTGCAAGGCATCCGGCTCGAACTCGAGCACCGACCGCCCGCTCGCATCCAGGAACTTCTCGTTCTCCTGGCAGTACTTGTTGAAGAAGTGCTCCACCAGGAGCGGGATGTCCTCCTTGCGATCCCGGAGCGCGGGCAGCGCAATGTTGATGACGTTCAGACGGTAGTAGAGATCCTCGCGGAACCTGCCCTCCTCGACCAGCTTCTTCAGGTCGGCGTTGGTCGCCGCCAGGATCCGGACGTCCACCCGCACGACTTCGGTCGAACCCAGCGGCATGAACTCCTTCTCCTGGATCACGCGCAGGAGCTTGGCCTGGGTCTCCACTGAGATCGTGCCGACCTCGTCGAAGAAGATCGTGCCCCGGTTGGCGATCTCGAAGTAGCCTTTGCGCGAAGCGATGGCGCCGGTGAAGGAGCCTTTGACGTGGCCGAAGAGCGTGGATTCCAGCAGGTCCGGCGGCAGCGAGCCGCTGTTGACCGGAATGAACATGTGGTCGGCGCGCTGCGAGTTGGCGTGTATCGCCTTGGCGATCAGCTCCTTGCCCGTGCCGGTCTCGCCGGTGATGAGGATGGTGGAGCGGCTGGAGGCGACTTGCGTCACCAGGTCGAGGCTGCGCAGCATCCGCTCGCTCTTGCCGACGATATTGGGGAAGCTGTAACGCTGCTTGAAAGCGCGCTTGAGCTGGGTGTTCTCGCGCTCCAGGCGCCGCTTGGAGATGATCCGGTCGATCTCGACCAGCAGTTGCTCGTTCTTCCAGGGCTTCTGGATGAAGTCGTTGGCGCCGGCCTTGAGCGCCTCGACGGCTACATCGATGGTGCCGTAGGCCGTGACCATGAAGACGGGGAGGTCCCGGTCGCGGTCGCGGATGTCCCGGAGCACGTCCATGCCGGAGCGGTCCGGCATCATCAGGTCCAGCAGCACCAGGTCGTAGTCCCGGCCTTCGATCTGGCGCAGGCCCTCGCCGCCGTTCTGCGCCTGGTCCACCAGGTAGCCCTCCAGCGTCAGGAGCGTGTCCAGGCTCTCGCGGATGTCCTCCTCGTCGTCCACGACCAGGACTGCGCCCTTGGGCTGCGCGGGGAGGAAGTCGCCGCCCAGATCGGTCTCAGGCATGCACGGCTTTCCTGGCCATCGGGAACTCCAGGTGGAACTGCGTGCCCTCGCCGGGCTGGCTGGAGACCTCGATGACGCCGCCGTGCTCCCGAACGATGCCGTAGCTCACCGACAGCCCGAGCCCGGTGCCCTTGCGGACTGTCTTGGTCGTGAAGAAGGGGTCGAAGATGCGGCTCAGGTTCTCCGGGTGGATGCCGTGTCCGGTGTCGGTGACGTCGACGCTGACGGCGTCAGCCTGACGGCGGCTCCGGATGGTGAGCGTTCCGCCGGCCCCCATCGCATCCCGGGCGTTCAAGAACAGGTTCAGAAACACCTGCTGTAGCCGGCCGGGATTGCCTTCTACAGGAGAGACCTGCTCCTCCAGATCCAGTTCCACCGTGATGCCTGCCTTCTCCAACTGGTGCTGGATCAGGACCAGGCTCTCCTGGAGGACCCGGTTGAGGTCCACTTCCTCGAAGGTGGTCGGAGAGGTGCGAGAAAAGTTCAGCAGCGAGTTGACGATCTCGCTGGCGCGGAAGGTCTGCTTGGCGATCTTCTCCAGCAGCTTGGTTTTCTGATCGTCGCCGGAGACCTGCTTGGCCAGCATCTGGGCGTAAGTGGAGATCACCGCCAGCGGCGTGTTGACCTCGTGCGCGACGCCGGCGGCGAGCAGCCCGACCGAGCTCAGCCGGTCGGCCTGGACCAGCCGCCGCTCCAGCTCGTCCCGCTCGGTGACGTCGTCGAAGATGATGAGGCGCCCGATCTGCTCGAGGTCGCGGGAGACCAGCGGGGCCGCGGCGATGTTGAGGATGGTCTCGCGCGGCGCCGGCGGCTCGGAGTCGACCGCCTGCGGATGCCCGTTGCCCCCGCGGGCCACCGGCAACTCGATCACCCTTGGCTGGGACGGCGGCCGCAGCGCGTAGCGGTAGACGTGCTGGATGCCGCCGT
This sequence comes from Bryobacteraceae bacterium, assembly GCA_050010255.1. GTDB lineage: Bacteria > Acidobacteriota > Terriglobia > Bryobacterales > Bryobacteraceae > JBEKLJ01. Next base: position 5,530 of record JBEKLJ010000146.1, read on the forward strand.
CGGCGCTCTCCGAGAGCTGGCGGATGAGGTCCACCGGCAGCAAGGCGGCCAGCAGGTGGCCGACGGCGGCGTCGCGCGGTATGCCTGTGAGCTGCTCCATGCGGGAGTTCCAGCTCTCGACGCGACCGTCCAGATCCTCGGCCAGGATGCCGACGTTGATGGACTCGACGATGTTCTCGCTGTACTCCTTCAACCGCTCGTACTCCTGCATCTTGCGCTCGAGCGAGCGGTACAGCCGGGCGTTCTCGATGGCGATGCCGATGTAGCCCGAGACCGTGACCAGCAGCTCCAAATCCTCGCTGGTGAGGAAGTCGCCGCGCTCGGTGCGGCTCACGCCCAGGTGGGCGATGGTGCGGCCGCGCACGGTGCAGGGAACGTAGTAGGTGAGGTCGAGCTCGCCGATCGCCTCCCGCTGCGGCGCCGGCCAGTTCTTCGAAACCACGTCGACCTGGTGCCGCGTCTGCTCGAAGAACAGGTGGGGCCTGCCGGGCTCGGCGCTCAGGAAACCCAGGTCCAGCGGGCGCCGGTCATAGCAGCCCGCCTCGGCGTCACGCAGCCGGAACCGGCCCTCGTCGTCGGTCAGGAAGAAGCAGACCCGCTGGATCGACAGCGTTCGCCGGAGCCGGTCGGCGGCCGAGCGCAGCATGGCGTCCAGGTCGGTCTCCGAACTCAGCTCGCGGGCGAACTCGACCAGCGTGAGGCGGTAGTCGTACTTGTCTTTGTAAAAGACGTGCCGGTCGAGCCACTCCTGGATCCACTTCCGGATGGGCTGGAACACGAAGGCGGCAATCAGGATCAGAACGCCGGCCGCCGTCGGCCCCACATCCTCGAACTTGCCCACCCAGAAGATCAGCACATAGAAAACGCTGAGCACCAGGATCGTCGCCAGCGTGTAGACGTAGCCCTGCTGGAAGATGATGTCCACGTCCATCAGCCGGTAGCGGAAAATGGCGTAGGCCCAAGTGAGGGGAACCAGCACGAAGCAAAGCACCGCCGCGTCCATGTAAGCGGTAGGCGCCGCTCCCAGCAGGCCGTAAGGGATCGCGTAGAACACCGCGAACGGCGCCGCGCCAAGCAGCGCGCCATTGCGGAGCCACTTGATCTGCTGGCGCCCCACCGGGTCCTGAACGCGCCGGTAGGCGCGGTGGAGCACCCAGCCGCCGAACAGGTATGCGCCGGTGAGGAACAGCACCCAGACACGGTCCAGCAGCCACCTCATCTCGATGGGCGGGACGGAGGTGCGCAACACGCCCGAGCTGACCCCGAGCGTGAGGGCCATCAGCACCACTGCGGGCAGGTAGATCAGCACGATCCGAACGCGCCGCCGGAACCATCCGCGCTTCTCCGGGAAGGCCAGGCAAAAGTGGAGAAAGATGGTGGGTGCGAACAGCCCGGCGGCGACATTGCCGAAGTACATCGCCATGTCGAAGTTGTTCAGCTTCCCGGTGTAGTGGAAGGTGGACAAAACGAACGAGGCTAGGCAGAGGATGTAGAAGTGCAGAGACCTGGGCGCGCTGCCGCGCCGGAAGAAGACAAACAGCCCTATGGCAAGGTAAGCCAGACCAGTCGCGTACTGCCAGTAGACAGCCGCGGAGCTTCGCGTTGCGGTGCCGACGATGAGCACGGCATCGAACTCGACGCCGTGGCGGCGCACCGTGTAGGTGGCCTTGTTCCAGGCCCCCACCCGCACCAGAACCGGACTGACCTCGGTGGCCTTCTCGATGGGTGCGCCGGCGATCTTCAGCACCACGTCCCCACGGCGAATGCCGACGTTGTCCGCCGGGCTGCCCGCCCCCACGTAAAGCGCCTGGACCGAGCCGTCCCGATCGGACCAGGTGACGCCATCCTCGGGCAGTCTGAACCGGCTCTGCTGCTGAAAGTTGATGAAGGCAGAGATCACGGCGGCCACGGTCAGGATCATCAATAGCGCGCCCGAGAACTGGAACTTGAGTTCCCGCATCAGAATGCCTCTGCCTGGACGAAGGACATGCTAGTCCCTTCCGCGGCCATGTGGAGCAACTTGGTTGCCAGACCAAGCCCCTCCCGACATTAAGGATATTACCTTATTTCCCCGTCAGTTACAAATCCCTCCGGGGAGTTCGACGGCCCCTGTGGGACAGGCGGCCTATGCGGAAGTGTAGCTCCAGAGCAGCCTGGGCGGCGCAGTACGACGCGCCAGGGCGTGTGGGCCAGCGATCGAGAGAAAACGAGCGCGTGAGAGACCGCACCATGATGTTCACGAACCCATTTGGAGAGAGGCACTTACGCGTCAAAGTTCAACTTGGACATGAGACTTCGGCGGAGCTCCCCGTGCGGCCCGGCCTCTCTTCTCAATTAGGGACGTGCCCGTACGAAATCTGGGATGCGCTCTTCGCCCCTCCCCCGCGGACCGATCAGACCGCTTCCGCGGTCAGGTGCGCGGCGGTGACTGCCTGAACCCGTTCGCGCTCCCGTTTGTTCCTCCAGCTCAGCCACGCCAGGCTGACGACCCGGAACACTTCGGTTGCGTCGAAGGGCTTCATCAGAAGGTCATAGCCGCCCAAGCTCAGCACCTCGGCCCAGAGAGCATCGTCGGCGACCGGCGAAGTGACGATCAGCACCGGCGCATCGGGCATTCCCGAAAGCTCGGAGAGGACCTGTCCCCACTGAGCGTCGGGCAGGTGAGACTCGCAGATCACAACCGGCATGCGATGTTCTCCCAGGAACACTCGCGCTTCGCCCCAGGACCGCACGGAGCGGATCTGCCAGTTGGTGTGGCCGAGAATGCCGCGCAGCGAGAGATGGTCATCCTCGAGAGGGCTGACGGCCAGAACGGTCACGATCCTCTCGGGTTCGACGGCATCCGGTTGTGCCGCCAGCGGCTCGCCGCCGTGGCTGCCGGGTGAAGCGCCGGCATCCTTTTTCGGACTGGTGGCCATTGCCGCCTCCTAGCGATCGGGGCTCCCTCGCGCACCCGCGGGGAACCACCGAGACGGCGCGGATCTACGCCCGCCGCCGGCAACCACGTACGCACACCAGCAGGCTCTCTTGTGGACGCCTAATAACCTTGTAGCGCCTTTCATCCTCGAATTCAATCCTAAAGAGACACTAGAATCTCGCCAAAACAGTGCGGTGTGACCGGCGTTTCTGGCACGACCACCTGGGCGACTCGGCCGGGCGAAAGAAAGTAGCCCACGGCGCAAGCCGTGGGAAACCGGCAGGAACCATCTCCAGCCCCGCCAGCCCGGATGTTTCACCACGATCATAGCGAGGCGCGATGAGAGGGCCCCAAAACATCAAGCGACGCCACAAGGCGCGCGAAGGCCGGCACCCGCAGGTCCGTTACGGATCGAGGAGGCCGGCCGAGCGCAACACAG
>JBEKLJ010000147.1:0-8878 GCA_050010255.1 Bryobacteraceae bacterium
TGCCGCACTCGCGCATCCTGATCCATCAGCCCTCCATGAGCGGCTTGGCCGGACAGGCGGCGGACATCGACATCTACGCCCGGGAAATCCTCCGCATGCGCGAGATGCTCAACCTGATCCTGGCCGAATCGACCGGCCAGCCGGTGGACCGCATCGCTCGGGACGTCGATCGCGACTACATCATGGACCCGGAGCAGGCGCAGGATTACGGGATGATCGACCGCGTGATCACCAGCCGCGAGCTCACGCCAGTGGTCAAGATTTAGCCCCCATAGCCCCCTGGCCGGGCGCTGCCGGCATCAGCATGCCGCTGGCGACTCAGCGGCGCCATCGGCTCGCGGCTGACGACTCACCCGAGAGCCCCCACGGCCCGAGCGACGGCGGCGTCTTCGTACAATGGCGGATATGAGTACCTCCGACCCGGGTTGCGTCTTCCTTCGGCACGCTCTGGCGACCCTCGCGTATCGCGGCGGGAAGGCGCTACGCGGCGCTTCCGCGGAGTTCGGCGGCTTTCGCCCGGCCCCGGCCAGCCGAACGCCGGCCGAGATTCTGGCGCACATCGCAGACCTGCTCGACTGGAGCCTGGCGCTCGCCGACGGCCGGCACAAGTGGCATGACTCGGCTCCGCTGGCGTGGGATCGCGGGGTGGCGCGCTTCTTCTCCGCGCTGGAGGCAGTGGACGCGCGGCTGGCATCGGGAGCGCCGCTCGGAGTCCCGGCTGAGCGGCTCTTCCAGGGCCCAATCGCCGATGCGCTGACGCACGTCGGGCAGATCGCGATGCTGCGGCGGATGGCCGGCGCGCCGGTCCGCGCAGAGAACTACGTTATGGCGGACATTGTCGCCGGGCGCGTCGGCCCGGAGCAATCGCCGCCGCGACGCGAGTTCGACTGAGCGGGGAGCGAGCAGAGCGGCTCACGCACCTCCGCTCGGCATCGAGATCAGGCGCGGAACGGGATAGCGCAGATCCTCGCTGTTCCGGGGGTGGTTACCGATTTTGCCCGGGGACCACGATCGCCGTCTCGCCCTGGCGCTGGAGCTTCAGGCGCTTGCGAATCTCCAGTTCCTGCTCCGAACGGCTGTCCCGCAGCTTGCGGACGCGCTCCCGCTTTTCCTGGACCTCGCGGGCGAGGTCCGCGTTCTCCCCCTGGAGTTGGCGGATCACCTGCTGCTTCTTGCTGAGGTCGGCGACGCCCTGGGGCACGCGGAAGCCCACGCACAGGCCCACGGCAATGGCAAACCAGATGAGCCCCCGACCTATGCGCGCTGCCGCCGATTTCATCCCTACATTTGTTTATAATCCTGTTTGGACTCATGCGCCAGAGAATTCTGGCCGTGCGCACTCGAATTGCCACAACTTTCTTTCGCGCCGGCTCGAACGCGCCGCCGGCGCCGTAGGAGCGAGTTGGATGACAGATAAGATCGTGGTGCTCTCCACTTGCGGCTCGGCCGGGGAAGCCGAGAAGATCGCGCGGGACCTCGTCGAACGGCGCCTGGCCGCCTGCGTCAACGTCGTTCCGGGCGTCCGCAGCATCTACCGCTGGAAGGGCGCCATCGAGCAAGCGGAGGAGTGGCTGCTCATCATCAAGACCGCCCGCGCGCGCTTCGAGCCGCTTCGGGCTCAGTTGCGCGCCCTGCACTCTTACGAAACGCCCGAGATCATCGCGCTGCCTATCGTCGGCGGCATCGAGTCCTACCTGAGCTGGATCGCCGAGTCGGTGGCGCAGCCGACCAGCGGGGTCTGATCACACCCAGCGCCACTGGCGGAGCCAGGCGGGAGCGCGGTCCCACATTCCGGCAGCCGCCCAGGCCAGCTCGGCGCGCTCTGCCTCATCCAGCTCGCCTCCATCCGCGGCCGCACGGGAGGAGTTGTCGAGCTGCTCCACGCTGGCCAGCCCCGGCAGGACCGCCGTAAGGGCGGGGTTCGCCAGAATATGCCGCAGCGCCAGCCGGGCGCGCCGGTTGTCGGCCTCCGCATCGTCCCCGCGAAACAGCGCCGCGTCGGCGAAGGGCTTGATGGCGATCGCGCCGGTGGCGTGCTTCCTGATCGCTTCGAACAGGCTGCCCTGGGACCGCTCGGCCGAGCCGGCGGTATACGGGAACAGGACCACCTCGACCTGGTCGGGGAAACGGCTCAGGAAGAACTCCAACCAGGGCCGGTCATGGCTGGAGACGCCGGTGAAGCGCGCCAGGCCCCGCCGCTTGGCCAGGGCCAGCCCCTCCACGACCGCCTCTTCCACCCGCCGCCGCTCGTCCGCGTCCGTGAGGCCGTCCACGGGCAGCGAGATCCGCCACAGGTCGATCCAGTCCAGCCCGGCCTCGCGCAGCCCCAGCTCCAGCCCTTCGACGAGCCGCCGCGCCGTGCGCCACTCGGGGCAGCGCGGCTCGCGCGTGTGCCAGGAGTAGCCGAAGTACATGCGGTCGCGCCGCCCCTGGAGCAGCTTCGCGTAGGCCAGGATCTCCGCTGGCGCGCAGGCGTCGATGTAGTTGACGCCCAGCTCGATGGCCCGGCTGAGGAGCTGGTCGCGGTTGCGGAGGAAGTCCGGCGAGCGGATGTTCTCGTAATCGCGCTCGTCGTAGCCGGAACCCTCGAACGGCCGGCCCAGCGCGACCGCCAGGCGCTTCCAGTGCCCGCCCAGCGCCACAACGGACAGGCTCAGCCCGGTTCTGCCCAGCTTGCGGTATTCCATCGCCCAGCGGCCATTGTAGCCGCGTTGCCATGGCCCCCGCGGCCGTGGCGCGGCCGGCCCGGCGCCGCTACAGGCTCCGCACGCCCAGCGCCATCACGTCGTCCACCCGCATCGTCTCTTTCGCCACGAAGGGCTCGCCGTAACGGACGCCGATCAGGTTGCCGTAGAACCGCGCGATGGAGGCGTGCCGTTCCCGAATCTCCTCCCGGTCCGGGAAATCGCCGCTCTCGGCGGCCGGGCCGTACTGCGACTCGTAACAGAACAGCGCCGCCATCCGGCGCTCGAACTCCGCCGAGATGTCCACGACGAAGGAAGGCGTGACGTTGGCGTAGAGTGAGGAGTAGATCAGCTTGAAGGGGCGATGGGGCTCGCTGGCGGGGTCGAGCTTCTTCAAGCCGGCCAGGAAGCAGGCTTCGTAAGCCAGCTCCCCGGCGCGGTAGTGGTCGGGGTGCCGCGCCTCCCAGTAGGGCGCGATCACCACGCGCGGCCGCAGCCGCCGGATCTCCATGGCCAGGGTCATCCGGGCGGAGAGCGTGTTCTCCAGGCGCGCGTCGGGCAGGTGCAGGTTGCCCCGCCATTCCAGCAGCAGCTCCCGCGCCGCGGCCTCCGCCTCCCGGAGCCGTACCTCGGGGCTGCCGCGCGTGCCCATGTCGCCCGCCGTCAGGTCGAGGACGCCGCTGCGGTAACCCAACTCGGTCATCTTGAGCAGCGTGCCGCCGCAAGTCTGCTCAACGTCGTCGGGGTGCGCGGCAATGGCCAGCAAATCGAGCATAAATCACCAGTGGAGCTCGGATCGCAGCCGGTAGCGCGGCCGCGTCGGCAGAATCCAGATCAGCACCACTCCGGCCAGGAAGCCGCCCACGTGGGCGAACCACGCCACGCCCTGCTGGGAGATTTGCGAGTAGACCACCGAGCCGAGCCCGCTGAAGATCTGGAGGACGAACCAGTAGACCAGCACGACGGCCGCCGGCAGCTCGAAGGTCGTCAGGAAAACGAAGACCGGCACCAGCGTCAGAATGCGCGCGTGCGGGTACTTCACCAGGTAGGCGCCCATGACGCCGGCGATCGCGCCGCTGGCGCCAATGGCGGGCAGGTGCGAGCCGGCGTTGGCGGCGATGTGCGCCAAGCCCGCGGCGACGCCGCAGAGCAGATAGAACAGCAGGTACCGCACGTGTCCCAGGATGTCCTCGACGTTGTCGCCGAAGATCCACAGAAACCACATGTTCCCGATGACATGCATCCAGCCGCCATGGAGGAACATCGAGGTGAGGAGCGACAGGTAGCTGAAGTGCTCCGGCACGACTCCGAAGGTGGCGATCAGGTGGTTGCGCGACCACGGGTCGAGCGAAAGCTCGTAAAAGAACGCGATCGCGTTGGCAACGATGATCAGGCTCGTGACGATCGGCGGCGACTCACTGCGTTCGGTGTCGCGAAGCGGGATCATGCGGCGTCAGGCTCGGCGGGCGCGCGCGGCGTGGTTAGAGAATTCCAGCGCTTGGGGAACGGGCATCCGCTGGACAACAGCATAGCAGAATGCCCCGTGGAACACGTCACCCGCGGGCGGCTCCGGGCCCGACCCGGCCGCGCTCGCGCTGCCGCCTCGCGCCACTTGGCCGGGCCCGGCGACCGCGTCGAGGCACGCGTAGCATAGCTACATGGAGTTCTTCCGCCGCGCAACTGGCACACCCGCCCGGCTCGGCGTGTTCCCCGGCACGTTCAACCCGCCCACACGCGCCCACGTCGCTCTCGCCGAAGCCGCACTGGCGGTTGTCGAAGAAGTCGTCTTCGTGCTGCCGCGCGCCTTCCCGCACAAGCCTTACGAGGGAGCGAGTTTCGAGGACCGCCTGCGGATGCTGGAGCTGGCCCTTCCGAGCCAGCCGCGCTTTTCGATTGCGGCCGCTTCGGGCGGCTTGTTCATTGAGATCGCGCGCGAATGCCGTGCCGCCTATGGCCCTCACGCCGAACTGTATTTCCTTTGCGGCCGCGACGCCGCCGACCGCGTCGTGACCTGGGACTACGGCCGGGCGGGCGCGATCCGCGAGCAACTTTCCGAATACCGGTTGCTGGTGGCGCCGCGCGGCGGGCCGTACCAGCCTCCGCCGGAGCTGAGCGGCCGCATCCACGCGCTCCCGTTTCCAGGAGACTACCAGGAGGTTTCGGCGACGGAGGTGAGGGAGCGCATCCGCCGCGGCGAGCCGTGGGAGCACCTGGTGCCCGAGGCGATCGTCCGGATGGCCGGGAAGGTTTACGGCGTGCGGTGCAGCTCCTGAGCGCCCGCCCAGACCGGGCTATTCCTCGACGCCGGCGTCGAGGAACGCGCGCAGACGATGGCTGCGGCTGGGGTGGCGCAGCTTGCGCAGCGCCTTGGCCTCGATCTGCCGGATGCGCTCGCGGGTGACTGCGAAGTGCTGGCCGACCTCCTCGAGCGTGTGCTCGCTGCCGTCCATCAGCCCAAAGCGCATCTTGATGATCTTCTCCTCGCGCGGGCTGAGCGTCTTGAGCACTTCGGCCGTCTGCTCGCGCAGGTTCAGGTTGATGACCGCCTCGGAGGGCGAGACCACGCGCCGATCGACGATGAAATCGCCCAGGTGGGATTCCTCCTCCTCGCCCACCGGGGTCTCCAGCGAGATCGGCTCCTGCGCAATGCGCAGCACCTTGCGGATCTTCGGCACGGGCAGCTCCATGCGCTTGGCCAGCTCCTCGGTGGTCGGTTCCCGGCCCAGCTCCTGCTGGAGCCGGCGCTGCGAGCGCACGAGCTTGTTGATGGTCTCGATCATGTGCACGGGGATGCGAATGGTGCGCGCCTGATCGGCGATCGCGCGCGTGATCGCCTGCCGCACCCACCAGGTGGCGTAGGTCGAGAACTTGTACCCGCGGCGGTAGTTGAACTTGTCTACCGCCTTCATCAGGCCGATGTTGCCCTCTTGGATCAGGTCCAGGAACTGGAGGCCGCGGTTGGTGTAGCGCTTGGCGATGGAGACCACCAGCCGGAGGTTGGCCTCGATGAGCTGCTTCTTGGCGGCCTCGGCCTCGATCTCGCCGCGCTCGATGATCTGCACGGTGCGCCGCAGCTCGGTGGCGCTGGCGCCGCACTCCTCCTCGAGCTGCTGGATGCGCTGGTTGTGATGGCGCAGCTCCTTGCGCAGGTCGCGGGCGGCGGGCGTGCCCGAGGTGCCCGGCTCCTCGAACCTTCGCTGGATGCGGGCGATCTCGCGTTCCAGTGGCCGGAATTCCTCCACCGCGCGCCGCACGCAGTCCACCAGCCTGCGCTGCACCGGCGTGCTGAAGGGAATCGAGCGCATCAGCCGCGAGATTTCCACCGTCGTTCGCGCCAGGCAGGAGCGCAAGGCCCGGTGCTGCTTCGGCTTCATGGACCTGGGGATGGCCAGCAGCTTCTGGCGGAACTGCTGTGACTTGCGGTAGTCGCGCTCCACCTCCTCGACCACCCGCAGGATCTCCTGCTTCTGTGTCTCCAGCGATTCCTCGTTGATGACCAGGTCCGGCAGCACCAGCAGGTCGCGCACGCACGCCGCACCCCGCGCCAGGTCATCGCCCAGACTGAGGATCTCGCGCGTGATCAGCGCGGAGCGCGATAGCGATTTGCGGACCGCATTCTGGCCGCGCTCGATGCGTTTGGCGAGCTCGATCTCCCCCTCGCGCGTGAGCAGCGGCACCGTCCCCATCTCGCGCAGGTACATCCGGACAGGGTCGTTGGTCTTGTCCGCGAACTCCTGGCTCAGCTCGGCTTCCAGGAGCTCTTCGGCCTCCTCGAGCTTCTCCAGCTTGGGCTCCTCGAGGATCTCCACGCCGGCGCCGTCGAGGTTGACCAGCAGCTCGTCCAGCTCCGGTCCGCTGGTGACGTCGTCCGGGAGCAGATCGCTGACGTCGTCGTAGAGGACGTAGCCCTTCTCCTTGCCGGAGTTCACCAACCGCTTCAGACGCTCGAATTTGTCTTCGCTCGCCACCCCAACCCCATCACCCGGCAACCGCGGGACCAGCCCACGCCATTGTACAACACCCGTTCCTCAGGCTCTGTCCAGCCGGCCCAGCTCCTCCGTGAGGCGGACAGCTTCCTCGATCCTGCCGTCCCGCTCGGCCTGCTTGATGCGCGCCTTCAGCTCGGCCAGGCGCGCGGCGCGCGCATCGTCCTCGAGCTTCCGCAGGCAGGCTTCGGCTTCCTCAAGCGTCGATTGCTCCCCCTCTGCCTTATCGGCAAATGCGATCGCCGATAGCAGCTCCTGGTCCGCCTCTTCGAGTCTGGCCTCGAGGTCGGCGAAGCGAAAGGGTGAGCCGCTCTCATCGAGCGAGAACAGCGCCTGGAAGATGCGGCGCGTGGAGAACTGCTCCACCTGTGCGCTGCGGCGCAGCCGCGGCAACACCCGCTCGCGCACTTCCCGGTTGTCGAGCACGGCGTTCAGCAGTATCCGCTCCAGCGGCTTCACCGTTTCGGCCGCCTGCGGCAGCTTCCTCTCACGGCGCTCGGTGGCGGCCTTGCGGAACTCATCCAGCACCAGGCCGGCCTCAACGCCCAGGTAGCCGGCGACGTCGTTGGCCACGGTGGCGCGCTCGAGCTTGTCGGTGATCCGGTGAATGGCGGGCAGGAGGAACTTCAGCGCGGCGATGCGACCCTCGGAGGTCCGGGTATCGTACTTCGCGCGCCCGTGGTCCGCCAGCCAGTAGAAGTATCCCGGCGCCTTATCGAGGCACTGGCGGTAGCTATCCGCGCCCTTGCTCTTGACGTACTCGTCCGGGTCCAGGCCGCCCTCCAGCTCGAGCACCCTCACGCTCAGGCCTTCTTCGAGCAGCATCTGGATGGAACGCTCGGCGGCGCTGACGCCGGCGGCGTCCGGGTCGAAGTTCACCACGACGCGCTCGGCGTGCCGCTTGAGCGCCCGCACCTGCTGGGCGACGAGCGCGGTGCCGCAGCTCGCCACCACCTCGCGCACGCCGGCCGACCATACGCCGATCACGTCCATGTAGCCCTCGACCAGCACTACGCGCCCGGCGCTCCGCACGGCCTGCCTGGCGCGGTGCAGGTTATAGAGCACGTTGCCCTTGTGATAAATCGGCGTCTCGGAGGAGTTCAGGTACTTCGGCTCCTCGCCCGCGGCCAGCGCCCGGCCGCCGAAGGCGATCACCTTGCCCGACTCGTTGTGGATGGGAAACATCAGGCGGCCGCGGAAACGGTCGAAAAAGCCGCCGCTCTCGCGCTTGAGGACCAGCCCCGACTGCTCCATCTGCTCCGGGGTGAACCCTTCGCGCTCGAACGCGCGCACCAGCGCCTGGCCGGAGCGCTCCGCCAGCCCCAGGCCGAATTCGTCCTGCTGCGCCGGAGTGACGCCGCGCTTGGCCAGGTAGGCGCGCGCCTCCGCTCCCGCCTGGCCGGCCAGCGCCGCGCGGTAGATCTGCTCGGCGATCTCGTGCATGCGGTAGATGGCGCCGCGCAGCTTGGTTTCCGGGTCGGAGTACTCGGCCCGCTTGGGCATGGGGATGCCGTGCCGCTCGGCCAGCAGCTTCAGCGCTTCGTAGAACGTCAGCGCCTCGATCTCCATGACGAACTTGATGACGTCGCCGCTGGCGCCGCAGCCGAAGCACTTGTAGAACTGGTGCAGGGTGTGTACGCCGAAGGAGGGGGTCTTCTCGGTGTGGAACGGGCACAGGCCCACGTGGCGTGTGCCGGCCTTACGCAGGCGCACGTACTGGCCCACCACCTCCACGATATCGACCGAGGATTTCAGTTGCTCGACGAACTCCATCCGCGCCCTCTCGCCCGCAAGCGGAACGCCTTACATCGTACCGCGCGCCACCCCGGACCGCTTCGCGCCCCGGGCTTTCAGAATGGAAACGCCGGATCCCGTTTAGACCTGCGTTGCGCGACCGGCGCGTCGTGGCAAGCCGCCGGCGAGAAGTCCCGGCCGCGGCTGTGACAACCGGGGCGGGCTGGGACCTGCAGTGCTCCCGCGCCCTGGAATGATACAATTCTGAGTGTTGCGCCTGGGCGCGCTCCAGGTTACGGACAAGCACGGACCGAAAACGATCCGCGCGCCGGCGCAAGGAGGACAGCGACGGTGAGTATCCCATCTTATGCGACAGGCCCAGTGACCCCGCTTCCATCCGATTCGGGTTGGAATCTGAAGGTCGCGGTGCTATTTGGTGCAGTGATTGCCCTGCTGGCCGCGAACATCTACCTG
>JBEKLJ010000148.1:0-8768 GCA_050010255.1 Bryobacteraceae bacterium
ATCTTCTCACACGCCTTCGGCTGCGGCTTGCGGGAGGCCGGCATCTTCTGCGTTGCGCTCGGGGTGAGTCCTCAGCGTACTGTTCAAGTACGCCTGCGGGCTCACCCCGTCGCGCGCCTTGAATCTACCGGCCTCGCGCGGCGCCTCGCTTCGAACGGTGTGAGAAGATCGGGCTAGCTCGCGGCTGGGCTCGACGCGGCGGCCGCGCGATCAACCTTCCGTCTTGAGCGCCCGCCGGACCGCGTCCCCAACCCAGCGCGCGGCCGTGCCGGCCTCGATCTCGGTGGTCCGGCGGCCACGGCGCTCGACCAGCTCGACCCGGCCCTGCGCCAGCTTCTTCCCCACCGTGACGCGATACGGGATGCCGATGAGATCGGCGTCCTTGAACTTCACGCCCGGGCGCTCGTCGCGGTCGTCGAGCAAGGCATCGAGGCCCATCGACCGGCAGGCCACATAGATCTCCCCGGCGGCCTCCATCTGGGCGGCGTCGGAGTTGTTCACCGGGGTTACGACCACCTGGAAGGGCGCGATGGCCACGGGCAAGGCCATGCCGTCGGCGTCGCCGTATAGCTCGACGGCCGAGCTCAGAATGCGCTCGATGCCGATGCCGTAGGAGCCCATGATGGGCGCGAGTTCCTCGCCGTCGGCCTTCAGAATCCGCAGCCCCATCGAATCCGAATACCGGTAGCCGAGCTTGAAGATGTGGCCGATCTCGATGGTCTTGTTGAGGCGGAGCGGCCCGCCGCACTGGAGGCAGGTGTCGCCCTCGGCGGCTTGGCGCAGGTCCCGATAATCGGCCTTGAAATCCTCACCCGGCGTCACGTTCTTGAGGTGGAAGTCGTTCTTGTTGGCGCCAGTAATCAGGTTCTTGCGCCCGCGCAGGGCGTTGTCGGTGAGGATGGGCATGTTGGTCACGCCCACCGCGCCGAGCGAGCCGGCATCGGCGCCGAACCACTCGCGGATCTCCTCCGGGTGCGCCGGGCGGACTTCCCCGGCGCCCACGGCTATCTGGAGCTTGGTCTCGCTCAGCTCGTGATCGCCGCGCAGCATCACCAGCAGGGGCTTGCCGTCAACGGCCATGACGCGGCTCTTCATCTGCGAGCTCTCCGGCAGCCCGGTGAACCGGGCCAGGTCCGCGATGGTCTTCTGACCCGGCGTGGGGAAGTCTTCGGGCTGGAAATCGCCCTCCGGATCGGCGGCGGCGGGAGGCACGGGATTCGAGACCGCCTTCTCGAGATTGGCGGCGTATCCGCACTGCGGGCATTCCACCACCCAGTCCTCGCCGGCCGGCGATCTCACCATGAACTCGTGGGACTGGCTGCCGCCCATGGCGCCCGAGTGTGCCTCGACCGCCAGGAACTGCAGCCCGCAGCGCGTGAAGATGCGGCTGTAGGCCGCATAGTGCTTCTGGTAGGAGACGTCCAGGCCGGCTGCGTCCAGGTCGAAGCTGTAGGAATCCTTCATGATGAACTGGCGCATCCGCATCAGGCCGGAGCGGGGCCGCGGTTCATCGCGGAACTTGGTCTGGATCTGGTACCAGATCTGCGGAAGCTGCTTGTAGCTGCGCAACTCGCCGCGCGCGATCACGGTCATGACCTCCTCGGCGGTCATGCCCAGGCACAGATCGTGGCCGCCGCGGTCCTTGAGCCGGAACATGTCGTGGCCCATGATCTCCCAGCGCCCCGACTCCCGCCAGACTTCAGCCGGGTGCAGCGCCGGCAGCAGCATCTCCTGGGCTCCGATTGCGTCCATCTCCTGGCGCACGATGGCGACGATCTTGTTCAGCGAGCGCTGCGCCAGGAAGAGGTAGCTATAGATTCCGGCCGAGAGCTGACGGATGTAGCCCGCTCTCAGCAGCAGCTTGTGGCTGGCGACTTCGGCCTCGGCGGGATCCTCCCGCAGGGTGGGGATGAAGAGTTGGCTCCAACGCATCGAATGCTAGACCGGGTTCAACCGGGGACAGGCGACGCCAGCCCTCCCTGGACGGCGCGGCCTCTCTCCCTCTGGAAGCGGCGTGCGGCCTGGCGGCGCCCGGAGGCGCCGGAGACGCGCAGACAGAATATAGATCTTAGCATGTTAGAATGGCTCTACCCCTATGAAGATCTCAATTGGCGCCGATCACGCCGGTTTTGTCTTGAAGGAACATCTCCGGCTGAAGCTCCAGGAGCAAAAGCACGAACTCATCGACGAGGGCACGCACTCGACGGAGTCCTGCGACTACCCGGACTTCGCCAACGCGGTGGCGCAGGACGTTGCCAGCGGGCGGGCCGAGCGCGGCATCCTGGTGTGCTCGACCGGGATCGGAATGTCGATCGTAGCCAACAAGGTGCCGGGCATCCGCGCCGCGCTGGGCACGACAACCGACGAGGTTTGCCTGGTCCGCGCGCACAACGACGCCAACATCCTCACGCTCGGCGCCAGGTACGTCACCGACACGGAGGCGGACTCCCTGGTCTATACGTTCCTGACCACGGATTTCGACGGCGGACGGCACAGCCGCCGCCTGGCCAAGATTGCGGCCATAGAAGCCGCGGCGGCGAGCAAGGGATCGGAGACACTGCCGGCATGACGCAACAGGAGTGGATGGCACAGGCGCTGGCCGAGGCCGACCCGCAGGTGTTTGAGGCCATCCGCAACGAGCTCGAGCGCCAGAATACCCGGCTCGAGCTGATTGCCAGCGAGAACTTCACGTCCGAGGCCGTGCTGGAGGCCGCCGCCAGCGTTTTCACGAACAAGTACGCGGAAGGCTACATCGGCAAGCGGTATTACGGCGGCTGCCAGTACGTCGATGACGTCGAGCGGCTGGCCATCGAGCGGGCCAAGAAGCTGTTCCATGCCGAGCACGCCAACGTACAGCCACACTCCGGCGCGCAGGCCAACATGGCCGCCTATGCCGCGTTCCTCCAGCCCGGCGACACCATCCTGGGGATGAACCTCTCGCACGGCGGCCACCTCACGCACGGCAGCCCGTTCAACTTTTCCGGGAAACTTTACCGGATCATTCCCTACGGCGTGCGCCGCGAGGACGAGACCATCGACTACGACGAACTGGCGCGCCTGGCCGAAGAGCACCGCCCCAAGATGATCGTCGCCGGCGGCAGCGCCTACCCGCGGATCATCGATGCGGCGCGTTTCCGCCAGATCGCCGACTCGGTGGGCGCTCTGCTGATGGTGGACATGGCGCACTTCTCCGGCCTGGTGGCGGCCGGCCTGCACCCGAATCCATGCGAGCACGCGCAGATCGTGACCTCGACGACGCACAAGACGCTGCGGGGACCGCGTTCGGGATTGATCCTGTGCCCGGCCGAATATGCCCAGGCGATCGACAGGTCCGTGTTCCCCGGGATCCAGGGCGGACCGCTGGTGCACATTGTGGCCGCCAAGGCGGTCTGCTTCCTCCAGGCGATGCAGCCCGAGTTCGTGACTTACCAGAAGCAGGTGCTGGCAAACGCCAAGGCCCTGGCCGCGGGCCTGGCCGAGGCGGGCTTCCGCATAGTCTCCGGCGGCACCGACACGCACCTGATGCTGGTGGACGTGTTCTCGAAAGGCATCCGCGGCAAGGAGGCCGAGCAGGCGCTGGACGAGGCTTACATCACCGTCAACAAGAACACGATTCCGTTCGATGCCAACAAGCCGTTCAACCCGAGCGGCATCCGGCTGGGCAGCCCGGCGGTGACCACGCGCGGATTCGGCGAGGCCGAGATGCGCACGGTGGCCGCGCTGATCGCCGAGGTGCTCGGCAACATCACTTCCGAGGAGACGCGCGCCGCCGTGCGCCGGCGCGTCGCCGCGCTGGCCGGGAAGTTCCCGCTGTACGCCTGGAAGCTCGCTCCGGCCGTGTCCCGCTGAATGCCGCTTAGGATCGTCATCGACGCCCGCCGGATCCGGGACTTTGGCGTCGGCACCTATATCCGCAACCTGATTCATGGGCTCGCGGCTCTGGATGAGACGAACCGGTACATTCTGGTAGCGCTGACGCCGGAAGAGCCGGAGCTGGCGGCGTTGCCGCCGAACTTCGAGATCGCCGTTTACGAGCGCCCGGACACGGACTGGGTAAACCAGTTCTCGTTCTTCTTCTTCCTCAAGGAGCTGGCGCCGGACCTGGTCCATGTGCCGCTGAACGAAGTGCCGTTCCTCATGCCGCGGCCCTACGTGGTGACGATTCACGACATGGGCAGTCTGCTGTTCGGCGACCGCAAGCAGGTGCGGACCGGCTTGCGGTTGTTCCTTTTCCGGCGCGGTTTGCTTAGGGCCGAACAGGTGATTGCGGTCTCGGCGGCCACCGAGCGCGACGTGGAGAACGTGCTGGGAGTCCCCTCCTCGCGCGTCCGGCAGATCTACGACGCGCCGGACCCGCGGTTCGCGCGGGAGCCGGCGCTCGGCGATGCCGCGTCCCCCTCCGACGTGCAGTCGGCCGAGCGACAGAGGATCCTGGAGCGCTACCAGATCAACTACCCCTTCATCCTGTACGCCGGCGCGGTGCGGCCGCAGAAGAACATCCCGCGCCTGGTGGAGGCGTTCGCGGTCCTCCGCTCCGACCTGGAGCAGCACCCCCTCTATAAGGACCTGCGCCTGATCATCATCGGCGACGAGATCTCGAAGTACCCCGCGCTGCGCCGGGCCGTGATCAAGACGCGCGTCGAGAAGCTCGTGCGGTTCCTGGGGTTCGTGCCCTTCGAGACGCTGCGCGTGTTCTTCGAGGCCGCCTCCGTCTTCGTTTTCCCGTCTCTGTACGAGGGCTTCGGGCTGCCGCCGCTGGAGGCCATGGCCTCGGGAACGCCGGTGGTGACTTCGAGCGTGAGCTCGCTGCCCGAGGTGGCGGGCGATGCCGCGGTCCTGGTCAACCCGGAGAACGTGTTCGACATCGCCCGGGGCATCCGCGAAGTCCTCCTGGACGACGCGCTCCGGGCCACGCTGATCCGGCGCGGGTACGCGCAAGCCCGCCGGTTCAGTTGGGAGACAACCGCCCGGCAGGTTCTGGAGATCTACCGCGAGGTCGCCCAGGCGTCCCGCCCGGGCTGACCCCGTCCCGCGCGCGCCAGGCGCTCCCGCCGCCGCTGGGCTCACCGCCCGGCTCTTTGCCCCCCTTGGGCCGCTGCTCCGGCTCAAGCAGATCCACCACCGACAGGCCCAGAAACTGGAGCATTCGGTCAGCGACCTCAACCGTCAGGCCCCGTCTGCCGTGCAGAATGTGATGGACGTGAGGCTGCGACAGGCCGATCCGGCAGGCCAGACCGCGCTCGGTCAGCTCGCCGTTGAGCAGCCGCTGTCGTACTTGGGCCAGGAGGTTGCGCCGCAAGGTCCGGAAGTCCATTTCGGAGTCCCCCTCAAACACCCTATCCTAATTGAAATAGGTGGCCGCAGAAAACAATCTATATCTATTATTAATTCAAATTAATGTCTAGGTTTTGACGATTAAGCTCGCGGTTAAGTCTTTCAAGCGCAAGGTTACATATCACTAAGTGTTTCATCCAAGCGGGTGTCAAGGAGCCGGTCAGGCCGCGCGCATTGACCCTTTTCCACGGACCGGTATGCTTGTGAGCAGGCTTCGGGAAGCTCGCTCGAGCGAGACGGCCCGAGGGGAAAAATGAGGACCTCGAGAAATGGAATGGACTCGATCTGAGACGATTGCGCTGGCAAAGCACTCCTGTACACAGTGCCATGGTCTCGGGCTGCGCCTTGGCCGCACGGGGAAGATGATCCCCTGCAACTGCGTCCTGCGCGCTGTCTTTCGGGCCTGCTACGCCCGATTTCGCCATTGCGCCACCCAAGAAAAGTACATGAGCAAGATCTCGCTGGAGTTCATCCCCGGGCGGGAACGGAACTTCAGTTGGGGCCGCAAAGACGAGGAGTACATGGCCGACTTCGTCCTGGTGAGCCGTCGGACGTTGGACGAGTTCCACAACAAGATCTTCAGGTATCACTTTCTGCTGGGCGCCGACTGGAAGCTCTGCTGCCGGCGGCTGGGCACGGACCGCGGCAACTTCTTCCATGCGGTCTATCGCATCGAGCAGGAGCTGGGGCGCGTGTTCCGCGAACTGGAGCCTTACAGTCTCTTCCCGTTGGACGAGTACTTCCACGGGACGGTGCGGACGATGAGCGGCGCGCCAGCGCCCGTGCCTATCCGCCCACTCCGCGGCGGAGCCGCCGGCGGGATTCACGGCGCTCTGCGGCAGTCGGCCTGAGAGGCCGCCTGGTTTTTGTGTTTTGGGCCGGGACGCGGCGTTGGCGGACGAAGGCGAGTGCGAGCGGGTGGCGCCGGACTGCGCCAGTGCGGTAGAAGAGTCTGCATGCGCCTTCTCTTCGTCTTCCTGCTCGCCCTGGTGTCGGCCGCCGCGCAGCCGGCGCCAGCGGCCGGCCACGGCTGGCGGGATCTGTTCAACGGGAAGAACCTGGACGGCTGGGAATCGGTCGGCGAGGGCTTCTGGACGGTGATGCGCGACGGCACGCTGGCCGGCCAGCGTGACATCACGGCGCAGCCCGACCTCTCTTGGACGAGGGCGAAGTACCTGGAGTGGCTCTATACACAGGCGTGGCTGTATACCAAGCAGGACTTCGGCGAGTTCGATCTGCGCCTGGAGTACTGGCTGCCGTTCCGGGGCAACAGCGGGATCTCGATTCGCGATTCCTCACGCGCTCGCTATGCCGTCACCTTCCCGGGTGTCGGGCGGCGCACGCCATCCAAGATCGGATACGAGATCCAGCTCGCCAACCAGTACCCCGACAACTACCCGACCGGCAGCGTGTACGGGCTTCAGAAGTCCGAAACGGGTTACCAGATCGACAATGACTGGAACACCATCGAGCTCCAGATCCGCAATGACAAGATTCGGATCAAGCTGAACGGCCACTGGGTTGCCGAGCATCCCGGAGAGCCCGGCCGGCCGCTCACCGGGCCCATCGGGCTGCAACTGCACGACCGGTACTCGGTAGCGCTGTTCCGCCATGTTCGGATACGTGAGATCACCCGGTAGGGGTCGATCATGATCGACCCCTACTATCCCCAGCCGCGCTTCTCGGCGCGCGGACAGTACCAGGTGTCCTCGCCTTCGAGCTCCTCGGCGGTGAAATCTCGGAACGAGCGGGGATTACAATGCGTATTCAGGCCATCAGGATTCGGATGGAGTCTTAACATGCGGAACGATCCCACTCGACGCTCGTTTCTCGCGGCCGGCCTGGCCGTGCCCGCGCTCGAAGCTCTCCCGGCAGCGCCCAATCCCGCGGCGTCAAAGGCGCCGATTCGCTACCGCACCCTCGGCAAGACCGGGTTGAACGTCACCGAGCTTGGTTTCGGCTGCGAATCCATCTCCGATCCAAGCGTGGTCGAAGCCGCGCTGGACCGCGGAGTGAACTTCTTCGACACCTCGCGCAGCTACCAGTCCGGCAACGCGGAGACCGTGCTCGGAAGGGTGCTCGGCGCCCGCAGAAAGGAAGTCGTCCTCACCAGCCGTTCCTACGGCAAGGACCGCCAGACGATTGCCGCCGACCTGGACGCCAGCCTCAAGGCGCTTCGCACCGACTACCTCGACATCTGGTACCTCGGGAACAAGGACCGGCCCGGCGACGTGAGCGGCGAGATGCTAGAGTTCCACACGCTGGCTCGGAAGCAGGGCAAGATCCGCTTCAGAGGGCTGAGCACACACCGCCTGCATGACATGCTTCCGTTCGTCACGGCGCCGGGGCGGTTCGACGTCGTCATGACGCCCTACAATTTCCCGATGGGCGCGCAGTTCGATTCCGATCTCAAAGCCATGAACGACGCGGGCTTGGGAGTAGTGGCCATGAAGGTGATGGCTGGCCGCTTCTGGCGCACCATTCGGCCCAGCAGCCGCCTGCCCGCGCTCAAGTGGGCGCTGCGGAAGAACTGGATCCACACCACGGCGGTCAACATGCGCGACCACGAGGCGCTGGCCGAGAACATGCGCGTGATGGCGGAGCCGTTCACGCCCCAGGAAGAGAAGCTGCTCGGGTCGCAGATGGGATACATCAGCCCGCTGGTATGCCGGATGTGCGGGTCCTGCGACGGCGCCTGCCCGCGCGGGCTGCCGGTCTCTGACCTGGTGCGCTACGTGATGTACGCCGAGGGCTACGGCGACTACCGGATGGGGCGGAGTTGTTTCGATGCGCTGCCGGAATCGCTGCGCGCAGTTCGATGCACCGACTGCTCCGCTTGCGCCGTCCGGTGCCCCAACGGGGTCCATGTGCGCGAGCGCGCTGCCCGCGCCCAGCAGATCTTCGCGTGATCCTCGGCGGCCTCCCGGGCTCTGGAGATAAGATGAGGGAGGCGGCGGCGGTTGGCGAAATGGGAGTGAGCATCAAACACGCTGGCGTTGTTCCTCCAGCCCGGGTTCTCGTGATTGAAGACAACAGTTCGGATGTCTTCCTGCTCGAGCGGGCCATGAACAAGCAGGATCTGCGATTCGAACTGGTTCACCTGACGAACGGGGCGGAGGCCCTGGCCTTCATTCGCAAGCAGGGCGCCTACGCGGATGCGGCGATTCCGAAGGTGATTCTGGTGGACTTGAACCTGTCCAAGTACAGCGGCGAAGACATCTTGCGCGCGATCCGGGACGCCAAACACCTCGCCGGAGTACCGGTGTGTGTATGGAGCTCGTCTCAATCCCAGCGAGACCGGACTATGATGATGGATCTCGGAGTGGCACGATTCATCACCAAGCCCTCGGGGCTGGATCAATTCATGGAGATCGGCAAGATCATCAAGGACCTGCTGGAGTAGCGCCTGATCGTCTAGCCAGAGAGGCAGCGGT
>JBEKLJ010000149.1:0-8738 GCA_050010255.1 Bryobacteraceae bacterium
ACGTACTGGGTGGAGGTAGAGCCGTTGGCGGCCGATACCTTGGCCTTTTGGTACACCAACAATCTTGGTCTTCCAGGTGGAATGACAAACATAAACCAGGCCGGATGGACGGCGCTGAGCGGGTCAAGGTCCCTGCCGGCGTTCAGCGTTACTGGCTCTAGCTTCCAGGTTGCGCAGACGATCACGTTCGCCGCCCTAAGCAATGTAACCATTGGGGTCGCTCCGTTCCCCATCACGGCGACCGCCAGTTCCGGTTTGGCGGTCAGCTTCACCTCGACGACTACGTCGGTCTGCACCGTGTCAGGAACCACCGTAACGATTGTCGCGGTGGGGACCTGCTCGATCACGGCCAGCCAAGCCGGTAATGCGAACTACACGATGGCAACTCCTGTGACCCAGTCCTTCACGGTCATCCCCGCCACCAGTGGAACGTCGCCCGTGATACAGCCCGGCGGCATCGTTAACGGGGCCAGCTTCCAGCCGGGCATCGCTCGCGGCATCTGGGCCAGCATCTTCGGCACAAATCTGGCGCCCACGACTCGCAACTGGCGGAATGACGAGATCGTCAATGGTAGGTTTCCGACCTCGCTCGACGGTGTGAGCGTCACCGTCGATGGCAAACCGGCAGCCCTCTGCTACATAAGCCCGACGCAAATCAACGTGCAGGTGCCGGACGACGACGCCATTGGGAATGTCGAGGTGGCGCTCACAAACGCACAAGGAACCGCGAAGAACACCGCCGTGATGCAAACGTTCGCTCCCGGTTTCTTCATGTATGGTCCGGCGAATGGGAAATACATCGCTGCGCAGCACGCGGATTACTCAATCATCGGCCCACCGGGATTGTATCCGAATGCGACTTCGACCCCGGCAAAGCCGGGCGAGGTGATCGTGCTTTACGCCACCGGGTTCGGGCCTACGGCTCCCCCAACACCATCCGGGCAGATTGTGACCACGGCGGCGCAGCTTGTGGACCCCTCTGCCGTCGCTGTCTGGATCGGCGGAATACCAGGGCACGTTGAGTTCGCCGGGATCACGATGGCCGGAGTCTGGCAGATCAACCTGCGGGTCCCTGACAGCTTGCCGGACGGGGATGCCGTCGTGGTATCAGAGATTGGCGGTCTCCGCAGCCAGGACAATGCCTTTATCACGGTTCGGCAGTAGACAGGTCACTTGAGACTCGGCGCCGCTGGATCGACGCCGCCTACTGCTTGAACCTGGCCGCCGGTCGCGTTCAGTCTTGGGACGCCGGCGCCCGTTTCGACAGAACGGCATCGGCGTCGGTCGAGGTGAAGGTTTCGACTTTGGCCGAGATGTTCATCGAGCAGAACTTCGGGCCGCACATCGAGCAGAAGTGGGCGTCCTTGAAGCCCGCGTCCGGCAACGTCTCATCGTGCATGGCGCGGGCGGTCTCGGGGTCGAGCGACAGCTCGAATTGCCGGTTCCAGTCGAAACGGAAGCGGGCGCGCGACAGCTCGTCGTCGCGCTCGCGAACGCCGGGGCGGTGGCGGGCGATGTCGGCCGCGTGCGCGGCGATCTTGTAGGCGATGATGCCCTGCTTGACGTCTTCGCGGTTCGGCAGCCCCAGGTGCTCCTTGGGCGTCACGTAGCACAGCATCGACGCGCCGTGCCAGCCGATCATGGCTGCGCCGATGGCCGAGGTGATGTGGTCGTAACCCGGCGCGATGTCGGTCACCAGCGGCCCCAGCGTGTAGAAGGGCGCCTCCGCGCACCACTCCATTTCCTTCTCCACCTGCATCTGGATCTGGTCCATGGGGATGTGGCCGGGGCCTTCCACCATCACCTGGCAGTCGCAGGCCCAGGCCCGCTGGGTCAGCTCGCCCAGCGTCCTCAGCTCGGCGAACTGCGCCTCGTCGCTCGCGTCGGCCAGGGAGCCGGGCCGGAGGCCGTCGCCCAGGGAAAACGTCACGTCGTACTTCTGGAAGATCTTGCAGATGTCCTCGAAGCGCTCGTAGAGGAAGTTCTGGCGGTGGTTCCTCACCATCCACTCGGCCAGAATCGCACCCCCGCGGCTGACGATGCCGGTGAGGCGGCGCGTGGTTAGCGGGATGTGCTCCACCAGCAGGCCGGCGTGGATGGTCATGTAGTCCACGCCCTGCGCGGCCTGCTCCTCGATCACCTCCAGCATCAGGTCCGCCGTCAGGTCCTCGATTCGCCGGACGCGCGTTAGCGCCTCGTAGATGGGCACCGTGCCGACCGGCACCGGCGAGTTGCGGATGATGGCCCGGCGGATGCCGGGGATGTCGCCGCCGGTCGAGAGGTCCATGACGGTGTCGGCGCCATACTTCACCGAGTAGCGAAGCTTCTCGAGTTCCTCCTCCACATTCGAAGCCACCGCGGAGTTGCCGATGTTGGCGTTGATCTTGCAGCGCGAGGCGATGCCGATGGCCACGGGTTCGAGATTCGGGTGGTTGATGTTGGCGGGGATCACCATTCGCCCGCGGGCCACCTCGGAGCGCACCAACTCCGCTGCCAGGCCCTCCCGGCGCGCTACGAACTCCATCTCTTCGGTAATGACGCCTTGGCGCGCGTAGCGCATCTCGGTGCGGATGGGATCGTCCTTGCGCTGCGCTATCCACTCGGTTCGCATCTTGGTCTCCAGGCGCCCGGTTGCGAGGGCCACGCGGAGCGGGGCCGCGTTCTTATTAGCAGTCTACTATGTCTGTGCGGCCCGGATCGCGCTCCGGGCTTCTGGATGGCGGAATCCGGATTGGGCGCGCCACCGCGCAGGGGAAGCTTTCTGGGAAAGTCGGATCAGCCGATGAGGTTGATTTCGCCGATGCCGCCGGTTACATGAACGCGGACGGTGACCGGGGACTTGCCGTACATCTCGTTCACGTACTCGTGGCCGCTCCGGGTGAGCCCGCTGGCGTTGACCCCGCCGATGCCGCCCGAGGCGTGCACCCGCACACCCACCTGGCGCGGCAGCCGGACCGTCGCCTGGCCAACCCCGCCACGGATAGTCGCTTCCAGGTCCTTGTCCCAGGGGCCGGTCAGGTCCACGCTCAGCTCTCCGGCGCCCAGATCGACCTCCAGCCGGGTGAGCGACGTCCCGGACAGCTTCAGCACCACCTGGCCGGCTCCGAGGTGGACGCGGAGGTCGGTGGCCGAGTGGTCGTTCAGCCGCAGTTCCCAGCGGTGGGTGTGCTTGCCCAGCCCGCGCGAGGGCGGCTGGCGGACGCTGAGGTACCCGCGGCCGCCGCTGACGTCGTAGCGCACCTCGGGCCGCTCGCGGCCGCTGTAGACGAACTCGCCATCCAGCAAGCCCTCGGCGCCGCCATCGATGCGGAGCTCCCCGGCGCCCATCTCAATCCGCACCTCCGCCGAGCTTGCGCCGCCCAGACCGACGCTGCGCTTCTCGCGCGCTTCGGGCAAGTCGTACTCGGTGCAGCCTGTGGCGAACAGGGCTGCAACCGCGACCGACACCAAGCCAGCCTTCCTCACGCTCTCTGATACGAGCGATGGGGGTGGTTTGTTCCCGGCACCTTGGCCCTAATCCGCCCGCAAGAACGGGCGGCCGGGGTGAACTCAGGCGACGGGGGCGGTGCGCTGGGATGCTGTATCCGCTTAGCGGGTGCAGCCGGCGCTCGCCGTAGCGCAGGCACTCCTGCCTGCCGCGTCGCCACTCCTGGCGACGCAAGGCGAGTGCGGGGATAGGGTCGGGAAGCGTTCGGCCAGACGTCGGCTGAAGCCGACGCTGCAAACTGTCCGATTGCGGATGCCAAACGACGGCAAAGTTCGCGCCACAAAGTGGAGGCCGCGCCGGCTTACGGACGGATCATGCAATTTCCGGTTGAAGCCGCTCCGGCCGGCGTGTTGAAATAGGAGGTACCCACTTCGCCTGGAGGATCACCCGGTTGAATACTGCGATCCTGGCCCTGGAAGACGGAACGGTCTTCGAGGGCAGCAGCGTTGGTGCACCCACCGAGCGTGCCGGCGAAGTTGTTTTCAACACCGCCATCACCGGCTACCAGGAGATCTTCACCGACCCGTCCTACTGCGGCCAGATCGTCATCCTCACCTATCCGGAGATAGGGAACTACGGCGCCAACCGCTGGGACAGCGAGTCGGCCCGCCCCTACATTGAGGGTCTGGGCGTGCGCGAGTTCTCCTCGATGGCCAGCAACTGGCGCTCCGAAGAGCAGGCCAGCCGCTTCCTGGCCGCCGCCGGCATCCCGGTGATCAGCGAAATCGACACACGCGCCCTGGTGCGCCACCTGCGCACCCGCGGCGTCATGCGCGGGGTGCTTTCGACGGTTTCGACCGACGCGCAGGCCCTCATCGAGAAGGCGCGCGGCATCCCCTCCATGGCCGGTCTGGACCTGGCCACCCGGGTGTCCACCCGCGAGCGCTACCAGTGGTCCAGCGGCGTAGACGCCTGCTCCCCGTCGCAGGACTGGGGCCCGGCGGCCGAGCCGGCCTTCCACGTGGTGGCCTACGACTACGGCATCAAGCACAACATCCTGCGCCGGCTGGTCCACACCGGCTGCCGGGTCACCGTCGTGCCCGCCCTGGCCGCCGCCGAGGATGTGCTGGCGCTCGCTCCCGACGGCATCTTCCTCTCCAACGGACCCGGCGACCCCGAGCCGCTCACCGCGCAGATCGCCAACATCCGCCGGCTCATCGGCCGCAGGCCGATCTTCGGCATCTGCCTGGGCCAGCAGTTGCTCGGGCTGGCCCTGGGCGGGCGCACCTACAAGCTGAAGTTCGGCCACCGCGGCGCGAACCATCCGGTGCTGAACAAGATCACCGGCCGGGTCGAGATTACCTCGCACAACCACGGCTTCGCCGTCGATCCCGAGTCGCTCAACCCGTCCGACGTGGAGCTGACGCACGTCAACCTGAACGACGGCACGCTGGAGGGCTTCCGCCACCGCCGCGAGCCGGTCTTCTCGGTGCAGTACCACCCCGAGGCGGCACCGGGCCCGCACGACTCGCTCTACCTCTTCGAGGACTTCAAGCACCTCATGGCGGAATTCCGGGGTGGCGAGGGAGGTGGCCGCTGATGCCACGGCGCAACGACCTCCACAAGATCCTGATCGTAGGCTCCGGCCCCATCGTCATCGGCCAGGCCTGCGAGTTCGACTACTCGGGCACGCAGGCCTGCAAGGCACTCAAGGCCGATGGCTACCAGGTGATTCTGGTCAACTCCAACCCGGCCACCATCATGACCGACCCGAACCTGGCCGACCGCACCTACGTCGAGCCGCTGAGCGTCGAGTTCGTCGAGCAGGTAATCGCGCGCGAACGGCCCGACGCGCTGCTCTCGACCGTGGGCGGCCAGACCGGCCTGAACCTCTCCGTGGCGCTGGCCGAGGCGGGCGTGCTCGACCGCTACGGCGTCGAGCTGATCGGCGCGAAGATCGACGCCATCAAGAAGGCCGAAGACCGGCTGATGTTCAAGGACGCCATGCGCAAGATCGGCCTGGAGGTGCCGGACTCCAAGCTGGTCAACCGGGTCGAGGACGGCCTGGAATACGCCGCGCGCATCGGCTACCCCGTCATCCTGCGCCCCAGCTTCACGCTGGGCGGCACTGGCGGCGGCATCGCCTACAACCGCGAGGACATGCTGGAGCTGCTCGGCCACGGCCTGGCCCTTTCCCCGGTGCACGAGGTGCTGGTCGAGGAGAGCGTGCTGGGCTGGAAGGAATTCGAGCTCGAGGTGATGCGCGACCTGGCCGACAACGCCATCATCATCTGCTCGATCGAGAACTTCGACCCCATGGGCGTGCACACCGGCGACTCGATCACCGTCGCGCCGGCGCAGACGCTCACCGACCGCGAATACCAGATGATGCGCGACGCCGCCATCCGCTGCCTGCGCGAGATCGGCGTCGATACCGGCGGCTCGAACGTGCAGTTCGCCATTCATCCCCAGACCGGCCGCATGGTCATCATCGAGATGAACCCGCGCGTCTCGCGCAGCTCCGCGCTGGCTTCGAAGGCCACCGGCTTCCCCATCGCCAAGATCGCCGCCAAGCTGGCCGTGGGCTACCGGCTCGACGAGATCCCCAACGACATCACCCAGAAGACGCCCGCCTGCTTCGAGCCGACCATCGATTACGTGGTGGTGAAGATCCCGCGCTGGCAGTTCGAGAAGTTCCCGGGCTCGCAGGCCGTGCTGGGCACCCAGATGAAGTCCGTGGGCGAGGTGATGGCCATCGGGCGCACGTTCAAGCAGGCGCTGGCCAAGGGCCTGCGCTCGCTGGAGACCGGCAAGGCGGCCTCGGCCGAGGTCTACGACCGCGACCTGATCCCAGGGAAGCTCATCACGCCCAACCCCGACCGGCTCGGCTACCTCCGCTTTGCCTTCGAGTGCGGCTACTCGTTGGAGGAGGTCCACGAGTGGACGGCGATCGACCCCTGGTTTCTCGAGCAGGTCAGGCAGGCCGCCGAGTTCGAGCGGGAACTCCAGGGCGAGACCATCGAGACGGTCTCCCGCGAGAAGCTGCGCCAGGCCAAGCGCGACGGCGTGGCCGACCGGCGCCTGGCGGCGCTGTGGAAGGCTGACCCCATCGCGGTGCGGAACCGGCGCAAGGAGCTGGGTTTGAGGGCCGTCTTCAACCGCGTGGATACCTGCGCGGCCGAGTTCGAGAGCTTCACGCCGTACCTGTATTCGAGCTACGAGGGCGAGTGCGAGGCCGCCCCGTCGGATCGCAAGAAGGTCATGATCCTGGGCAGCGGGCCCAACCGCATCGGGCAGGGCATCGAGTTCGACTACTGCTGCTGCCACGCCTCCTTCGCGCTTCAGGAGTTCGGGGTGGAATCGATCATGGTCAACTGCAACCCCGAGACCGTCTCGACCGACTACGACACCTCCGACCGGCTCTACTTCGAGCCGCTCACGCTCGAAGAGGTCCTGAACATCTACGACACGGAGAAGCCCGACGGTGTGATCGTGCAGTTCGGCGGGCAGACGCCGCTGACACTGGCGCTGCCCTTGAAGGCGCAGGGCGTGCCCATCATCGGCACCGACCCGGAGAGCATCGATCTGGCCGAGGACCGCCAGCTCTTCGGCGCGCTGCTGGACCGGTTGCAGATTCCCTCGCCGCCCAACGGCACGGCCACCACCGTCGAGCAGGCCTGCCAGGTGGCGCGCGCCATTGGCTACCCGGTGCTGGTGCGGCCTTCCTACGTGCTCGGCGGCCGCGCCATGGTGATCGCCTACGACGAGGACACGGTGCGGCGCTACATGCGCGAGGCGGTGGTCTTCTCGCAGGACCGGCCGGTGTTGATCGACCGGTTCCTGGAGAGCGCCACCGAGATCGACGTGGACGCGCTGGCCGATGGCGAGGACGTGCTGGTGGCCGGCATCATGGAGCACATCGAGGAAGCGGGCGTGCACTCCGGCGACAGCTCCTGCGTGCTGCCGCCTTACGGGCTTTCCGCCGGCGTGCTCGAGACGGTGCGCGAGTATACGGAGCGGCTGGCGCGCGCGCTCAACGTGATCGGCCTCATGAACGTGCAGTACGCAGTCCAGAACGGCAAGGTGTACGTGCTCGAAGTGAACCCGCGCGCCTCGCGCACCGTGCCCTATGTGAGCAAGGCCACGGGCGTGCCGCTCGCCAAGGTGGCCGTGGGGCTGATGCTCGGTCGCAAGCTCAAGGACCTCGCGCACCTCACCGGCGGGCGGGTGAGTGGGGTGCTGCCGGTGCCGCAGTTCTTCGTCAAATCGCCGGTCTTCCCGTTCAACAAGTTTCCGGGCGTGGACCCGGCGCTCGGCCCCGAGATGCGCTCGACCGGCGAGGTCATGGGCGTGGGCGAGAACTTCGGCGAGGCGTTTGCCAAGGCGCAGTTGAGCGCCGGCACGCCGCTGCCCGACCGGGGCACGCTGTTCATCGGCGTGAACGACCGCGACAAGGCCGTCGCCGCCGAGGTGGCGCGCAGCTTCGTCCAGTTCGGCTTCCAGGTGGCGGCCACGCGCGGCACGGCGGCGGCGCTGCGCGCCGCGGGCGTCCCCTGCCGGACGGTGCTGAAGGTGAACGAAGGGCGGCCGAACGCCGTGGATATGCTCAAGGCCGGTTCGGTGCAGCTTGTGATCTACACCACCACTGGCGGGCACTCCTTCAGCGACGAGAAGGCCATTCGCCGCGCGGCGCTCCTGCACCGGATTCCGTGCATCACCACCATGAGCGGCGCCCGCGCTGCCGCCGAAGGCCTGGCCTCCCGCCGCCGCGACCCCATCCGCGTCTGGAGCTTGCAGGAGATTCACGCGCAAGAAGGGAAAGGAACGCCGGCGTAGGTAGCGAAACCGCGGCAGCGCGGGCTCACGCGACAGAAGCACCCGCCGCCGGACTCGAGCGCGGTCGTCGATCACCGCAGGGCTTCGAATTGCTGCTCGCTGATCCCGAGTTGGTCCAGGATGCGATAGAAGAGCGGCGGGCCAATCTCCTGGCCGCCGTGAATCGGGATCGTGGCTGCGCGCCCGTCGGGGTGGTTCCAGCGCTCGTGGCTGCCGGTTTGGCGCGATCTCTGGAAGCCGAGCTGGGCGGCGGCGCGGCGGAACTCAGTCGCCCGGGCGCTAGGCATGGACAATCTGGGTGGTGTCGAGCGGCAGCGGGCGCCCCTGTTCGCGGTACTCGGCCGAGATCATCTCAAAAACTCGCTCCAGCTCGGCAAGCGCCTGTTCGCGGGTGGGCATGAGCGCGTAGCAGCCGGAGATGGCGGGGATCTCGGCTACCCACCCGTCTGGATCATTCCGGTAGAGGACAGCCTTG
>JBEKLJ010000150.1:0-8724 GCA_050010255.1 Bryobacteraceae bacterium
CGGTCGAAGCCCTGGTAGCCTTTCGCTTCGACCCGCGCCGGTTCGGATTCGCTTCGGACTGCTTCCGGTACTCGGCTTCGCGCCGCTGGACCTCGGAACGGGGCACCGAAAGCACGCAATCCAAAAGATTCACGAACGTGGCGGATTCCCGCGAGTGCTTCACTTGCACCATGATATCGCATCAAACAGTCTCCGCGAGCCGGGTGGAGAGCTTCTGCATAAAACCTTGCACGTTACGGAAGATCTCGTCCGCTCGCTCGTCGGTGTAGCTGCCCCGCGCGTGCGCTGTATAGTTTCGCCAAGCGTCCTTTACGAACATGAAATGGCTTGCCGCCTGGGAGTAGAATTCCTGCTGGTCCTTCCAGTCGGAAGGGCGGTTCAAGACGTCGCTCCCAATGTTGCGGATGGCTTTCTCGATTCCTTCGATGATGTTGTGCCAGTTGGCATGGTCTGACGGGACGCCGAAGTTGTCGGCGAGTACCTGAAGCCCCCGCTCCAGAACCCGCATCAAGTGAAAAACACAAGCGGTGCTACGGGAGCAAATATGGCAAGACAGAGCCTCTTGAAGGTCGTAGGCAGTCGATCGAAAGCTCTTTAGGACCTGTTGCCCAAACACCTCGATTAGGCTGTTGAGTTCCATCCGCCGCGTTTCTGCGTTGAGCGTGTAGAATCTGAGCTTCTCGTGATACACGGCATAAAAAACATGTGTTTGAAGCTCATCATATATGCGATCACGTAGAGCATCCAGTGCTTTCACGAAGTCCGCGTAATCTATCGAGCTGGACAACGCGCTCGTCATTCGGTCGATCTGAACTACCGACATGGAAAGTCCCATGGCGCGACAGTGCGAGCGCAGTACCACTAACCGTTCCATGAAAAAGCTTGTTTCCTCTACGGAGACCTGATTGAACACAGTTGCCTCCGTCAGGCGCTTCTTGATCGCCTCCAGCAGCTCCATGGACAGTATGAAATCGCGGGCGTAGAAGTCCAGCATGTCCCACAGGCTCCAAATCCTGCGGCCCCCATCATGCCACAGGGGGCGTGCTGACTCAACTACATTGCTGCCCAAAATAGCTTGCCGGAACTTTTCAAATTTTTTCGGCCACTTACGCCGGAGCCACCTAGCGCCTATTCCCCGGCGAGGCGCCGTCTGCGTTAAATCGACCCGGCCCCCCGTCTTGCGACTCCGATGCCGAGGTACGTTTCCGATGCCCCGCGAATGGCACCGTGTGCCCTACCCCCGACCCGAGTTCGGCCCGTCCTGGGCCTTCAGATTCGACTGACGGCCATTCCAAGAGCCGTCAGTCTGGTAACGCCACGGTAACGCATCCGGCTAGTTTCCTGCCGGAGGGCCACTTGTAAGTAGCTGAGAAATGGACGTTTCAGAACCCCTGTTCGCCCTTTCACGGCGGTAACGGGGGTTCGAATCCCCCTGGGGACGCCAGAAAAACGCACCCGCCGCCTGCCGGCACGCCTCCACGGGGACGCGAACCAGCAGCCTGCCCCGCGGCCAGCCCCGCGCGGGAGCCGTCGAAGGGATACTTTTGTCGAGGTTGCACAGGCCGCTGACACGGCCACCCCGGCGCCACCCAAAACAGTATAGAATCCACTGAGGATGGCGCTTTCAACGGATCAGCCCCCCAAACGCCGCGCCGCGGCAGGCATTCCCATCGCGCTCTTCATAACCGCCGGACTGGCGGCCGCCGGAATCCTGGCCGGCTGGCTGGTGCTGCGCGGCGGTCCCCGGAAGTCGCCCACACCCGTGCTCACCGAGGAGGCTCGGGCATACGTGCGCGCCGAGCGCCTACAGCTCAGCGACGTGAGCATGATCGCCACGGACAACTTCGCCCGGCAGACGCTGGTCGAGATCACCGGCAAGATCACCAACACCGGGAACCGGCGGGTAAAGGTGGTGGAGATCAAGTGCGTGTTCTACGATCCGTTCGGCCGCGTGGTGCTGCGGGAGCGCGTCCCGATTGTGAGCGCGCGCATGGGCGGGCTGAAGCCGGGCGAGACCAAGAGCTTCCGCCTTCCGTTTGACGCGATTCCGGAGAGCTGGAACCAGACGCTCCCGGAGCTGGTGGTGGCCCAGATCGTTTTCGACTAGGGCTAGAGGACCGCTGCCAGGGGCGTGGCCGCCAGCCACAGGTACATGCTCAGGAACGCCAGCGCGGTGAGGGCCAAGCAGAGGTACGAGAGGATGCGCCAGAGGTGCTCGCCCCATCCGCCCACCAGCCGCGGCGTGCCGGCGGCGTAGGCTACGACGAAGCCGGCTGCCAGACCGCCGATGTGCGCCGCGTTATCGACCCGCAGCCCGGGCAGGAGGCCCAGCGCCAGGCCGTAGACCGCCCAACGGATATACAAGCTGCGGATAGCGCCGCCGAGCGGATGGGCCCGGTGCCGCACGCCCAGCGCGATCATCGCCCCAATCAGGCCGAGGATGCCGGCCGAGGCGCCCACCGAGAGCGCCGGCGTCCAGATCATGCTGAGATAGAAGCCGCCGACCGTGGCCGCAAAGTAGATCACGAGCAGACGGGTGGCGCCGTAAATCTCCTCCACCTGGGCCCCCAGGTCGAAGAGCACCCAGGAGTTCATGAGCAGGTGCAGAATGCCGCCATGCAGAAAGCCGGCCGTCACCAGCCGCCACCACTGGCCGAGCACGATGGCGTCACGATACTTGGCGCCGAACTGGAACAGCGTGCGTCCGTCCAGATCGAACAGCGCATTGCCATTGCCGGCGCGCATGCTGAAAAGCACCGTGGCCGCGAACAGTCCAAAGTTGATCAGCAGGATGATGGAGGTGGTGAAGCGCGCGTGCGGGATGAAGCCGCCGAGGATCGCCTTGGGGTCCCGGCGATCGATCGCCCGCGGCCCTACCACGCCCTGGCAGTATGGGCACACGCGATCGCGCGAGGTGATGAAGGCCCGGCAGTGCGGGCACATGCGGCGTTTGTCCATGACCAGGTTTCATTGTAGCGGACGGGTGCGCGCCGCCCGGCGGGCTGGCGGCTCTCTGGCCGCGCCGAGCACCGCCGGGCAGGTCGAGTGTACGCTGTAAGGTGGTTTGGAGCGGCCGGGGCCGCCCGGCACGGCCGCGTGCTCCCGAGGTGCTTATGACGACAGGCGAACTGGCCGCCGCGCTGGGCTGCGAACTGGTCGGAAACCCGGACCTGGAAATCACCGGGGTCGCAACCCTCGACCAGGCCGGCCCCACCGAGCTGACCTTCCTGGCCAACCCGAAGTACGCGTCCAAAGTCAAAGACACGCGCGCCGGGGCGATTCTGATCTCCCAGCCGGCGCGCGAGAGCTCGATCACGAGCCTGGTCTCTTCGAACCCGTACCTGGATTTTGCCCGCGCGCTGGAGATGTTCTACCAGCCGCCGCGCCCGCAGCCGGGGATCCACCCGCTGGCCTGTGTCGCCCCCAGCGCTCGCCTGGGCGAGAACGCCTCCATCGGCGCCTTCGCCGTAGTTGGCGAGAACGTCACCATCGGCAGCCACGCGGTGCTGCACCCGCACGTGGTCATTTACGAGGGCGCCCGGATCGGAGACGATTTCTGCGCGCACTCCCACGCCGTGGTGCGCGAGTTCTGCCGGATCGGCAACCGCGTCACGCTGGGCAACGGCGTGGTGGTGGGTGGGGACGGCTTTGGCTTCGCGCACAAGCCGGACGGCTCGCATTACAAGATCCCGCAGTCCGGCATCACGGTGATCGAAGACGACGTCGAGATTCAGGCGCTATCCTCCATCGACCGCGCCACCGTCGGAGAGAGCAGAGTCAAGCGCGGGGCCAAGCTCGACAGCCTGGTGCAAGTGGGCCACGCCTGCGTGGTGGGAGAGAACGACATCCTGTGCGGACAGGTGGGCCTGGCCGGCAGCTCGGTGCTCGGCAAGAACGTGGTGCTTACCGGCCAGGTGGGCGTGGCCGGGCACCTGACCATCCACGACAACGTTGTCGTCTATGCGCAGAGCGGCGTCGGCGGCGACGTCCCGGAGGGAAGCGTCGTGGCCGGGTCGCCCGCCTTCGACGGCCGCGAATGGCTGCGCGCCGTCTCGGCCTTCCCCAAGCTCCCGGACCTGGTGAAGACCGTGCGAGAGCTCAACAAGAGAGTCGCGCAACTGGAAAGTTCACTTCAGAGGAAGGGCCCATCCGATGCCTGACCGATCCCGTTCCCACTGCGACACCAGCCTCGCCTATAAGAACCAGGCCTTCCTGGACAGCGCCGACGCGCGGCCGCTGCGAATGATCTCGGAATACCTCGAGCCCTTGTCCCACTTCCGGCGCCATAGGATCCGCGACACGGTGGTGTTCTTCGGCTCGGCGCGCATCCGCCACGGCGAGGGGCCGCTGGCCCGGTACTACGAGGACGCGCGCACGCTGGCGCGCCTGCTGACCGAATGGAGCGAGCAGCTCCAGGCTCCCTCGCGGCGGTTCGTGGTGTGCAGCGGGGGCGGGCCGGGCATCATGGAGGCGGCCAACCGCGGCGCGCACGAAGCCGGCGGAAAGACCATCGGCCTGAACATCGGGCTGCCCTTCGAGCAACAGCCGAACCCCTACATCTCGCCCGAGCTGTGCTTCGAGTTCCACTATTTTTTCATGCGCAAGTTCTGGTTCGCCTACCTCTCCAAGGCCCTCGTCGTCTTCCCGGGCGGGTTCGGCACGCTCGACGAAATGATGGAGATCCTCACGCTGGCGCAGACGCACAAGCTGGCCAAGAAGATCGTCATCGTGCTGTACGGCACCAGCTACTGGAAGGAGATAATCAACTTCGACGCGCTGATTCGCCACGGGACGATCGCGCCCGAGGACATGGACCTGTTCGAGTTCGCCGACGATCCCGAGGCCGCCCTCGAGATCCTGAAGGAAGGCCTCACGCGGCTGTATCTGACTCCCGAGCAGCCGCTGCCCGAGCAGGAGCGTGAGACGCCGGCCATCGCCAAGACCGCGATATAGCCCCTCGCGCGCGGCTGGCGCGCTATATTCGTTAGGTGATTCGAAGCGCCGTCGTGCCGGTCGCCGGCCTGGGCACGCGCCTGCTGCCCGCCACCAAGTCGCAGCCGAAGGAGATGCTGCCGGTGGCGCGGAAGCCCATCGTGCAGTACGTGGTCGAGGAGCTGGTCGCCAACGGCGTCGAGCGGATTCTGTTCATCACCGGCCGCAACAAGAGCTCGATTGAGGACCACTTCGACGCCGACCCCGAGCTCGCCCGCACGCTGAGCGCCGCCGACAAGCGGGAGCTGCTGGACGAGCTGGCTTTCGAAGAGCTGGGCGCGCACTTCCTCTACACGCGCCAGCGCTTCCAGAGCGGCCTCGGCGACGCCGTGCTGTGCGGGGAGAACTTCGCCGGCGAGGAGCCGTTCGTGGTGGCGCTGGGCGATTCCATCCTGGGCCTGCACGCCAACTCGCAGACCGTCTTGCGCATGGCGGAGCTGTTCGAGTCCCAGCAGGCCAGTTGCGTGCTGGCGGTGGAGGAAGTCCTGCCGGAACAGGCCGAGCACTACGGCATCGTGCGCCCGGCCGGGCCGGGCGGTGACTCATTCCAGGTGGCCAACCTGGTCGAGAAGCCCCGGCCCGGGGAGGCGCCGAGCAACCTCGCCATCGCCGGACGCTACATCTTCTCACCGCTGATCTTCGACATGATCCGGCGCGTTGAGGCGGACGCGCGCGGCGAGATTCAGCTCACCAACGCCATCCAGCTCCTGTGCGAAGAGGGCCGGAGCGTTCTGGCGATGAAGCTCCCGCCCGGCGAGCGGCGCTACGACATCGGCAATTTCCCCAGTTACTTCGAGACGTTCGCCGAATTCGCCCTGGCCGATCCGCTCCATGGCGCGGGTTTTCGCGCCGCGCTGGAACGGCTGCTCCGGAAACCCTGAAAGAAGCGGCTGCCCGCGGCGGGCCGTCCCCGGCGCTGCCGCACGCGTTGAAACCGCCCTAGCGCGGCAACCGATCCACCGCGCGCCGCGTCTCACACAGTAAGAGTAAGAAAGCCGCGATGAAGCGCCGTGGTAAGGCCTCATCGCCGCTTCCCATATGACGCTCCAGCCGGCGTCAATCCGGCGCTTCAGGGCCGCGGACCGCGAGTGGACCGTGGCCTTTTTCGCGTTCACAGAGCCGGCCGCAGGCGTAAGCCGCGTTACGGCCAGCGTTTCTGAGACACCGCGCGGCGTCCAGGCGGCGAAGACCCGCGATACTGATCCCAGGGGCTGACGATGAGAGAACCGCCGCTGGAGATCGCTCCGGCAGAGCTCAAGGCCTGGCTGGACGCTCGCGCGCCGCTCAGCCTGATCGACGTGCGCGAGCCCCGGGAGTTCGCCGTTGGCCGCATCGGGGACGCCGAGCTGATCCCGATGCGGGACATCCCGGGGGCATTGCCCGCTCTGCGGGAAAAGGCGGTGCGGGCGCCGCTAGTCGTTTACTGCCATCAGGGCGTGCGCAGCCGCCAGGTAGTCGCATGGCTGCGGCGCCAGGGTCTGGCCGCCTGCCGGAGCCTGAGCGGCGGCCTCGAGGCCTGGCGCAGGACCGTGGATCCTTCGCTCGAACGCGACTGACGGCCCCCGCCGCGCGCTGGCCATCCGCGCTCCACTATCATGTGAGTTTCACCGCGCCATGGCCGGTTTCATCGATCTGCTGCGCCACAACCGGAACTACCGCTACACCTGGCTCGGGCAGGTAGTGAGCGAGACGGGGGACGCGTTCAACAACATCGCCGTCTTCAGCCTGGCGCTCGAGAGCACGGGTTCCGGGCTGATCGTCAGCGGCGTGATGCTCGCGCGCGCGATTCCGGCGGTCCTGGCTGGCCCGATCGCCGGGGTGGCGCTGGACCGGCTCGACCGCCGGCGGATCATGATCGCCAGCGACCTGGTGCGCGCGGCCATCGCGCTGGCGTTTATCCTCACGGTCTCCCACCCGGCGCCCTGGCTGCTGTATCTGCTCAGCGGCCTGCTGATGTTCGCCTCGCCGTTCTTCACGGCCGGCCGGGCGGCCATCCTGCCCACCATCACCACACCCGACGAGCTGCACACGGCCAACTCGGTCACCCAAACGACGCAGTGGGCCACGCTGACCGCCGGGACCCTGCTGGCCGGGCTGACCGCGGCCAAACTCGGCTATGTGTGGGCCTTCGCGCTCAACTCGTTCTCGTTCCTGTTCTCGGCCGCGGCCATCTCCATGCTTGGCGGCGCGC
This sequence comes from Bryobacteraceae bacterium, assembly GCA_050010255.1. Lineage (GTDB taxonomy): Bacteria > Acidobacteriota > Terriglobia > Bryobacterales > Bryobacteraceae > JBEKLJ01. Next base: position 7,184 of record JBEKLJ010000150.1, read on the forward strand.
GGGGAGCGTTCCGCAGCGCCCGAAAGGCGCGTTTGGGGACGAAGGTCCTGCGCCCCTGGCGGGAGTATGGCGAAGGCCTGGCCTACATGCGCTCGACGCCGCTGATCTTCGGCATCGCCATGATCTCGGTGGGCTGGGCGAGCGGCGGCGGCGCCGCGCAGATCCTCTTCACGCTCTTCGGCGAGCAGGTGTTCCACCGCGGGGCGGCGGGCATCGGCACCATCTGGGGATTCGCCGGGATCGGCCTGCTCGCCGGCGGCGCGCTGGGCCACTGGATTGGCAGCCGCGTCGGCTTTCGCGGCTACAAGCGCGCGGTGGCGGTGTCCTACGTCGTCCACGGCGCCACCTACGTCATCTTCAGCCAGATGCACGCCTACGGGCTGGCGCTGCTATTCATCGCGATCTCACGGGTCGGTATGGCCGTCACCACGGTGCTCAATTTCACGCAGTTGTTGAGGCACACGCGCGACGAGTATCGCGGGCGCGTCTTCGCCACGCTGGAGTCGGTTCGCTGGGCGGTGATGATGCTGTCGATGGCCGGCGCGGGCGTCGCATCGCAGTATTACGACCCGCGCAGCATCGGCCTCGTCGCCGGCATCCTGAGTTCACTCACGGCCGTGTGGTGGACCTGGGCCGACTGGACCGGCCGCCTGAGCGAACCTCCGAGAGGCCCCGAGGAGGCCGCCGCCCCGATCGATCTCGCGCACGACCGTCCGGGCTAGCCCGGATGTTTCACCAGCAATCTGCTGCGGCGCGCCGCCTTCAGTGGGGTGTCGCCACAAATCAGTGGGGTGTCGCCACAAGGATGATGCGCAGATTCCACAGGATGAGCGCGGCGTACCAGTAGTTGATCCAGAGGATCACGCGCTGGCGGCGTGCCCAGAGGCAAATGCCCGCTAGGGCGAAGGCGCCAGCCTTGGCCACCACCAGCCCTTCCACGGGCCCGATCTGCATGAGCCAGCGGACAAACGGGCTGGCTTCCTGAGCGCCGAAGCGCATGCCGAGGAGGGTTGTCAGCAGATCCAGGACCTGCAAGGAAACGAACATCCCCAGAACTCGCATGGCCCTTCCTTGTCAGTGCCGTGGCGCTTTTCGGAGCTTCCACCGTCCGCAGTTCCGGTCACGTGTCCACCCCACGTCCAGCCCCGCATCCACCCCGAGTCCCGTCACACATCCACCCCGCTCCCGTTCGGGGATCCGCCCCGCTTCTCCCTCTGTTGCCAACCCGGACCAGCCGCCCGTAACTACTCTCGGCGCTTACGCTTGTGGCGGCGAACCAGGAACAGCACGAGGAGGACGGCCGCTGCGATCCACAGCACGATCACGATCGCTTGTTTTTCCGCCATGTGGGCACTCCCTCCGCTGATATCGGACTCCCGATGGCGGCGCTTTAGTCCCACGTGCGATCAAGCGTGCTAGAGTGTCAAGTTCCATGACATCCTTGACACATTGTTCCATGACATCCTTGACAGGCAGGGTGCCGACGCAAGCGGGAGGCAGCCGGGGGTCTCAGGGGGCTTGCTCCCCTGGCGAAGTATGAG
>JBEKLJ010000151.1:0-8445 GCA_050010255.1 Bryobacteraceae bacterium
CGGAGCGCCGCCGGAACTTGGGCGGAGACCACAGCTCCGCTTGCCTTGGGCCACAACGGCTTGGGCGTTGGCCTGAATCTGAGGCCGAACGGCGCCGTCGCTATAAACAGCCAGGTGGGCGTGACTCCTTGCGCCGCCGGCGTGGCTATTTCCAGCGACGGCCAGACGCTGGTAGTGGCGAATTACTACAACGACTCGGTCACGGTGTTCACCGGAGGCCTCGGCAACTGGTCGAAGCTATCGGAACTCGACCTGCGTCCCGGCAAGAGCAAGACCGACCCGCGGCCGGGCGTGGCGGGCGGCGAATATCCGTTTTGGGTGGTTGTGAAGGGTAACGGACCGAGCGCGACAGCGTATGTATCGAGCATCCGCGACCGCGAGATCGTCGTAGTGAGTCTGAGCGCGGAGCCGGAGGTGAAGTTCCGGATTCCGGTGACCGGCCAACCCAACAAGATGACGCTGAACGCGGCCCAGACGCTCCTCTATGTCGCCGAAGACCAGTCGGATACGGTGGACGTCATCGACACCGCGACGAACGCGATTCTCGCATCCATCCCCGTCATCGTCACCGCGCCGGGAATGCCGGCCTGGCTGGCGCAATTCAAGGGCGCGAACCCAAACAGCGTGGCGTTCTCGCCGGATGAGACGCAACTCTACGTGACTAGCGGCACTCTGAATTGCATCGCGGTGGTGGCGCTCGACGGACCGAATGGCGGCGGCCACGTCGTGGGGCTCATTCCGACGGGTTGGTACCCGAACTCAGTGAGCTTGGTGAGCTTCCGCGGCCCCAACGATATCAACACGGTGCACGTCTACGTGGTCAATGCCAAGTCGCCGACGGGCGCCAATCCCGAGTGGTGCTATGGAGGCTACGGGCCGCCCAACTCGCCAAACTGCGAACCCTCGAATCAGTACAATCCCCAGAGGACCAAAGCCGGCCTCCAGAGCTTCCCGCTCCCCACCCCGGCGCAGCTCGCGAATCTGACCGAGCAGGTAGCCGTGAACAACCGGTTCTCCCACACCGAGAGCGACGAAGACCTCGCGGTCATGGCGGCCGTGCGTCAGGGCGTCAAGCACGTGATCTTCATCATCAAGGAAAACCGGACTTACGACCAGATTCTGGGTGACCTGAAAGATACCGCTGGCCATCCAATGGGCGATGGCGATCCCACTTTGACCGAGTTCGGCGAGGCAATCACGCCGAATCACCATAGTCTGGCGCGAAACTTCGTTACTCTCGACAACTTCCTGTGCACCGCCGAAGTCAGCTATGACGGCTGGTCGTGGAGCACTTCGGCTCAAGCCCCCGACGTGGTGGAACACCAATTCCCGGTGGCCTACGCCGCGCGCGGCCTCAGCCTGGACGGGGGAGGGGTGAATCGCAATGTGAATGTTGGCCTTTTGCCCCCCGCGCGCCAGCTCGCCAATCCCTTCACATCGGCCGATCCGGATGTGTTGCCGGGCCACACCGACACAGCGGCGCCGGATGGGCCGAACAATGAAGTGAATACGGGCTATTTGTGGAACGCCGCGCTGCGGGCGCATCTCACGGTTCGCAACTATGGTTTCTCCGTGGACGGGACCCTCTATGGAACGACCGCCGCGGCCATTCCCGTGCTGCGCAACCCGTTCGCGGCCAACACGGTCGTGGCCTACCCCTCGGATGTCAATCTCGCCCCGTTCACCGATCCGTACTTCCGCGGTTTTGACAACTCGCTTCCCGATTATTGGCGTTACACGGAGTGGGCGCGGGACTTCGACGCCCGATACGCCTATGGCCATCACGCCGGACGCAGCGCAGGGGTTCTGCCTTCGTTGACCCTGGTTCGCTTCATGCACGACCACACTGGAAATTACGCTGCCGCGATTGACGGCGTGAATACTCCGGACCTGCAGGTGGCCGATAACGACTATGCGGTCGCCTTGCTGGTTCAGAAGATCGCCACCAGCCCGTACGCGGACAACACGCTGATCTTCATAATCGAAGACGACGCGCAGGATGGCGGCGACCACGTCGATTCGCACCGCAGCACGACGTACGTGGTGGGCCCCTACGTGAAGCGAGGCGCGGTGGTTTCCACGCGGTACACGACTCTCAACGTGCTGCGCACCATTGAAGAGGTTCTGGGCCTCCCGCCGATGAACCTGAACGACGCGCTCGCCAGGCCCATGGCCGACATCTTCAACACCACTCCGAGCCCGTGGAGCTTTACCGCCGCACCCTCGGCGCTGCTCTACAATACGTCGCTGCCGCTGCCTCCCAAGCGGGCCGGACTGGTCGTGCCCAAGCCGGCGCGCAATGCGGAGTACTGGGCGCGGGTCACGAGAGGAATGGACTTCACGACCGAAGATCGCCTCCCTCCCGTGGAGTTCAACCGCATTCTCTGGAAAGGGATGATGGGCGACCAGCCTTATCCCGCCGCGCTGGCCAGAACAGAGCCACGCGACGGGCGGGCTCTGAAGCAAGATGCGGCGCGGGAACCGAAGGCGGACAGGGATTGAGCGCGGCGAGGCGGCCGCGCGCGAACGAGGTTCCCCCGAACGAGGCAGGATCTTCGGGCGAGCCCAGCCGGGCGCGGCCGCGAACAGCGGAATAACTAGATTGGAGGAATGCTTTGTGCGTATGAAATCATTTCAGCTTCTTGGATTGATTGCTCTGGCTGCCGCCACGCTCGACAGCCAGCCGACCAACGGGGCCGTCTATTGGTCCGCGGCGGCGCCGGATTGCTCCAGCCTGGCGGGAGAGTCGCCCGTTGCGATAACGAACTCGTCTGGGACGACGATCGGCTATTCCTGCTATGTGAGCGGGGCGTTCGTATGGCTCGCCGCGGGCGGGGGGTGGCGCACCTCGATCCGCGTGGCTGCGCCCGCGTCGGCCCCCATCGGTGTCGACTATACCTTCTACGACACGAATGGAAACAACCTGGAGTTGGACGCCACAACTAGCGGCGGCGAGTCAACCACATCCGGCCACGGCGTGAACTTCGCCTTGTCTGCCAATCAGCCCGCGGAAGTCGGCCTGCTTGGCGCTCCGGGCGACGCTCCGGCGTATAACTCCCCGTCGACCGGCTCGGTGTACGCCGTGTTTTACTGTCCCGACGCAGCGACTTGCGGCAACGTGCGTCCGCAGTTGCTCTATTCGGCGCTGCCCGCCATTCCGTGGTCGCCGAGCGTACCGATCGCGTGGGACACCGAGCTATGGACCCAGTGGTCGGCGGTGGGTATCGATGACGGCGCTACACACCGGGTATCCTTGGCGGTTTATAACGAAGACCTGACAGCCACGAGCTTCACGGTCCGGATCTACAACAGCACGGGATCCCTTGTCGGGACGGGCACGACACCTTTGATTCCGCCCCTGCAACCGCTCCCCAACGGTGCTTTAGGGGAAGGGGGGACATACGGGGCGCTTCTGTCGGATGTGATTTCGGGGCCGTTGCCGGCGGGCCTCTTCAAGGTCCTCGTCGACGGCGGGCCGAGGTATTCCGCGGTCGAGGTGCTCCAGTTTGACGGGCTGTCCGCGACGGCCCTGCAAGTTGCCTATGAAGGTGCGCTAAGCTCGATTTCGACTCCAACCGCCGTGCCGGACCGGCGACTGAACGCCAGGCGCGCGCGCGTGGCGTCCACGTCAAAGGCGGCGTTTGGCGCGCTGGCGAGGTAGGACGGGGAACGGCTTGCACGGTGTCTAGCGCTGGCGAGGTAAGACGGGGGAACGGCTTGCACGGTGTCTAGCGCGCTGGCGAGGTAGGACGGGGAACGGGCTGCACCGAAACTCGCTGATGTCCCGCGCAGATCCAGGCCCAGGCCGGCCGCTCCGCGCTCGTCGGAGCGTATGCGCGGTACCGTGGATCCGGAGAAATCACTGATGCGTGGATGCATGGTCTGGTTGGCGATTGCCGTGGCGGCCCTGGCACAGGAGGCTCCCGTGGCTCCAGGCGCCCAGCCGGGGGCGACGGTTCCGTCTGGCGTGCCCCTCCGCGTGGCGCTGGAACGTCGTGTCGCTATCAAGCGTGTAGGCGAGCCGATCCAGGGACGGCTGGTGGACCCGGTTTACGTCTTCGATCGGGTGGTCCTTCCGGCCGGGACCGTAGTGGAAGGGCATATCGCCGCAATCGGCGGAGTCCCCGCCCGCCGGCGCCTCACGGCGATCCTGTCCGGCAACTTTACACCGCCACGGGAAGTTCGTGCGCAATTTGACGCCCTGGTGCTGAGCGACGGCTCGCGGCTGCGTCTGCGCACTTCTCTCGCGCGCGGAACGGCGCACACCATGCGCATCGCGGCGCAACGGAACAAGCAGGACGCGCACAACTCCGCTCTCGCAGGCGCTCGAGACCAGTTCGAAGGAATGGACCGGTCCGTGATTCGCGCCTTCACGGCGCCGGGCACGATGAGCCGGCTCAAATCCACTTTACTCGGTATGCTTCCCTATCACCGGCAAGCCTGGCAGGCCGGGACGCTTTTCAACGGCGTATTGCAGGAACCTCTGACGGGACTGCCGCCGGGTCAGGTCGAAGCGCGAAGCGACAACGCTGCCGTTGCCGGACCCGAGGCTCAGGAAGTCGACGCGCGCCTGCTCACTCCCATCAGTTCCGCGACGGCCCGCAGAGGAGCGCCAGTGGAAGCGGTCGTGACCCGGCCCCTGTTCTCGGCCGAGCATGGCCTGCTGATTCCGGAAGGCAGCCGCCTTCTCGGGGACGTCGTGGCGGCGCAACCTGCTCGCCGCTTTCACCGCAACGGAAAGGTGTTTTTCGTGTTCCGCCAGATCAAGCTGCCGGCGGGCGCCGTGCAAGGCATCCAAGGCTACCTGGAGGGTGTGGAGGCGGACTTCGATGCCCACCTGGCCCTCGACTCGGAAGGGGCCGCGCGCGCCAGCAGCCCGAAGACCCGGTTCATTTTCCCGGCCATTGCGGTGGCTGTCGCCGGCCTCTCGCTTCATCAGGACTATGATGCCCAGGGCATTCCCGATCAAGACCTGGCGGGCCGCGCCGAATCAGGGGCCGTAGGACTCGGGTTGATTGGCACCGTGTTGGCGCAGGCCTCCCGCAGCTTGGCTTCGGGTATCGCCTTCAGCGGCGCTGGGTTCAGCGTCTACTCGAACTTCATCGCGCGAGGACAGGACGTGGTCTTGCCGGTGAACACGCCGGTCAAAGTCAGCCTCAGGGCGCGCGGCGGCCCTGCGTCTCCAGGACCGGACGCGTCTGCACGCTGGTGAGGACGCTGGCGCGAACGGCGTCGGCCGGAGCCCCATGACCGGGAAGCTCGAACGATCCCATGAGGCGTCCAGCGAGGGCAGCCCCTCGAACGGTAGGGCGGCGCCCGCCGGCGGCTTGGCGCGGTCGCAAAACTCCGGGGCGCCTTTCCGCACCAGGTCGGCGATCGATCGCGACAGCGGATGGACGTTCGACACCGCCACCCGGCCGTAGGACGCGCCCACGCCGCCGAGCGCGTTGCCCAAGCGTTGGAACGCCAGCCGCGCGTCCGCGTCCTGGAATCCAAACGCGCGTTGGGTCCCCGGAAAAGCCGTTTTCCAACCTATTCTCCACCCTTCTTCAATGACTCGACTTCGTTCACCTCGGCAGGTTGCGGTTGTGACAGAGGCGGTCCTTCCGATGGCTCGTCGAGCGTGGCGCTGCAACTGGGCATGCGTGTTCTGCATCGGGGACCGCCCACCCCTCGAAGGAATGCCGGATCGCCTGAGCGAATCGGAACTCGATCGCGAAACCTGGTGGGCTGCGGTTCTCTGGCGGCTGACGAATTCGGACCCGCCAGAGGTTTCGTCGGCCCGTCCAACTACGCATCGAGCCACCACGGCGGATCGTGGATGCCGCGGCGTTTACGACGAGCAAGTTGATTCTCCGATATGCTACCATTCTGGCTGAATGACCTCCCCACGGCAAGAAACCCGTGGCTCCAGCAGAGGCGTTGCGCTCGACTTGGACGGCGTGATTGTTGACGGCATGCCGTTTCACCTCCAAGCTTGGGCTGAGGCGTTCTCTGCCTATGGCATCGACGTCACAGCTAGTGAGATTTACATGCTCGAAGGTGCGAAAAGTGAATACGTCGTCGACGTCATCTGCTCGACAAGAGATCGAGAGATGCCACTGGCTCAAAAGAACGGAATCGTCTCTTTGAAGCGCAAAAGGTACAGCGAGATCTTTAGGGTGGTGCCGCTGCACGGAGCCACCACGCTTATTGAGGTGCTCTGCGCCTACAACTACAAATTGGCGTTAGTAACCGGCGCCCCGGCTAAATCGGCGCAAGCAACTTTGCAGCACTTGGCTATCAATCAGCGATTCTCTGCTCTTATTTCGTACGAGACTGTGTCGGAGGGGAAGCCCTCGGCGGAACCTTACCTTGCGGCGCGATCGATGCTCTCCGTCCCCCCCGAAAACTGCTTGGTCATCGAAAACGCCCCGCTGGGTATTGAATCGGCCAAGAGCGCCGGCCTTCCGTGCCTGGCTGTGGCCACATACCTCGATGCTCAACGCCTGACACGGGCCGACTTGGTTCTGCGCAACGTCGAAGACTGTGCCCCCTGGTTCATCGAGGACTTCCGGCGTACGGGCGGAGTTGGAAGATGGAGGCTTGGCGGCGCCAATGATGCTTGACAGGACTCGTTTTGCGGTATTTGTCGCCCTCGGCTTGATCTTTCTAGCACTCGGCTGGGGGCTTGCCCACAATTTGCCCTCGTCCCAGGAAACGTTCACGATTCCGCTATTCATAAACTTCGGCACCGCTCTCGTCGGTGTGGGTCTCATCCGTTTTCTGTGGGACGTCCTCGGTGCCCCTTCGCTCCGGAGTGAGATGGAGCGGCTTGGAGTAGTAAGGTTCTGGATTAACCGGCGCGACGGGGAAACGGAAAGACGAAAAGAGTATTTGAAGTTTCTCGCGACGTCTCAAAAGATCGACCTTATGGGCCTCAATCTGTACACCGAGGTATTCGGTGATGCTGAGGTCCGTGACGCGCTCGAGCGTGCTGTGCGGTCAGGCAAGGCCAAAGTTCGCATCCTCATTTCCGATCCTCGCTCCGCGATCACGACGCAGAGGTCTCGCGAGCCTAGTGAGATTAACGCCAAAGTTTTCAGTGGGCTCCTCGAACAGACCTTGACAAGCCTCGGAACATACCCCCAACTGCGTTCCGGCGAACCTTGCGAGGGCCTGCTCGTCCGGGCTTCGGATAGATCCGTGATCTATGTCATGGTCATTAGGCTTGATGACCAAATGTTTGTGTGCAACTACTTTTCAAGCATGGTTGGTGATGACACCCCCGGTATGCAGCTACGAAAGTTGAGGGACTACTGTCTCTTCGAGAAGTACTCTAGAGAATTTGAGTCGGTCTGGTCTAATTCCAGGAGTTTTGGCCTCGCAGAACTGGAAGAATGCCAGAAGCTGGTGCAGCCACAGAAGGGAGGCCCACAATCTTCACAGTAATGGAACAGTCGACCATCTACCTGGACGAGACCCTTGGCCTTCGCCGTGACAAGGTGCTCGCGCCTGACAATGTCGTCCTGTATAGGAAGGTGGTTCAGTATCATCCATCAGCAGCGGTGGTGGCGCTGCAGGAGAGAACAGAAACCAAGGTACTATTGATACGACATTACAGGTATCCGGTAGGCAGATATCTGTGGGAGCTCCCGGGCGGCATGAAGAGGCCGGACGAATCTCTGGACGCCTGCGCTGTCCGAGAGTTCCGGGAAGAAACGGGTTACAACCTTGGATCATTGAGGTACCTATTCAGGTTCTTCCCTGAGCCAGCGTTTACCGACCAGGTGCTGACGCTCTATTCCGGAACGCTCCTCGAGAGTTCAGATGGGAGTCAGGCTATGAGAGCGGAAGAGGAGATTCGGGGGTCTCATCTGTTCACTATTGACGAGGCACTGCAAATGATCGAGACGGGGGACGTCGCAAGTTCCTGGACTGTTATTGGTCTCTTGATGGCGCTGCGGGACATTCGGCGAGATAAGGGGCAATGAGTGCAATGCATACTGGACCTTCAATATTGATCACAGGTGGTGCTGGATTCATTGGCCGCAGACTGACACACTACCTGGTGAACCGTGGGGCCCGTGTAATTGTGGCGGATCTGCAGTTAGATCAAAGGAAGGCTGAGCTTGCGCCATTTGCGGACGTTGTCGAATACGTCGAGGGTGACGTTAAGGACGAGAAGTGCCTATTCTCATTGGTTAAGGACAGGAGTTGTGTAGTTCATCTTGCTGCAGGTGCGTCGTTTTTGATGTACGAGGAAAGACCGGTCTACGAAACCGTCAATGTGATGCATGGGTTCCTCAACGTTCTTGAGGCGGTCAGGTTTTATAAGGTGAGCAAACTTGTTTATGCCAGTACCAGTGCTGTCTATGAGGGGAATACGACGCCGTATCACGAGGGGATGGTTCTTCGGGTTGCCTTTTAGTAAGATCTTGGTTTTTTGTTTTTTTTTGTTTTTTT
>JBEKLJ010000152.1:0-8442 GCA_050010255.1 Bryobacteraceae bacterium
GGTTACCTCGTCTCCGCTCTCATCCGGTCGATTTCCTCCAGGCGGCGAACCAGCCTGCGCTCGCGCCGGTCGAACTCCTGCTCGCTGATGCGTCCGGTCTCGAGCAGCATGTAGGTCTCGCGCAATTCGTGCTTCACGGCTCCGTCGTCCAGCAATTCCTCCCGCGCCTTCTTGGCCAGCTCGTTGAAAACGAAGATCAACCCCCGTGCCGGAAACAGCAGCACATCATCGATCAAGAGCACGGCTCTAAACCCCCACCGCCGCTTCGGCCGTGGTCAGCCTCAGCGCCAGCCGCACGAAGTCGTAGGGAGGCCACGGGCCGTTGTAGTCCAGGGCGTAGTTGGAGTCGAAGAGGCCGGCCGCCCGGTAGAGCGCCGCTTCGAATGCCTTCTCTCGCGTCCGCTCGATCAAGAAGGCTGCGTTCAGGACCATCTTCTCGTCGCTGACCGGGTTCACCCGGACGTCGCTGGTCACCGGCCGGAGTGCGTCGATGATCTGGTTGCCCAGCCGCTCGCGCTCTTGCTTCAGCCGCCTGTCGAAAAACGCCCCCAGTTCCAGCTTCTCTTCGAGCGTCGGGCGCGACTTGCCGAAAACCCGGTCCCGCTGGTTCCGCAACTCCCGGTCGTTACTGACCAGGAAGTCGAAGATGTTGTCCACGTCCCACAGCAGCTTCACGCCCATCTCCGTTTTGCCGGCGAGCCTCTGCAACTCCTCCCGGATCCCGGAGTAGTTGTCCCGAAGCACCGCCAGGATCTGCTCCTCGTTGTCGGAAATGTGGCCGAAGGTCGCCGGGATGAGCGTGGTCTGGCTGCTGATTTCCCGGATCACGCGGTGGTGGGGCTCCACGTTCCTCCGGAGCAGGGAGAGCTTCTCAACCGGGTGGTCGCTCACCACCGCGGCTATGTCTTCCAGCCGGATGGAGTGGACGGGGGCGTTGGCCAGGCCCAGGAGTTGCCCGGGGGCTTGGAAGTCACCCTCAGCGAAGCCGTATAGGTACTTTCCCGATGGGGGCATAAGCGCGTTTGCCTTCCCTCTTCTATCGGCTCCATCGCGGCAATGCCATTAGGCGCCGGGTGCGATTGCTCCCCACGGTTCTGAGTTCCAGCACCTGATTTTGCTTCAGGCCGAGCGCCCTGCGAATGTTGGGCGGAAGCTGGATGCGGCCTTCCGCATCCAGGCGCGCCAGCGCCTTTACGAAGGGGCGAATCGGGCTCACTGTGCGGTCTCCTCTCTGTGGCCGGCACCCTCAGTACTTCACCGTTACCTCGGTGAAGCCCGGCGGAAGATCCGTGGCTAAACCCGCCAGGCAGTTCGCCGCGGCTCCTCGCGTAAACGCCTTCCCGTGGCCGGCCAGCGCCACCCTCAGTAGCTGCTCCTCCATCCCCGCGATCTCCTGCAGCCTGTGGTCGATCTTCTCGAGCCGCTTTTCCCAGTTGCCTCGCTCCTGCTCCAGCCGCTGCTTTTCCTGCGCGATCTGGGCCAGCGTCATCATCGCGCCATGCGGGGTCTTGGCCTGAGACCGGCTCGTTAGGTTGCCTAGCGTGCGAATGTGTTCCAGTCGCTTCATCGAGACTCCCTCCTGGTCAGGCAATCCGGCGGATCAGCTCCGTCACTTCCTCCAGCGCCGCCGAGGCGCCTTCCTTGCGGATCTTCAGCACATCGCTTCCTAGCACGTCCAGGCAGGTGTCCACGAAGACCGGGTCATCCGCGCTGATCCTCCCGCCCCGTAGCTGCACCACCCGTCCCACCATGATGCAGGCGCGTATGGTGGGCCGGAAGTTGGAGATCCCCATCTTCCGGAACTCGCGGACCAGGTCCACGATGATTTGGGCGGAACGGGCATCCAAGCCGGCGCGCGCTCTCGAGATCGCGATCTCGGTGTCGCGGTCGTAGTGCCCCAGCTCGATCGTGATCATGCGGTCCAGCAGCGCGTTCTGCGTCTTGTGAACGCCCGCGTACTCCTCCGGATTGCTGGTGAAAATGGCCCGGAAGTCGGGATGCACCCGCATATAGCTGTCGCCGCAGGAGGCTTCCGGAAGTGCCAGGATGCCTTCCTCCAGGATGGTCAGCAGGGCGTTGTTGGCCTCGGGCCGCGAGCGCGAGAACTCGTCGTAAACCAGCGTGTAGCCGTGCTTGCACGCCGTGGTAAGCCGGTTGTCCACCCACTGCGAGCTGTGGCTTTCCTCGGTCTTCAGCACCGAATGAATGAAGTTGTCCACCACCTTGGTGGATAGCAGCCCCTTCTCGGCGCCCACCAGGTCGGAGGTGCCGAACTCCTCGTTGCCGAAGATCAGCATGACCGGCCGGTGCCGCTTGCCGGCCACGTGCAAGGCCAGCGTGGTCTTCCCGGTCCCGGACGGCCCGCTGAAGTGGCAGGCGTACCCGGCCTCCAAGTAGGCCTCCGCGCGCCTGCAGATGGCTTCGATCGAGGGAGTCATTACGAAGTCTTCCCTGGGCTCCATCCTTAGAACAGTCTGTTTCTGTGTCATGGCGCCTTTCCCTGGCCTGCTCAATCCTCGACAGGATAGTAGAGCGAGTCGATCTTTTCGACCGTTCCTTCCTCCAGCAAGCTCCTGGTCACCGCAATCAGGCCCCGCCAGTCCACCCCTAGCGCGTTGCCGATGTCGACCAGCCGGATCCCGTCGTCGTGTGCCCGGATGATTCCCATCACTCGTTCGCTCTCGCTCGGCTGGGCGGGCCGTGCCGGCTCTGTGGACGCGGCCGTCGGCCCCGCTGGCGCGGTGGCAGCCGTTCCTGTTCCGGCTGGTTTCTCCTTCACTCCGGTGGCGGCCGGCGCCGCGAAACCTCCGCTGACCGGCGTCTTGCTCCAGAGCTGCGTGGCCGCCAGAACGTCCGCAGCGATGCCGCCCAGCACCAGGCGTGTCGAGTGCCTCAACTCGCCGGCTGCGCCACGGATCTCCGCAACCCGGCCGCGCGCCTGCCCCCTGGCCGCCTGCGCCATGTCCCGCCGCTCCCTGCCGTATCGGTCGAGTGCCGCACGCGTGGCGCTGCGAATCTGGGCCAACTCGCCATGGCGCGCCTCGGCCGAGAACCGCACCTGCTCCACCAGGCTCTGCATCGCCTTGCTCAGTCTGTCCATTGCGGCGCTCCTTGTTCCCTGGACTCCTCGCCACACCCGCAGCCGGGCTTCCCGTAGCTGCCGTCGTCCCAGCGGGCTACCCGGCCGCCTGTCCCTGCCGCTCTTACTTTGTCCGCGCGGGCATTCGCGACGGCTTGGACCGCCACAGCCGGGTGGCAGCCGCCACGTCCTCGCCAATGCCGCCCATCATGGTTCTGACGCTCGCCCGCAGCGTGTCGACGGCGGTGCGGATGCCGCCGATCTCCGCCTGCACGGACTCCCGCATCTGGCCGGCCATCCTGCCTCGCTCGGCTCGCAGGTCCTGCAAGTGCCCACTCATCCGGGAGTGGGCCTCGCGCACGGCCGCACTGCGTTCCGCCGAAGCCTGGCCCAGTTCCGCCATCATCTCCCGCGCCGCTTTCACGCGATCGCTCGTCTGCCGTTCCAGTTTCGTCCCCAGCGTGGCCGCCTCGACCCGGATCTTCCGCGCCCGTTTGGAACGCTCCTTCTCGTAATCGGCCAACAACACCCGCGAAGCCTTGTGCACATGCCGGACGCCCATGTGGCGCGCAGCCGCCGAGGACCGGACTCCCTTCACGAGCTTCTCCATGTCGGTCTTGATCTTTCCCATAAAGAACCTTCCTTCCTCCTCCTCCCGAACCAAGCGCCTGGGCGCCCACCCGCGCCGCGGGCAGACTCCCGGAAAAGGCAGGCCGGCGTTAACCGGAGCGGCCGGCCTGCCCAATTCCTGACCTTAGGCAGGCGTAGCCGCCGAGGCGGTCAAGCCAACCGCTTCCGCATACTTCAGCCAGGTATCGACTGAAGCGATGACCACGCGGGCTTCGATGGACAGCAACTCGATGCCGACGAGCGAGACCCGCACGAACGCGTCGATCACGACGCCGCGATCCAGGATGCGATCGATCACCTCAGCCAAGCTCGAAGAATCGGTTGTTTTCTGAACCGATGCCATCATGCACCTCCTTTCTCCACCCCGTGACCTGCAAGCCGGAGGCCAAAGCACGAGAAAGACTAAGTCACTCGGAAACACATGACTTATCGCGAGACAAGTTATCGCTCGCTGTTAGCTCATTGGGAACTGCTTCCTTATGTTAGCAATTCATTCCCGACGTACTCCGCGCAGCTAAATGGATACTCTTACTCCAACCGCCTTTCAACTCGGTGTCACAGACCATTGCTGATGTATTCACCTTAGCGGCATTGGAATTAGTCCGTTGCTTCCGAGTCCACGGCGCCGGCGGACTCCTGTTGTATCTCTCTAAGGCGGGAGCGGAGCGTCTTAGGGTCCACACCTAGAATGCGCGCCAATTCCTGACGGTTTGCACGAGTGCGCTTCTGCAGTTCCAGGATCACTTTCTTCTCGGCTTCTCTGCCGGCCCACTCCTTGATGCGTCGCAGGTCGACGTGCGCGGAGCCGGCCAAGCCGGCTGGCGTGGTGGCGGGAACGGCGACTATGACGCGCTGGCACTCGCGCAGATGGGACGGCAGGTGCTCGACCGAGATCCTATGCCCGGCCATGGCCGCCGCGGCAGCCAGTACCTGCTGCAGCTCCCGGACGTTGCCGGGCCAGGAGTACGCCTTAAGCGCCTCCAGGCATTCCTCGGAGATCTGGAGGTCGGGCTGGGCGTGCTTCTGCCGGTGTTGATCGAGGAAGTACCGGACCAGGAGTTCCAGGTCGCCATCCCGGTCTCGCAGGGGCGGCACCTCGAGGGTCAGCCCGTTCAGACGGTGATAGAGATCTCGGCGAAAGCCTCCGGTGTCGATGGCCTGCCGCAGGGGAGTGTTGGTCGCGCTGATGAACCGGACCTCCAGCCGCTTGATTCGCGAGTCTCGCGCTCCCAGCGGAGTGAAGCTCTGTTCTTCGACGAGGCGCAGGAGTTTGGACTGACAGCCCAAGGGCAGAGCGCCGATCTCGTCCAGAAACAGGGATCCCTGGTTGGCCCAGGAGACCTTTCCCGGTTTCTTTTTGAGAGCGCCGGTAAACGCCCCTTCCTCGTATCCGAACAGCTCGCTTTCGGTCAGGTGCTCGGGCAGGGTGCCACAATCGATTGCGACGAACGGTGCTTGGGCGCGCTTTGAAGTCTCGTGCAGGGCCCGGGCAAAGAGCTCTTTGCCGGTTCCGGTTTCGCCCTGGAGCAGGACCGGGATATCCGTCGGGCCGATCTGCTCGACCAGCTTCCAGATTCGCTTCATGGGGCGGCTTTCGCCGATGATCCGCTCCCGGAGGGACACTTCCTTGGGTGCGCGCGCGGCCAGGATCTGGTCGATCTGACTGAGCAGCCTTCGCTTGTCGAACGGCTTTTCCAAGTAGTCGGCGGCTCCCGACTGGATCGCCTGAACGGCGGTGCGGATCTGACCATACGCCGACATCATGATGACGAGTACGTCCGCGCTGGTTCTTTTCAAGGCGCGCAGAACCGCCAGGCCGCCCATCTGGGGCAGCATCAGATCCAATAGGACCAGGTCGGCTTGGAGCCTTTCGTGCTCCTTCAGGCCATCTTCTCCGCTGAAGGCCGAATGCACGGCGAACTTCGGACTCAGCACCGCAGCTAGCGTCTCGTGAATCTGCGCGTCATCGTCGATAATGAGGACGTTATGCGGCTTGTGCATCGGGTTTCTCGGGTAAGTCACCTACTCCGTCTCGGCTTCCTCCTGATGAACTGGCAGCGTCAGTGTAACCGTCGTACCGCGCCCTTTCTGGCTGGCTAAGTGTATCTCCCCTCCGTGCTCCTCGATCACCTGACGGCAGAAGGCCAGTCCCAATCCCGTCCCCCGCGGCTTGGTCGAATACAGGGGCCGAAAAACTCTGCGTATTTCGGCCTCCTCAATCCCTGCCCCGGTGTCCTCGATCGCGATGATGACCGAGTCGCCGTCAGGGGTCGAATCGGCCGGGCGGGCGCTGATGTTGAGCCGTCCGCCATGCGGCATGGCCTCCAGGGCGTTCTTCAGCAGATTGAGCAGCGCCTGCCCGATCATCCGAACATCCAGGTGGCAGGGCGGCAGCGAGGGCTGAAGGCCGACCGCGACTTCGACTCCTTGCTGCTCCGCTTCTTTGCCGATGAAGGCCAGCTTCCGGCGGATCAGATCGCCGACGTTGACCATTTCGTAGTGAGCCCGATGCTGTCCCGTGAAGTCCAGCAGACTGCGGAGCAGGCGCCGCATCTCGTTCAGATGCTCCAGGGTCACCTCGACGGCATCGACCAGCGTGAGATCTCCGTCCCGGCTCATCTTCTCCCAGACGTACTGAAGATTCGAGCTCATGCTGCTTAGGGGGTTGGCCAGCTCGTGCGCGATTCCGGAGGCCAACTGCCCCATCGCTACCAGCTTCTCGGTCTCGACGAGCTGGTCCTGCATCCTTCTCGTCTCGGTGACATCCTCGAGCAGCAGCAACCGGAACGCGCCGCCAGGTTCAGGCGTCGAGTCGCACCCAGGCTCCCGCCCCCCGCTTGATCCATTGCCCGGCAGTTGCACAATCGTGATCCTGAGAATCCGCGCCGAAACGGACTCCTGCGCCAGTGGCTGAATCTCAATCACTTTCACCGGCCTTTCGCCGGGATCGAGGACCAACCTGGCCAGGTCCTCGCAGGGCACCAAGGCCGTGATTGGCAATCCGATCAGTTCGGCCGGCGCGATTTGGAAGAGGGCCGAGGCGGCCCGGTTGGCGAGCTCGACGCGGAGTCGCCCGTCCAGCAGAACGACCGCCTGGGGCAGGTGTTCAAACAGGCACTCGTAGATTGGACTCCCGGCCTCGGACCACGCGCTGGCCGCCTGCTCCGGCGGCGCGACAGTTCCCCGCAGCTCACTTCCCTCCGCTTGTGCCGGACCCGCCTGCATGCGCACTGGACTCGGCTCTACTTCGGCGAGACTCGGTCGAAGGCGAGCTCGAAATGTTTGGCGCTGACCTCAAAAGCCGAAAGCGGCTGGTCGCTCCCCTTCGCCAGGAACTCGCGGATGGCCGCCAGACCCGCCTCGCGGCACAGGCTCTCGAGATCGGCGCCGCTAAAGCCCTCGCTCCTTCGAGCCAGCGCCTTTAAATCCACCTCCGCGGTGAGCGGCTTTGCACGCGTGTGAACGCGCAGGATTGCCAGCCGGTCCTTCTCCTCCGGCAGACGCAATTCCAGAAGCCGATCGAACCGGCCCGGCCGCAGCAGAGCCGGGTCCAGCATGTCGATCCGGCTGGTGGCGCCCAGGACGATTATTCCCTTCAGCTCTTCGATGCCGTCCATCTCGGTGAGCAGCTGGCTGACGACGCGCTCAGCGACGTGCGAATCCCCGCCGCCTCCGCCGCGGTGCGGAGCCAGCGAGTCGATTTCGTCGAAGAAAACAATGCACGGCGACGCCTGCCTGGCCTTCTTAAACACCTCCCGCACGCCTTTCTCGCTCTCGCCCACGTACTTGGACATCAGTTCCGGACCTTTAACCGAGATGAAGTTCACGCCCGACTGCTTGGCCACGGCCTTGGCCAGCAGGGTCTTGCCGCTGCCGGGCGGGCCGTGCAACAGGATCCCTTTCGGGGGTTTCAGGTGCACCCGCTCGAACAGCGCGCCGTGGTTCACGGACCACTCCACGATCTCGCGCAGCTCTTCCTTGGCCTGCTGCTGTCCGCCGACGTCATCCCAAGTGACTTGGGGCACTTCCACAAAGACTTCCCGCACCGCGGAGGGCTCCACCTCTTTCAGGGCGGACAGGAAATCATCCATCGAGACCTCCAGATCCTGGAGCAGCTCGTAGGGGATCGCCGTCATGGCGAAATCCACGCGTGGCATGATGCGGCGCAGCGCCGCCATGGCCGCCTCCCGGCACAAAGCGGCCACGTCAGCCCCGGTGAAACCATGCGTGATGTCGGCCAGGTGCGGCACATCCACATCCTTGGCCAGCGGCATTCCCCGGGTGTGGATCTCGAGGATTTGGCGCCGGGCCACGATGTCCGGGATTCCGATGACGATTTCACGATCGAAGCGGCCCGGCCGCCGCAGCGCCGGGTCGAGCATGTTGGGCAGGTTGGTGGCGCCGATGACGATGATCTGTCCGCGGCCTTCCAACCCATCCATCAGCGCCAGCAGTTGCGCCACCACGCGTTTCTCGACCTCGCCGACCACCTGCTCGCGCTTGGGGGCAATCGAATCCAGCTCGTCCAGGAAGACGATGCTGGGCGCCTCCTTCTTGGCCTGCTCGAAGAGCTGGCGCAGCTTGGCCTCGCTCTCGCCGTAGAACTTGTGGATGACCTCCGGGCCGCTGACCGACAGGAACGTCGCCTCGGGTTCGTTGGCAACCGCGCGCGCCAGCAGCGTCTTGCCGCATCCGGGAGGTCCGTGCAGCAGCACCCCTTTGGGCGGTTCGAT
>JBEKLJ010000153.1:0-8359 GCA_050010255.1 Bryobacteraceae bacterium
CCATGCCGATGCCCCTCTCATCGGCACGGTGCCACTGGCCCCAACCGTTGCGCTCGGAAGCCTCCACGGCCGGGCCGTAGTGGTTCCCGGTGATATCGGTGAGGGTTTGCGCGCCCAGCGGCCCAGTGTAGTTCTCGTAAGTGCCCCAGGACTGAAGCTCGATGCGAACCATCGTGTTCACGACTTGGGGGTCATGGCCGAAGGTCAGGCGGGTCCACTCCTCGGCGATCTCGCTGGCGCTCAGATCGGGGTCCCACGCCAGCCGGCCGAAGCCGTAGAGATTGGCTTGGGAGAGGTGATGGCCGAACCAGTTGGCATCCAGGCCGGCGTTGGCGACGCCGACGAAGCCGCCAACCGGCCGGTGGAAGACGCGGCCGGCGACGAGCGCTTTCACCGGGGTGCCCGGACGGCCGGCGTGCAGGTCGAAATCGAGCGCCTCCTTCCACATCGGTACCAGAAAGACCAGATGCCGCGCCTGGCCCATGTACTCCTGCGTGATTTCGAGCTCGATTGCCTGGTTGGTCTTCTCCAGCGCGCCGAAGAGCGGCGAGGCCGGCTCGCGCACCTGAAAGTCGATTGGCCCATGCTTGATCTGGACGACAACGTTGTCCTCGAACTGCCCGTCCAGCCCGTGGAAGTTGTCATAAGCCGCCCGGGCCCGGTCGTTCTTCAGGTTGCGCCAGTCCATGTGGTGGTCGTAGACGAATCCGCGGTAGAAGATGAGGCCGCCGTGCGGCTTGAGCGCCCGGGCGATGACGTTGGCCGCGTCGGCGTGCGTTCGGCCGTAAGCGGAGGGGCCCAGACGGCCCTCCGAGTCCGCCTTGAGAACGAAGCCCCCGAGATCGGGTATGGCCCGGTAGATCTCCTCCACCTTGCTCTGCCACCACGCGGCGACCCGGGGGTCCAAGGGGTCGAACGTGTCCAGGCCGCCGATGCTCTTCGGGCTGCTGAAATCGACGGAGACGGAGAGCCGCACGCCCCAGGGGCGGAAGACTGCGGCGATTCGAGCCAGTTGCGGGAGGAACTCGGCGGTGATGACGCGGGGATTGGCGTTGACGTTGTTCACCGTGCAGCCGTTGATGCCCAGCGAGGCCAGCATGCGGGCATAATCGCGCACGCGGCCGAGGTCGGCGCGAACGTTGTTCTTCTCGAAGAAGATGGACGGCCCGCCGTAACCGCGCTCGATGGTGCCGTCCAGGTTGTCCCAGTGGTTGACCCAGCGGACGGGCGCGTACGGAGCTTGCCTCTCGTCGAGCGCGGAGACCGATTCGCGCAGCGCGATCTTTCTGAGCAGGGCAAAGGCGCCGTAAAGGACGCCGCGATCGTTCGGCGCGGTGACGACGAGATAGCGGAGCCCCCCGGCCTCCACCGTCTTGAGCCAGTAACCATCTTCCGGAAGATTCGCCGCCTCGAGGCGGATCGCCGGGGCCGCCGTTCGGATGGCGTCGAGCGTCCCGAGAACGATCGCGCTCTCCCCGGGCAAACGCGCCTCCATCCGTAAGGTCCGCCCAAGCATGCCCCGCAGGCCGCGGATCAGCTCCTGTTGCGCTGCCTTGACCACCACGGAATCGCCGAGGGCGGCCACGGCGGCGGGCAGCGCCTCATAGCGCTGTCTGGCGGCGCTGTCGTCGATCCGGGCGTAGCGAAGCCACGCGTCGTATCCGGTCTCGGCGTGGAGGGAGACCGCCAACGTGAGAGCACCCACGAGCAGGCCCAGTATTCGCATTGTTCCTCCTGTCCAGTGCGGCTGCTGCGCGCCGTCAGCGCGCGACAGAGTAGGCGCTGACGACCTCCACCAGCGCGAGGATGTTGTCGCGCGGCATGCCCGGGCTGACTCCGCCGCCGACCGACAGGATGATGTTCACGCCCTCCGACTTGCGCAGAACGTCCAAGGCGGCGTCGCGCACTTGCTCGGGCGTGCCCCGCACCCCGATGTCCAGGGGCGCGACGTTGCCCATCAGACAGATCCCGTCACCGAGTTTCTGGCGCGCCTCGCACAGGTCTATCGTGTGGCTCCAGTTCAGGACATCGAAGCCGGCGCCGGCCAGGTCAGCCAGGAACGGACGCACGTTGGCGTCGTTGTGATAGACCTTGATCCAGCCGGCGGGAAAAGCCTCGCAGATCTGCCTGAGGTACGGGTGGGCGAACTCCAGGTACAGCTTCCGGGAGAGCATGCCGGGGATGTCGTCCAGCACGAAGATGCCCTCGACCGCGTCGCCGATGGCCTGCGCCTGGGCCTCCAGCCAGGAGATCACCGTCCGGGTGGTCAACGCCAGCAGCTTGTGGACTCCCTCCGGGTTATCCACCAGGTCCACCATGAGCTGAGTGAGGCCACGCAGGAAAGCGGCCACGCACAGCGGGCCGCGCGCGGTTGCCACGGGAATGGTGTGACCGGCGTCGCGGATCCGCGTTCTATGCAGTTGATAGCGGCGCAGCGCCAACGCCATCAGGCCATCGGTCCAGGGGTTCACGGGCTGGATCTGCTCGACGTCCTCCAACCGAACCAGGGTGGGAGACTGGGCCGGAGGCTGGTCGTGCAAGAAATGGACGCGGCAGCCGAGCGAGGAAGGTTCGACCGCCATGCCGTACTCGACCCACCAGGAGGGGAAAAAAATGACGTCGGGGAACTCGCGCGCGATGCGCAGGTTCGCCTGGAACCAGACCTCGGGGTCCAGGAAGTAGTCCAGGTGGCTCACGCCCACATAACCCGGTATCCAGGGGCTATCTACGATAAGCGCCAGCGGGACGCGGTCTCCCGGACGGCCCTTGGCGGCGTGCTTGAACGTCTCCCACTGCTCGGGTCGCATGGATCTCCTCGGGTCGCTTCCCCAACCTTTCACTAGTGTAGTGGATGCCGCTGTCCCGGCGAAACAGCGCCGTAACCGCCGCGGTGGGCCCGCGGGCGGAGGCTGCCCCTCCCGCCCCCGCTCACTCTAGCACCGCGAAGAGGCTCGACTCGCGGAGGCTGGCTTTTTCGTGTGTTGCGCGGCATCAGGTACAATACTCCAACGGGGCTGAAGGTCGTGGGTCGCATCTGTCTGACGTGTGTGGCGGTGGTGTCGTTGGCATTACCCCTGCTGGCTGCGTCGCCGCGGCGCGGGCTGGAGGGCTATTCCCGGCGCGTGTGGCACGCTCAGGATGGCCTCCCGGAAGAGACGGTGCAGGCCTTCGCGCAGACGCCGGACCGGTATTTGTGGATCGGTACCACCGGCGGGCTGGTCCGTTTTGATGGCGCCCACTGGGTGGTTTTCGATCGTGAGAACACTCCAGCCTTCCGCGAGAACAGCGTTTTCTGGCTGATGGCCGCGAAGGACGGCGGCCTGTGGATCGCCACCGACGGCGG
Organism: Bryobacteraceae bacterium; assembly: GCA_050010255.1. Classification (GTDB taxonomy): domain Bacteria; phylum Acidobacteriota; class Terriglobia; order Bryobacterales; family Bryobacteraceae; genus JBEKLJ01. The sequence goes on from JBEKLJ010000153.1 coordinate 3,344, forward strand.
CGGCCTGGTGCGCTACAGGAACGGGGTCTTCCGGTCCTATTCCGATAAGGAGGGCCTGACCAACGAGTTCGTTCGCACTGTCTATCAAGACCACAGCGGGACTGTCTGGGTGGGCACCGACGACGGTCTGTTCCGGGTAGTGGGCGACGCCCTGACGCGGGTGGACGGCCGCTCCGGCGTGCCAGCCATTGCCGTGCACGCGATCTACGAGGACAGTCAGGGGCGGCTCTGGGTGGGCGGCTCCTCGCTCCTGATGCTGAACGGGAATCGAGCGGCCGAATACCGCTTCCAGGGTGGATTCAGCGCCAACCGGATCAAGTCCATTCTCGAGACCAGGGATGGAACACTGTGGGTGGGCACCGTGTCCGGCCTGCAACGGATGGAGCGGCATGGGGCCGGCTTCGCCAGAGTGCCTGAGATCTCCAGCACTGTTCGGGTCCTCCGGGAGGACCGCGACGGAACGCTCTGGATCGGCACCATCGGCGAGGGCATTTTCCGGTTTCGGGAGGGCCGATTCTCAAAGCTCACCGCGCCGGACTCTCTGCCCAGCGACACCGTGTTGTCCATATTCGAGGACACGGAGCGAAACGTCTGGGTGGGCACGCAGACGGGATTGCTGCGCTTGAGCAAGACGGCCGTTAGCACGTTCCCCCTCCCGGATGCGGCCGATTCGGACTTCAGCACGGTGTATCAGGACCGTGACGGCGCCCTGTGGGTGGCGAGCACGCGTCTGTTCCGGTTCGTCGGTGATGGAGCCGTTCCGCACCAGTTCCCCGGGCCTCTGGCCGGCATCAGAATCCGCAACCTCTTCCGCGACAGCGCCGGCGTGCTGTGGGTCGGGACAGACGGACATGGCGCCTTCCGCCTCAGCGGGCCGCAGCCCGTGCAATACACGAAGAAGCAGGGGTTGATCAACGACTTCATCCGCGTGTTCTGCGAGGGCCGGGATGGCAGCATTTGGATCGGCACCGACGAGGGTATGAGCCGCTGGCGGCCGGAGGGCATCACCAATTATGGCGTCCGCGATGGCCTCAGCTACTTCAGCATCCGGGCGCTTCTGGAGGACCGCCGCGGAGACCTATGGATCGGGACCGAGAAGGGTGTGAGCCGGTTTCACGCGGGCGCCTTTGTCCGCGATGCCGTGGTCGAGCGGTTGCGAAGCGAGAAGGTGTGGGCGATCCATGAGGATCCCGAGGGCGGGTTGTGGTTCGGCACGCGAGGCGGCGGCCTGTTTCGCTGGAAGCTCGGAAAACTCACCCTTTACACCAGCGCGCAAGGCCTCGCCAGCAACAGCATCTATCACATCCTCGAGGATCACAGCGGCACGTTCTGGATGAGCGGGCCCAACGGCATCTCCTCCGTGAGCCGCCGCGATCTGGACAGGATGTCGGAAGTGCCGTCTCACCGTCCCGCGGTCACGCTGTACGGGATTTCGGAGGGCATGGAGACAACCCAGATGCACGGCGGCACTCAACCCGCCGGATCTCTGACAGCGCGCGGAGAAGTCTGGTTCCCGAGCAACAAAGGGCCAGTCCGGATCAGACCGGATTGGGCCAGGGGCGGCGATCTGCCCTCCGCCGTGATCGAGCGCGTGGTCGCGGACGGACGCCAGGTGCAGCCATCCGGCCAGCTCGTGTTGCCGCCCGGGGATGGAAAACTGGAAATCTATTACAGCGCCATCCGCCTGCGGTCGCAGGAACGGGTTCGGTTCAGATACAAGCTGGAAGGCTTCGACCCAGATTGGACCGAAGCGTTTGGGCGCCGCGCGGCCTACTACACCAATCTTCCACCGGGCGAATACCGGTTCCGCGTCGCGGCTTTCGAGATGAGCGAGCCCCAGAGCGTGTCCGAGACAACGGTGAGGATCGACTGGCAGCCGCACTTCTATCGCACCGCCTGGTTCTTCACCCTGTGTCTGGCGCTACTGCTGGCGGCGGCTTGGGGTGCTTACAGATTCCACTTGCGGCAGATCCACGCCCGCTTCGAGGGAGTGCTCGAAGAGCGCAGCCGGGTGGCCCGGGAGATGCACGACACGCTCATCCAGGGATGCGGCGCGGTTTCCGCCCTGCTGGAGGCCTCGTCCACGCTCGGGGACTCGGCGCCGGAGATGAGACAGGAGTTGCTGGATTGCGCCCGGGCCCAGGTGCGCACCACCATCGACGAAGCCCGGCGGGCCGTGTGGAACCTGCGGCAGAAACCGGCGACGGGCGACGGCATCGGTTCGACGTTGTCGCAGATCGCCCAGCAGGTCAGCCTCGAATCCCGGATCCCCATCCTGTGTGAGACTGACGGCAAGCCCTCGGCTCTCGACCAGGAGGTCGAGCGCGAGCTTCTCATGGTGGCCCGCGAGGCGCTCCACAACGCCGTGCAGCATGCGCGGCCGCGCAACGTGCAACTTCGTCTCTGCTTCGACCGGCGGAAGGTGCGCTTGCGCGTGGTTGACGATGGCTGCGGATTCGAGCTTGCCGGCGCGAACTCCCCGTCTAGCGACCACTACGGACTGGTCTGCATGCGCGAGCGGATCGAGCGATTGGGAGGGAGGTTTATCCTGCAGAGCAAGCCCGGCGAGGGGACGCAGATAGAAGTCGCAATTCCCTTGAGGAAGGCGGCGGAGGCGGCGTCTGGGGCCGGCGCATGAGCAAGCCTGAGAAGATCAGGGTGCTGGTGGTCGACGATCATCCCATCGTGCGTCTCGGGGTGGCGGCGATCATCAACGCCCAGCAGGACATGGAGGTTGTCGCCCAGACCGGCACGGGCCAGGAGGCGATCGAGCTGTTCGGGCGGCACAAGCCCGACGTGACGTTGATGGATCTTCGCCTGCCTGGGATGAGTGGTGTGGAAGCCATTCGGTCGATTCGCGAGGCCCACCCGCGCGCTCGTTTTGTGGTGCTCACCACCTACGAGGGGGACGAAGACATCCATCAGGCCCTGGCAGCGGGCGCCCAAGGGTACCTGGTCAAGGGCATGTCGCACGAAGCACTGGTGGACGCCCTGCGGCGAGTCCACGCCGGAACCCGGTTCCTGCCGCCGCCTGTGGCGCGCAGCCTGGCCGCGCGCACGCCCAACTCGGAACTCAGTGTGCGCGAGCGCGAGGTGCTTTCGCTCATAGCCCAGGGCAGGAACAACAAGGAGATTGCCGCCACACTCGGCATTACCGAGGGCACGGTGAAGTGCCACGTGACAATGATCCTCAGCCGGCTGGGCGTGAGTGATCGCACGCAGGCGGTTGTGGCCGCGGTCCATCGCGGCATCGTGCACATAGGTTGAGAGATTTTAATCTGCCTCTCTGACTTTAGTCAGAATCTCATTCCGCTGACCGGCCCTATCATCCAGCTAGACCTCGTGCAGGGAGTCCGGTTTGCCATGGATCGCGTTCTGCGCATAGGGCGCATCCGTGTCGGGCGACCAGGATCCACGCGAACGTCTTCAGTGCTTCAGGGAGGTTGATATGGCAGTGCTTGCCAAACAGATTGCGCCTGTCAAGCTACAGGCACTATGTCTTGTGCTCCTGGCCCTCATCCTGAGTGCCCCATTCGGGTACGCGCAAGGCACCGGCACATGCACCCTCACGGGAACCGTATACGATGTTTCGGGAGCCGTGATACCGAGCGCCAACGTGCACCTGACTCTCCAAACGACTGGCACAACCCGCCACACGACCGCGGATGCGATCGGATTTTTCTCTTTTGTGGGCGTTCCGGCGGGAACGTACGACCTCAAGGTGGCTTCCGCCGGTTTCGCGGACTTCGTGCAGAAAGGGATTATCCTGCACATCAACGACCAGGTTGACCTGCGGAACATTGAACTCAAAGTGGCAACCACCGGCACGGCGGTCGAGGTCACAGCGGACACTCCTGTCGTTCCGGTCAGCTCCGGAGAGACATCGTACACGCTCAACAGCAGGCAGGTGGATGAGCTGGCAATTGTCGGACGGAACGCGGTTGAACTGCTGAAGATCATTCCCGGCGCGCAGAACAGCGGCGGCTGGAACGGGCAGTACAACGGGGAGGTGGCGGGATTCAACGCCGGAGCTGGCGCCTACACGGTCAATGGTACGCGTTTCGATCAGATGGCCGTCGTCAGCGACGGCGGGAACGTGATTGATCACTCCTTTAATGGCGGCGCCATGGTGACGCCGAACGTCGAGATGGTGCAGGAAGTGAAGCTGGAGACGGCCAGTTACTCGGCGGAGAATCCGAACGGCCCCATCGTGTTGGAGACGATTACTAAATCCGGCGGCAGGAATTTTCACGGCACGGGATACTATAGCATTCGCGACAGCACCATGAATGCGAACGACTGGCAGAACAACCGCTATAGCCTGGCCAAGCCCGCGAGCAGATTCCAGTATCCGGGGTTCAACCTGGGCGGTCCGGTGCTGCTGCCGGGCACGAACTTCAACAGGAATCGCGACAAGCTGTTCTTTTTTGCCGGCTTTGAATGGATGCGCCAGAGCGTCGACCTGGGTGTGCATCGGACCGTCGTACCGACCGCGGCGATGCGCACCGGCGACTTCAGCGACACTGCCTACGCCCAGACGCTGCTTCCGAGCATCGTGAACACGCCGGTGTGCCAGGGCGCGCTGGCAAGCTATTGTCAAGGTCCCGGCGTGATCAAGCCGTCGGCCATCGACCCGGGTGGCAGTGTCCTGATGAAGGTCTATCCTCTGCCGAATGCGAATCCGGCCACAACCGGCGGGTACAACTACCTGAGCGATATCGTCAATCCGCAGCCGCGCAACCAGCAACTCGTGAAACTCGACTACAACCTGACGGATTCCACGCACCTGTCGGCGCGTTACAACCATGAGGGCGAGACGGTTCCTTTCCCGTACGGTCTATGGCAGACTTGGCCGCAAAGTCCCTACCCGGGCGGCGTCGTGACGCAAGACCACTCGCATTCGTTGGCGACGAACCTCACGCATACATTCTCGCCGACGCTGACAAACCAGCTCACGTTCACTGCGAGCACTCTCTTCTATGGCGCCCACCTCTCGACGCCCGACCGGGTTTCGGC
>JBEKLJ010000154.1:0-8308 GCA_050010255.1 Bryobacteraceae bacterium
CTATTACGGCGATTCGGCGATCACCCTGCCGGTGGGCGAGGTCAGCGCCCAGGTGCGGCGGCTGCTGGAGGTGACCCAGGAGGCGCTCGATCTGGCCGTGGAGAAGGTCCGGCTGGGCAACCGGCTGTTTGACATCTGCGGCACGATTGAGCGGCACGTCACCTCGAACGGGTTTTCGGTGGTTCGCGAGTTCGTGGGCCACGGCATCGGGACGCAGCTCCACGAGGAGCCGCAGATCCCGAATTACGTGGACCGGCGGAACGAGAACCCGCGGCTGAAGGAAGGAATGGTTTTGGCCATCGAGCCCATGGTGAACGCGGGCCAGCCGGAGTCCAAGGTGCTGCGGGACCGGTGGACGGCGGTGACCAAGGATGGCTCCTACTCGGCTCACTTCGAGCACTGCGTGGCGGTGACCTCGAACGGGCCGTGGGTTTTGACCAAGCCGTAGGGGCCGCCGGTCGGGATCGGCCCGGAGCGCGCGATGGCGGAAGGCAAGGGTGTGGCGGCCACGGTGCTGGAGCTGCTGCCGAACGCGACCTGCCGGGTCGAGCTGGAGGACCGGCGGCAGGTGGTGGCGCACGCCGCCGGGGCCGTGGTGAAGAATTTCGTCCGGGTGCGCCCGGGCGACCGGGTCCGCGTTGAGTTGTCTCCGCACGACCCGGGCAGAGGCAGGATTACGAAGGTTTTGAAGGAACGCTAGTGGCCAGCGGGCAGCGGCTGGTGGATCCGGAACCCTCGCGGGTTCAGGAGATCCACGGGACGCGAGCCGGCCGCCACCAGCCAGCGAGGCATTGATGAAGGTTCGGGCTTCGGTAAAGAAGATTTGCGATAAGTGCAAGGTCATCCACCGCCAGGGAGTGGTGCGGGTGATCTGCACCAACCCCAAGCACAAGCAGCGGCAAGGGTAGCCTGGCTCAGCGCAAGCTGGCCGCCAGGCAAGGGAGTCTAGACATGGCGCGCATCGCGGGTGTGGACCTGCCCAACCGGAAGCGGATCGAGATCGGGTTGACGTATATCTACGGCATCGGCCGGACCCGCTCGGGTTCGATCCTGTATCGGGCCGGGGTCCACAAGGACAAGAAGGTGGCGGAGCTGACCGAGGAAGAGGTCAACCGCATTCGCCAGATCATCGAAGAAGAGGGCGCGGTCGAGGGCGACCTCCGCAAGGAGGTCTCGCTCAACATCAAGCGCCTGATCGAGATGGGCTCGTATCGCGGGTTGCGCCACCGGCGCGGGCTTCCGGTGCGCGGCCAGCGGTCACACACCAACGCGCGCACGCGCAAGGGTCCGCGGCGGGGCACCATCGCGAACAAGAAGAAGTCGGCGTCGAAGACCTAAGGCGCTGACAGAGGGACGGCATGGCCAAGGCACCAGCGAAGACAGTTAAGAAGAAGACCTTCAAGAGCAAGAAGAAGGAGAAGAAGAACGTCCCGGTGGGGGTGGTCTACATCCAGGCCACGTTCAACAACACCATCGTGACGGTGACGGACCAGGCCGGCAATACGGTGGCGTGGTCCAGCTCCGGCTCGCTTGGGTACCGCGGCTCCCGCAAGGGCACGCCGTTCGCCGCCCAGCAGGCCGCGCTGACCGCCGCCAACAAGGCTAAGGAAGTCGGCATGCGCGTCGTCGAGGTGCGGGTAAGCGGGCCGGGGGCGGGGCGTGAGTCGGCCATCCGCACGCTGGCCACGGTGGGAATGGACGTGCGCTCGATCCGCGACGTCACGCCCATCCCCCACAACGGCTGCCGCCCGCCCAAGAAGCGGAGAGTATAGTTTACTGGTGGCATGTGGCTGGTGGCCTGCGGATCCAAACGGATGCTTGGCAGTCGGATCCAGGGGCTACTGGCTGGGACGAAGCAGGACGAAGGCCGCCGGAGGCGGCCGTAAACTGCACCTGAGAGCAAGGCAGGTAGGAGGAACATGGCAAAGTACATCGGCCCCGTTTGCCGGCTGTGCCGGCGCGAGGGGATGAAACTGTTTTTCAAGGGCGAGCGCTGCCACACCGAGAAGTGCGCCATCGAGAAGCGCAACGTCATTCCCGGGCAGCACGGCAAGGACCGCAAGCCGAAGATCGTCGGTTACGGGCTTCAGCTCCGCGAGAAACAGAAGGTGAAGCGCTTCTACGGGCTGCAAGAGCGGCAGTTCCATAACTTGTTCGAGAAAGCGCTCCACATGAAGGGCGTCACCGGCGACAACCTGCTCGGCATGCTCGAGCGGCGCCTGGACAACATTCTCTACCGCATGGGTTTCGGGACCTCGCGCCCGCAGTGCCGGCAGATCGTCCGGCACGGGCACATCCGGGTGAACGGGCGCAAGGTCAACATCCCGTCCTACACGGTCAAGGTGGGCGACGTCATCGAAGTGCACGGGAAGAGCCGGCAGCACCCGACCATTTTGGCGGCCCGGGACGCGACGGCTCACCTGCCCGCGCCAAACTGGCTGGAGGTCGATCGCGAGAACCTCAAAGGCCGGCTCACCGCCCTGCCCAAACGTGAAGACCTGGTGCAGATCCAGGTCAACGAGCGGCTCATCGTCGAGCTGTACTCGAAGTAGGTTCTATGAACCGCGGGGGCGCAGAGATTGGTCAATGTCTTCGGCGCCCCGGCGTCTTTGTGGCGAGATAGGAATCTTCGTTATGTTCAAAGGTTTTCAGAAACCCAAGCGACTGGTTGCCAACACGGAAACCCTGACCGACCGCTACGGCATGTTCACGTCGCAGCCGTTTGAGCGCGGCTTCGGAACCACGGTCGGAAACGGTTTGCGCCGCATCCTGCTGAGTTCGATCGAAGGGGCGGCTATCACCGCCGTGCGCATCGAGGGCGTGGCGCACGAATTCAGCCCCATCCCCGGCGTGGTCGAGGACGCCACCGACATCATCCTGAACCTCAAGCAGGTTCCGTTCAAGATGATGGGCGAGGGGCTCCGCACGGTCCGGATCCGCGCCGAGGAGCCGGGCGAGGTCTTGAGCGGCCAGATCGAAACCGACCCCGAGGTCGAGGTGCTGGACCGCAGCATGCGCATCGCCACCGTCAGCGACGGCGGCAGGCTGAGCATCGAGATGCGGCTGAAGAGCGGCCGCGGCTACGTCAGCGCGGACCGCAACTTCGACGAGGACCTGCCGCTGGGCTACATCCCCATCGACTCGGTTCACTCGCCCGTCCGCAAGGTCAACTTCTCGGTCGAGGCTGCCCGTCTGGGCCAGATGACCGACTATGACAAGCTGACGCTGGAGGTCTGGACCAACGGTGCGATCTCGCCGCAGGATGCCATCGGCCAGGCCGCCAAGCTCCTCAAAGACCACATGGCCATCTTCATCAACTTCGAGGAGCTGCCTGAGGCGGTGGAGGAGCCTGCCGAGCGCGCCCTGGACCAGGTCAACGAGATCCTCGACCGCTCCGTGGACGAGCTCGAGCTGAGCGTGCGCTCGTACAACTGCCTCAAGAACGCCAGCATCCAGACCATCCGCGACCTGGTGCAGAAGACCGAGGCCGAGATGCTGCGCACCAAGAACTTCGGCCGCAAGTCGCTGAACGAGATCAAGGAGATCCTGAGCGGCATGAGCCTCCAGTTCGGCATGCGGTTCGACGCGCAGGGCCGGCTGATCAGCGGCGCGGGCCAGCCCGTGACGCCGGTGCCGCCGACCGAGCGCCCGCGCGATGAGGACGAGGACATCCAGACCCAGACGGAGACCGAGCCCGAGCCCGAGCAGGATAAAGAGGAAGAGCCTGGCGAGGGCCTGAGCGAGTAGGAGAAGCAGGGTGAGACACAAGCGTGCAGGATATAAGCTCGGCCGCACGGTCGATGCGCGGTGGATGCTGTTCCGCAACCTGGTGACCAGTGTGATCGACAAGGAGCGCGTCATCACCACGGTTCCGAAGGCCAAGGCGGTCCGGCCGTGGGTCGAGAAGATGATCACTCTGGCCAAGCGGGACACGCTGCACTCGCGGCGGCAGGCGGCGGCGTTCCTGAAGACGCCGGCCGCCGTGAAGAAGCTCTTCGACACCCTGGGGGCCCGCTTTGGCCAGCGCAACGGCGGCTACACGCGCATCATTCGCTTGGGCCCGCGGAAGGGGGATGGCGCCGAGCAGGCCATGCTCGAGCTGGTGGGCTCGGAACTGGTCAAACGCGCCGCCGAGCGCGCCAAGCGCAAGGAAGAGCGCCTGAAGGCGATCCGCGAAGGCCGCCACGACGAAGAGGGCGGCGAGCCGGAGCAGCCGCCGCAGTCATAGGTATTCCCTCCCGGGGCGTGCGTTCCGGCTAGAGTGCTTTGGAGCCGTCCGTCGCCCGTGCGCTCACAACCCGCGCAGCCGCAGCCGGTAGAACAGGACGGGCGTGATCACGAGCGACAGCACCATCGATACCGCCACCCCTCCAATCACCGCAATCGCCAGCGGTTGGAGCAGTTGCGCCCCCGAGCCGACGCCCAGCGCGAGCGGCAGCATCCCGCACATCGTCGCCAGCGCAGTCATCAGGATGGGCCGGAGCCGCCGGCGTCCCGCCTGAAACACTGCATCGCGCAGAGCGTGCCCGCGCGCCGAGAAATACTGCTCGGCGTCCAGCATCAGAATGCCGTTCTTTTGCACAATGCCGACCACCATGATCGTGCCCATGAAAGAGGCGATGTTGAGCGTCGAGCCGCTGAGGAAGAGCGCCAGCAGCGCGCCCGAAGCGCACAGAAGCGTCGCCACCAGGATGGCGATGGGGTGCGAGAAGGAGCGGAACTCGAACACCAGGATGATGAAGATCAGCAGGATCGAAGTCAGCAGCACCTGGGTGAGCGCCACGAAGGACTCGCGCTGGATGCGGTAGAGCCCGCCGTACTCGATATCGGTGCCGGGCGGGATGCGCACCTCCTTCGGCAGCCGCGCCTGGATCTCGCTCATCGCCGAGCCCAGGTCGCGCCCCGCCAGCCGCGCCGTCACCGAGGACAGCTCCCGCAGATTGTCGCGCTGGATCTCCGTTTGGCCCTCCTCCACCTCGGCGTCCGCGATGCTCGACAGCGGCACCGTGTTCCCCGTCGGAGAGGTGATCAGAAGCGACTTCAGCTTCTCGATCGAGTTCCGGTAGGGCTCCGGGTAGCGCACGCGAATCCCGATGAGCCGGTTGCCGCGAATCATGTTCGAGGCCAGCTCGCCGTCCAGGATCGCCGACTCCAGGCTGGCGACGTCCTTCACGCCGAAACCGGCGCGCTGCGCCTTCTGCGAATCGACGCGGAAGTTGATCGTCGGGCCCACGACGATCGTCTGGTTCACCACGTCCACGACGCCCGCCACTTTCGGAAGCCACTGTTGCACGTCTCTGGCCGTGGCCTTGAACTTCTCCGGATCGTCGTTGAAGATCTTGATCTCGATCGGCTGCGGCGACCAGGCCAGGTCGCCGACGAGGTCCTCGAGAATGTGCGGGAACTCGACTTCGATGGCCGGCTGGCTGCGGGTGATCTTGCGGCGGAGCTCCGCGGTCACCTGCTCCAGCGAGCGCCGGCGGTCGCGCTTTAGCTTGACCAGAAAGTCGCCGGTGTTCGGCTCGGCGATGGCCAGCGCCAGCCGCGCTCCGGTGCGGCGCGAGTAGCTCTCCACCTCCGGCGTCTCGCGCAGGAAGCCCTCGATGCGGCGGAGCACACGATCGGTCTCCTGAAGCGAGGTCCCGGGCGGCATGATGTAGTCGAGCACGAACGCGCCCTCGTCCATTTCGGGTAGAAAGCCGCTGCCGAGCCGGCTGTACAGCAGGACCGAGCCGGCCAGGACCACCGCCGCGCCCAGCAGGACGGCGCGCGTGTGGCCCAGCGCCCAGTGCAGCGCGGCCTCATACCGTGCCGTGCCCCAGCGCATGATGCGGCCCTCGCCCGCCTGCTCCGCGCGGTGCAACCGGGACAGCCCCACCTCGCCGGCCGGCTCTCCCTCGCGGTCTCCCGTCGCCGGCGAAAGTTCCCCGTTCCCGGCCGGGCGCCGGAAGAACACCCGCGCCAGCACCGGCGTGAAGAAGATGGCCAGGAATAGCGAAGCCAGCAGCGCCGTCACCATGGTCATGGCGAGCGCACGGAAGAACACCGCTGTGATGCCGCCCAGGAACACCAGCGGGACAAACACCATGATCGGAGTGAGCGTGGAGCCGATCAGCGCCGGGGTCAGCTCCCGGATCGCGTTCCCCGCCGCCTCGAACCGCGACTCGCCCAGCGACAGGTGCACGGTGATGTTCTCCACCATCACGATCGCGTCGTCGATTACCACCCCGATTGACGCGGCCAGGCCCCCCAGCGTCATCAGGTTGAAACTCATGTGGAAGAGCTTCATGCACACGATCGCCACCAAGACGGCGATCGGGATCACCAGCGCCGCCACCACCGTGGTGCGCCAGCTCTTCAAGAACCCGACCAGCACGGCGATCGAGAGACCCAGGCCGATCAGAATGCTGTCGCGCACGCTGCCGATGGAGTCCCGCACCAGGACGGACTGGTCATAGAAGGTTGACAGGCGGACATCCGGCGCCAGCGTCTTCTTGATCTCGAGGAGCTCGCGGTTGACCGCGTCGGCAATGGCCACCGCGTTCCCGTCCGGCTGCTGGAGCACGTTGACCAGCACCGCGGGCCGGCCGTCCGCGGTGACGATGTTGTAGACGGGCCGCCCGCCCGGCGCCACCCGCGCCAGGTCCCGCACCAGCACCGGCGTGCCCCTCACCACGTCCACGACCGTGTTCTCGATGTCCTCCTTGCTGCGTACCAGCCCGGTAACGGTCGTCAGATACAGGTGGTAGTTCTCCTCGATCATGCCGGCCGGCTCAATGACGTTGTTGTTCCGGATGGAATCCACGACCTTGGTCAGCGGCAGCCCGTAGGCGTTCAGCCGCCCGGGGTCCACCAGGATGTGGTACTCCGAAGGCTGGCCGCCGACGATCCGCGTCTCGGCCACCCCGGCCAGGCGGTACAAGCGCGGCGCGATGTCATAAAACGCCAGGTCCCACAGCTCGGCCGTGCTCCGCGTGTCCGAGGTAATGCTGAACCCAATCATCGGGAACACCGAGAACGTCAGCCGGTTCACGTAGAAGCGCGACTCGGGCGGCAGCGTGGGCATGACCTGCGCGATCCGCCCCTGCACCAGGTGCAGGGCGTTGAGGATGTCCACGTCCCAGCGGAAGAACGCGCTGATCTCGGTCGAGCCGCGCGAGGTCACCGAGCGCACGTCGGTGATCCCGGGCACCAGGCGGACCGCCTGCTCGATCGGGTGCGTCACCGTGAGCATCTGAACATCCACGGGCGCGATGCCGTTATCCACCAGGATGACGATGCGCGGGAAGTCGGTTTGAGGGAAGATCGCGATGGGCAGTTGGAACAGGAAGACCACGCCGGCCAGGGCGAAGCTGAGCACGATCAGGACGAGCGCGCGGCCGTGCGCCTCGACGAAGCCGGCCAGGCGGGCGGTCATCCGCGGCAGGCCTCCGCCGCGGGCTCAGCCGGCAGGCGCGTCATTGCGGCCTCACCTCGGCGCCGTCAGGAACCCCATAGCCGCCCTCGACTATGACCACCTCTCCCGCCTTCAGCCCGCTCCTCACCTGCACCCTGCCGTTGGACACCTCGCCGGCCTCGATCTCGCGCCGGTGCGCGATCCGCCCCTGGTCCACCACCACCACGGTCCCCTTCGCCGTGCCCTCCGCGAACTCGACCGCCGCCTGCGGGACCACCAGGCTGCCGGGATCGCTTCCCGTCTGGATCGTGACCTCGCCAAAGACGTTGGCGCGCAGTGCGCGCGTTGGGTTCGGAATCTCGCACCAGACTTCGACGGTGCGGCGCGCCGGATCCACCGCCCGGTTGACCACCGTGACGCGGCCCGCGAAGACGGCAGCGGGCGAATCCGACGGCGAGAACGCGCACGCCTGCCCGCCGTGCAACGCCGCGGCCTTGGCCTCCGGCGCCTGCGCGCGTGCGATCACGGTTGAAAGGTCCATGACAACCAGCATGGGTGCATCCGGCTTCGCCATATCGCCGGGATACATGAACTGCTCGGTGATGGTGCCGGCGAACGGGCTGCGGATTGCAGTGAACTGCAGTTGCGCCGCGGCGCCCGCCAGGCGGGCTTCGGCCTGCTCGAGCCGGCTCCGCGCCATCTGGATGTCGCGCTGACCCGACTGGTGTTCCAGAAGATCGAGCGACTGCCGCGCTACTTCATACTCCGCCTTCGCCCGCGCCACGTCGGTCTCGGCCGTCAGCAGGTCTCGCCCCGGGATCGCGCCAGCTTTATACAGCTCCTCGCGCCGGTCATGGATCTTGCGTGCCTGGTTGAGCGCGGCCTCGGTGATGGAGAGTTGGCCGCGAGCCC